>NZ_JBMPPN010000001.1:0-385708 GCF_049340165.1 Undibacterium sp. Xuan67W
GAGTTTATTCAGCCAGGGCAGCCGCAGCAGAACGCCTACGTTGAACGCTACAACCGGACGGTGCGCTACGATTGGCTGGCGCACCACCTGTTTGATTCGCTCGAAGAGATCCAAGATTTTGCCACCAACTGGTTATGGACTTACAATCACGACCGGCCCAACACGGGCATCGGCGGCATCACCCCGAAACAGAAACTCGCACTTGCCGCATAGCCTCTACTCATAGCTCGCGCTAAAAATGGGGGGATTACCGTTCCGTCTCTAAAAGACGTCTTTCTGATATCAACGCCCGCCGACTTTCTAACGCTCTGGATGCAGCGATAGCCAGTTGGCTTAATATTTCCCTTTGAAAGGTGGTAAGCGACTTTGGCTCTCTATCGATAACGCATAAGGTACCAACCCTTGAACCATCGCTCAATTTCAAAGGAGCGCCTGCATAAAAACGAATATCAGGATTACCTTTCACGAGGGGGGTTGTCAAAAAACGAAAGTCCGCAGTCGCATCAGGAACTTCAAGTATGTCATCGCTTAATATTGCATGTGAACAGAATGCAACATCCCTTGCTGTCTCGCTCACCCCGGGCAACCCAACATTCGCCTTAAACCATTGGCGCTCGGTGTCAACCAGGCTGAGTAATGAAATTGGTGTGCCGCAAACAGCACTTGCCACTTTGATCAATGCATCAAATTCGTCCTCAGCGGCGGTATCTAAAACTCCAAGATGATGTAACGCACGCAGCCTAATATCTTCATCGCGTGGTTTAGGGGCGGAAAGCATAAGATCACCTCATCAAATAAAAATTAAGTCTCAAAAATAAGAAAATTTTATGTTTCTTCAATCAAACAATATATAGGCTTGCTGTTTGGCGCGCTAGATTTTCACGCCGCAGATTGAAAATCAATGTAAAGCTACGTATTAGTTTGTTAATACTTTCCAACAAATTGACGTTTAGATTAGTCAACTAACCCTCAGGCTCAGCAGAGTAGCGTGGCCATTTTCTATTTTTGGCTTCTTACTAGACTCAAATATTCAGAAGGCATGGGCAGCCGCCACATTGTCAAAAATGGTTGCAAATAGTAAATAATTCGTTTCTTCAAACGAAATATGTTTTAATCACTCGCAAAGTGTTTTACGCGAACGACGAAGTATGTGTATTGAAAACTGACTAAGGAGCGGATATGAATGTATTGAAACGCAATAATGTTCGTGTTATCGGCGATAAGGGGCCAACACTCTTATATGCACATGGCTTTGGTTGCAGTCAGCGAATGTGGGATCGCGTCACTCCTGCGTTTGCGTCAACGAATACACAAATTCTGTTCGACTATGTGGGAAGTGGTGCATCCGATCTATCTGAATTTGACGAACACCGTTATTCCAGCTTGCAGGGATATGTGCAAGATTTGCTGGACGTTTGTGATGAACTAAAACTTGAGTCAGATGTGACTTTTGTTGGACACTCTGTCAGCAGCAGTGTAGGTTTGCTAGCCTCTATCGAAAGACCGAAGCTATTCAAAGAAATGGTACTAATTGGCCCTTCTCCCTGCTTCTTAAACCTGCCACCTGAATACCAAGGTGGTTTTAACCGTGAAGACTTGGAAGAGCTCCTAGCGTTGATGGACCAAAATTATCTTGGCTGGGCAAACTATTTAGGATCAGTAGTTGCCGGTAAATCTGGGGGGGGGGGAAGCATATCCAGTGAGCTAACGAATAGTTTTTGCTCAACAGATCCCCGCGCCGCTCGTGTCTTCGCAAAGACGACTTTTTTTGCCGATAATCGAAGCGATCTTCCGCTGGTGACTTGCCCAAGTCTCATACTTCAACATAGCGAAGACGCTCTTGCGCCCCTTAGCATCGGTGAATATATGCATCACCATTTACCAAAAAGCACTCTAAAAGTACTCAATGTCGCAGGGCATTGCGGGCATATGAGTCATCCATATTTAGTGATTGATGCGATGCGAAATTATTTTAACGCACTGCCTTCAAGCATTCCCAACTAGCAGAATAACGACGTGGAGTTCATTGACCAATTACCCTGCTGCGTTTTAATTACAAACGAAAAAGGCATCGTAATCGATGTTAACGCAGGGCTATTGGCGACGGTCGGCATCGAAGATAGTGCCTTAATAGGTCAGTCAATGGATCTTCTTTTTCCACCTGCAGGATGCATATTTTTGCAGACACACATTTGGCCGATGTTGTTAAAAAATGGGCAGGTAAAAGAAATATATTTGAAAATGTTGGATAAAAATGGTGGGCGAATACCTGTCATGTTTAACTGCTCACGCAGTAAATACCAATCAGTAGATTGCTATATTTGGCTATTATTTGTCGCACAAGAACGCAGTAAATTTGAAGCTGAGTTAATTACTGCTCGCAACCTCGCCGAGTCATCAAAAAAAGAATTAGAAAAAAAAGAACTGTTTATCAAAACCATTACGGATGCGACTCCCGCGTTAGTAGGATATTGGGACAAAAATTTAGTCTGTCAATTTGCCAACCAATCCTATGTCAGCTGGTTTGGAAAACCTACAAATCAGATCATCGGTCACTCATTGCCGGAGTTACTTGGTGAACGCTTAATGGCGAGCAATCAAGGATACGTTGACGCCGTATTACGGGGCGAAAAACAAATATTTGAGCGTATCCTAACTAAAGCCGATGGCAGCATCGGCTACGGGATGGCGCATTACATTCCAGACTTCAATCGCAGCAAAACTGTTATTGGTTTTTTTGTCTTGGTGAGTGATATAACTTCTTTAAAAAATGCAGAAAATGAACTGCATATGGCGGCAAGCGTTTTTCAGAATACGATCGAAGGTATTATGGTCACAGACGCTGATGCGGTCATCCTGTCAGTCAATCCGGCGTTTACACAAATCACTGGATACTCAGCAGAAGAAGCTATCGGTAAAACACCAAAATTGTTTGAATCAACAAAACACGACTCCAGCTTTCACGAGGATATTTGGGAAGCCATTTCAACGAGAGGAATGTGGGAAGGCGAGGTCTGGAACCAGCGCAAGAATGGTGACGTTTATCCGCAAAGGCAAACCATCACCAGAATATTGGGAAATGTTGGGGTGCCTACTAGATATGTCTCTATATTTAACGATATTTCTGATCGCTGGTATCGCGACGAAACCATCAGAAAACTTGCCTTGCAAGACGCACTTACCGGACTGCCTAACAGGCCTTTACTGATGGAACGACTTCATCAACTATTGGCTAAAACTGATCGTGAAAAACGAAACATTTCGGTTATGTTTCTTGACCTTGACCAGTTCAAAAATGTAAATGACAGCCTTGGCCACGAAGCTGGTGACATCTTATTAAAAGAGGTCGCAAAAAAACTGTTGGCACAAGTCCGCAAAACTGACACTGTTTCCAGACTCGGCGGGGATGAATTCGTCATATTGCTGGACAATCCGTCAAGTCAGCAGGAGGTAGTACAAATAGCTCACCGGATTATTACTAGTATCAACATACCTTTTCATATTGATGAAAACACTGCCAAAATAGGTACATCCATCGGGATCGCCGTGTATCCGGATGACGGCATCACGGCAGAAGAACTTATTAAGAGTGCAGACAAGGCAATGTACAAGGCAAAGGAAGGTGGCAAAAATAGATATTGTTTTCTCGAACTTCCATTACGTTAAAACATAGCGCCTATCCAAGAATTGTCTGCCTCCACTGGTCCGGTACTGTTACGCCCTTTCGCAAATTGCTATCTGCATAGACATAGAACAATTCGCCCGAAATCAAATGCTCATCGCCGATATAAATCTCAACAATAAACTGCATTGAAGAGTTGCCAATCGCAACACAGCGCACGCCAATGTCCAGAACATCATCAAATCGCGCTGGCGCCATGTACTCAATGCTCGCTTTACGGGCAAACAATTCTTTCCCCTCGCTTGCCTGCAACAAGGCGTTTGGCAAACCAGTAGCGCGCCAGTATTCGGTGAACGCGACATCGAAATAGGTCAGATAATGACCGTTAAAAACGATCCCCTGCATATCGACCTCCACCCACCGCACCCGCAAAGAATGGAAGAAATCAAAATCCTGTCGTGCCATATCAGTTATCCAGGAAGCCGCGTATCAGTTGGTTGATGCGGGCAGGTTGTTCGTGAATGATCCAGTGACTGCCTTCCGGAATACGGATCACCTGCAGATCAGGGATAAAATCTTCCAGGCCATCGAGCAAGGTTTTTGGCAGTGCTTTATCGTTCTCACCCCAAATCACCCGGACCGGCACCTTGACACGAAAATCCGCAGGGTTCAGTTGCAGTTTTAATGGTCCCTGATTGGTGTCAGTCGGTGGATGTAAAGGTGAAGCACGGTAATAATTAACGCCACCTCGCAAACCGCGTGACCAGCACTCATGGTATCTGGCCCGCGTTGCGGTGTCGAACCACGCAGCTTGCGGCTGTCCCATGCCATTAAAAAATCCTTCGATCAAAGCAAAATCATCTTTAGCCAAAGCATTCTCGGAACCCTCGGCGCGCAGCCAATTCATGTATTCGCTCGCTGATTTTTGGGACGTATTGCTGCTGAGCGCCTGCATAAACAAGTACGGGTGCGGCGAGTTGATGATAATGAGTTTTTCCAGCATCTGCGGTAAGGCAATCGCAAAATTCCAGCAGATCGCACCACCCCAGTCATGCGCAACGATAGTTGCTTTTTCATAGCCTAAATGCTCTATCAATAGCCGCAGATCATCGACGATGTGTTTGGCCTTGTAGGCACCCAGATCAGTCGGCATATCAGATAAATTAAAGCCGCGCAGGTCTGGGGCAACGGCAAAATAATCTTGCCCAAACTCTTCCAGCTGCGCCGCCCATTCATACCAAAACTCAGGGAAGCCATGAACAAATAACAGTAGCGGCTTAGCTGCATCGCCAGCACTTGCATAATGCAGGCGTGTTCCGTTTTTGAGCGTGGCGAATTGATTCGACTGGATGAGTGATTGCATAGGACTCTGCTTTGTGACGTTGTTGTTGAACGATACCGTAACGTTAATTCAGGCTACAGGGTATTGTGCTCTCTGTTTGTTCTTGCAGATTTTATCAAGTGTTCTGTCCTGTTTTGAGCGTGCACCCGATCAAATTTACTGAGACTTGGCCACGTTTTTTTGGACAAACTTCAATTAACTCACCCTCTACGAAAACCATATACTCCCCTACTAATCAACAAATAATATGCCATTACCGCATATTTTTATTGGTGGCGACAAATATACTAGACAGGAGTATATGGAATTACTGAGGATGGCGACGTACTATTCCGCTTTAAGTCGGGCACGTAACATGTCGCGGATATGAGGCGCAGCTTTATACGGATCACCAGGATTACGTTGCGTGATGATGTCTTCCATGCGTTCCTGCACATTACCTAAGGCGGCGGGATGCGAGTAGATATAGAACTGTCCATCGCTGATCGCCTTGAACGTTTTTTCCGCGACTTCTGCTGCCGTGACTTTGCCTGATGACACTGCTTTATCGGACATCGCTTGTGATGCGCGCTGACTGGCCGTCGGTGCGGAAGCCTGCACGTCATCAGGACGATTACGCTGTGATTGACTGATGCCTGTCGGTACAAAATACGGGCAAAGGACCGATGCACCAATCGGTGCCTCGACCAGACTCAGATCCTGAAACAAGGTTTCCGACAGCGAAACAACGGCATGTTTAGAGACGTTGTAGACGCCCATCGTTGGCGCATTTAATAAGCCTGCCATTGATGCGGTATTCACGATATGACCTTCATAATCCGGATCCGTTTTGGCACATGCCAGCATCAGTGGCGTGAAGATACGTACGCCATGAATCACACCCCATAGATTTACGCCCAATACCCATTCCCAGTCAGCCTGCGTATTCTCCCAAATCAAACCGCCAGAGCCAACACCAGCATTATTGAAGACCAGATGCACGGCACCAAATTTTTCAATCGTTGCGTCGGCTAGTGCCTGCACCTCGGCGGCATGACGCACATCACAACGCTGAATTAAGACTTGGGCGCCAAGCGCTTCGACTTCTGCCTTCACTTTATCGAGCGCGTCTTGCTGAACATCGGCGAGCACCAGTTTCATACCAAGTTTGGCACCGATCAAAGCGAATTCGCGACCAAAACCACTGCCACCACCGGTAATTACTGCAACTTTGTTTTGAAAATTTTTCATAGAGATCTCTCGTTGATCAATTACTTTATTGCGTGTTTTAAAAGAAATCGGCTTTGGCTTATTTCTTTATTCCTGAGTGCGTTGATTACGTTGATTGCTTACTCTGCACGCTTCATCTGAAAGCCGACCCGTGGAAAATGCACAACCACGGCCCCAGCACGCTCATCAATGCGTCTGACCGCAAATTCATTGGCACTTGCGCACACAAGCTCACCGGCAACCGGATCCAGTGCGTAATCCGTCGGCATGATGGCAACCATCTCACCCAAGGCAATTCCATGCGTATCAAGCAGTGAGGCGTCGGATAGCAATGGCATTGTGCTATGAGCAAGCTCGATTGCCTCTGTGCTACGCATTTTTTCTGGATGCCCCTGACCAAAAGCAGCGACTTTATCCATCCAAGTCAATGTCAGCGGATAGGCATCCAATATACCTGCAACTGCAGGAACCCGACGAATAAACCAAAGCGCATGATAAGTAGAAAAATCCGCGATGCTGGCATCAGCTCCAAGCAAGAATGCGGAACCCTGACTCAACATATCTTCGATACGGCGGAGGTATTCCAGCAATTGACCTGTCGCCTCTGGCAAGGACATGCGGGGTGCACCGGCACGCATTGCTGCGCGATCGGCACCGAAAGCTTTCATTTGCTCGGGAGTGATATCACCGAGAATGCCAGACATCGCAGCGGGCTGAAATGTGTACGCGATCGCCGTCCAGAATAAGCTTGTATCAGCCCATTGCGCCACTGTTCTTGACAGTCCGGCGATCGCTGGCGGATACAGGCTTGGTACCGGTGCGATACGCTCCAGTACATCGGCAATCAAAGCAGTATCGCAATAAATATCAGCACCGATCTGCATGACAGGGGTGCGGCGATATCCGCCAGTCAGCGCGGTGACATCAGGTTTAGGCATGATTGACGGAATCATGACGGATTTCCATGCTAGGTTCTTGAAGCCAAAAATCAGGCGGATTTTTTCCGAAAATGGAGAAACCGGATAGTGGTGAAAAATAATCTCTGACATGTTTAGTCCTTACGTCTACGCCACATTTTTACCCCATCCTTTATTAATCTAGCATTGACAGTATTAACAAAGGAAAGGAATTTGATTAAAGACTTGCGCTAATTGAGCTTGACCAATTGCTTACCGAAGTTTTTACCTTTTAACAAACCAAGGAACGCATCAGGTGCCGCCGCCAAGTTGGGTGCAACCGATTCGCGGAATTTCAATTTACCTGTAGCGACCAGCGTGCCTAATTCCTTAAGTCCTTGTGGCCATAAATCCATATGTTCGGACACGATGAAACCACGCATGGTCAACCGCATCGTCAATAACACACGGGTATTTTTGATCGGTAAAGGCTCACCGTCATAGCCTGCAATCATGCCGCACAAAGCGATGCGACCAAAGGCGTTCATACGCGCCAGGCAAGCGTCGAAAATTTCGCCGCCAACGTTTTCAAATACAGCGTCAATACCATTCGGTGTCGCGGCAGCCAGATCAGCTTGCAGATTACCGGCTTTATAATCGATGCAGGCATCAAAGCCAAGTTCATTCACGACATACGCACATTTCTCGGCACCACCAGCAATACCGACTGCGCGGCAACCGCGTAATTTAGCCAGCTGACCGACGACACTGCCCACCGCACCACTGGCGGCGGAGACGACGATTGTTTCGCCTTCTTTGGCTTGCATGATTTGCGTTAAACCATACCAGGCTGTCATGCCGGGCATACCGACTGATCCGAGGTAGGCGGATAATGGAATATGGGTCGTATCTACTTTGCGCAACAAAACGCCATCGGACACGCCCATTTCTGCCCAACCGAGCATGCCAACGACTTTATCGCCGACCGCAAATTTAGGATTATTCGTCGCCACAATTTCACCGACCGTACCACCGATCATGGTCTCGCCAATTGCCTGTGGTGCGGCATAACTTTTTGCATCCTCCATGCGCATGCGCATATAAGGATCAAGCGACAAAAAATGATTGCGTACTAATACTTCGCCATCTTTAATGTCAGGAACGGGGACAGATTCCAAGCGAAAATTATCGACTTTGACTTCACCAGCAGGACGGGATGCCAGAACGATGCGCTGAAAATTACCAGTTGTTACGTTACTCATATTGATCTCATTTCATCAAGTGATTAGCCAATGCCTGAAACGCACGATAGGTGATGGGATCACTCGCGCCGTTTGCGGCTATGGGGTGGGAAGAAAATTTAACGATGACCATTTCAGCCACCGGGTCTATGTAAATACGCTGACCATGAATACCGCGCGCTTCAAATGTGTTGTGATTGTTATGGCCTATCCACCACATATTGCGATAGGAATAACCGGGTATGGTGGCGTAACCAGCCTTGGCAAATTTAGTCTTGTCGCCACCCTTACGAATATCCTCGACAGCTACTTTTGGCAGAATCTGCTGTCCGTTAAATTTACCGTCAAGACGCATCATTTCACCAAAACGTGCCATGTCGCGCAAAGTGAGATTCAGTCCGCCGCCGCCCTGCTCTGTGCCTATGCTATCAACAGCAAAATAGGCGTCGTTATCGACACCGAGCTTTTGCCAGATACGTTCAGACAACAAATCTGACAGGGACTTGCCGCTGGCGCGCTTAATGATCCAGGCGAGCACTTCGGCATTGACGGTCTTGTAAGCGAAAGCCTCATCGTGGTTACCTTCTTTTTTTAATTTCATCAAAAAGTCGTAAAACGTTTTTGGGCCATCATATGTCGGTGCAGTTGGGAGCGACCCGCCTGAGCGAGCGTAGTCCCAGATTTCTGCTTTCGGATCGGCATAATTTTCTGAATACTGAACACCGATTGTCATGTCCATGACCTGACGCACGGTCGCATCACCGTACGCAGTTCCCTTCAACTCAGGCAGATAGGTAGTCACTTGAGCAGAGGGATCAAGCGTGCCTTCAACTGCCATTGTCGCGGCCAGCGTACCGACAAAAGATTTGGTCACCGACATCGCAATGTGCGGCAATTGGGGCTTACTAATACCGAAGTATTTTTCGTACACGACTTTACCTTTGTGCATTACCAATACACTATCGGTATAAGTCAGATTCAGCATATCTGCCCAGGTCGCCGTCACACCTTTATCATCGGTAAAACTGATGCCATCCAGATTGGCAGGCGCTTGCGGCAACACTGAGGCTGGCAAATGACCATGCCAGACATTCGATGTCGGACCTAGCTCTCGTCCATGCGAAAATGACCAGCGAGTACGTGGAAATTGATAGTTGCTGCCATTACTGAATTTAATGACTTTGTCTGGTGCAGGAGGAAAACCTTGCATCCATCCCAGCGATTTTGGATCGGTGCTTGCCGGATCCGGCAAGGCAGTTTGTGCAGTCGCGCTACCGAATGTGGCGGCCATCAATCCCCCCAGGATGATCTTCAAGCTCATGTTGAAACGTGATGAAAAATACCTTGGATGATTCTGTTCGGGCATGTTGTCTCCTCTTTCCATTCATGTGGATTTATCAGGACTTGCTTCTACTTTGTAATCAACTACTAATCGTGCACTTACACTAATCACTACCGTAAAGTTTTTTCATGTTCTCGCCCGACTTCAGGCGACGCAGATATTTAAACGTACCCATGGATTTGGCGATGAGTTTGTCTCCGTTCCATATTTCCCCTTCGCAAAAACACATGGTAGTAGAGCGATGAAAGGCAAAGCCGCGCGCTTCGATGCGACCACCGGGGACGCCACCTGGCTGTAGAAAAGTCGTTTTCATTTCGACCGTGACAACGCCCTTTAGATCATCGCTCAATGAACGCCCCGCCATCGCCATGACGACGTCAAGCATGGTCATCATGACCCCGCCATGCGTGATTTGCCAGCTGTTCATGTGACGCTCTGACAGGTCGAGCGCGATCTTGGCGCGACCATTTGCCATTTCCAAAAACTCGACACCCATATCGTGTAAAAACGGATTGAGTGCCGGACTAGGCTGCGCGATTGGTAAGCTCATAAAGTATCCGTAGTCTGTGCTGCAATGAGAATGCGTGTATTACTGGTTTAGCTAGTGTGCTTACAGTGAGGGCCGAGAGTGCTAATCTCGCCCCGTCTGCGCATACACGCTGCTAACCCGGTCAGGCATGCTTGGTTGTTACACAGCGCATTACACAGCGGAGACACCGCCATCGACCGCGAGAGTCTGGCCAGTAATATGTTTGCCGGCGTCGGAGGCGAACAGCAGGGCAACACCTTTCAGATCCTCATCATCGCCGATACGTTGTAGCGGCGCTTCTTTGGCGAGTTTTTCTTCACCCAGATGTTCGAGTATGCCCTTGGTCATTTTGGACGGGAAGAACCCTGGTGCTATCGCATTTACCGTAATGCCATATACGCCCCACTCACCTGCCAGAGCACGAGTGAAATTGATGACAGCGGCTTTAGACGTATTGTAGGCAATGGTTTGCATGGTGCCGGGAGCATTGCCAGAGAGACCCGCAATGGATGCGATGTTGATGATGCGGCCGTGCTTACGCGGAATCATCGAACGCTTACCCACTTCTTGCGACAACAAAAAGATACTACGGATATTTAGGTTCATGACCTTGTCCCAGGCCTCAGCCGGGTGATCTTCCGCAGGCGAACCCCACGTTGCACCCGCATTATTGATCAGGATATCGATGTGACCCAAGCGCGCCAATGCTTCATCGACCAACGGTTTGACACTGCCGTCCTTACCCAGATCGGCGGCAATGGCGGTAGCATCAATTCCACGGGCCTTAAGATGAGCAACCGCCTCGTCGAGATCGGACTGCTTGCGCGAGGACACAATGACTTTAGCGCCTTGTTCACCGAGGGCCTCAGCCATTTGCAGGCCAAGACCACGGGAGCCGCCAGTGATCAGTGCGGTCTTGCCTTTAAGATCGAATAATTGTTGTGTCGTGCGTGCAGCTGTACTCATATTTGTCTCCGATTATTTTTTATAAAGTGTGTGATGTACAAAAAATGCAACTCAATAGATCGCTCAATATCAGAACCAGTCGTCCTGCATATCCAGGGTGGTCGTATCCAGACTCGCCAATAAATCTAGCTGCTGATGTACCTTCGGCAGTTCCCATTGGAAGAAATACTTGCACGCCTGTAGTTTGCCAGCATAAAAATTTGCGTCATGGTGGGCCTCTTTGCCGGTCGATAATAAGGCTTGCTCCAGCCAGATCCAAGCAACAACGCTATGACCAAAAGCTTCCAGATAAAGAGACGCGTTTGCCAGTGTTTTGTTCAGGTCGCCAGCGCCATACAATTGTTGCGTCACCATCGCAATCCGGCGTAAAGCCAGCGACAAGGCCTGCGCATAATCAGACAAGGCCGGTTGCGCGGCAGCGCGGCTAATTGTGGCTTGTATCTCAGCACCCAAAGCCTTAAACGCGGCACCATCCTGCATGACAACTTTACGTCCCAGCAGATCAAGCCCTTGAATACCATGTGTCCCCTCGTGAATCGGATTCAGGCGATTGTCACGATAGAATTGCTCAACATTATATTCACGGGTATAGCCATAGCCACCATGGATCTGGATCGCAAGGCTATTCGCTTCGAGGCACCATTGAGATGGCCAGGATTTAGCAATCGGGGTAAGTATGTCGAGCAGTAATAAGGCATGCGCTCTTGCTTCCGGTGCCGGGGCACTACGCTCTTCGTCGACCAGTCGCGCGCAATATAAATTTAGTGCCAGACCACCTTCGACATAAGCTTTTTGCGCAAGCAGCATGCGTTTAACGTCGGTGTGCTGAATAATTGGTAATTGCGCTGTAGCTGGATTTTTGGCTTGCGGATTACGGCCTTGCGGGCGATTTCGTGCGTAGTCCAGTGAATGCAGATAACCGGTGTAGCCGAGCATGACGGCGCCCAGACCGACACCAATACGTGCCTCATTCATCATGTGGAACATGTTCGCCAGTCCCTTGTGTAAAGTACCGACCAGATAGCCGATTGCCCCAGCTTTGCCTTGCGGTTTGAACTTGCCCTCGCCGAAATTCAGCAGGCAATTAGTCGTGCCGCGATACCCCATTTTATGGTTAAGCCCCGCCAGCACAACATCATTACGTTCGCCGAGAGAACCATCTTTGTTCACCAGTTTTTTCGGCACGATGAACAATGAAATACCTTTGACACCCGGAATCAGCTTACCGTTTTCATCCGGGACTTTTGCGAGCACCAGATGCACGATGTTCTCTGACAATTCGTGTTCGCCGGCGGAGATCCACATCTTGTTACCTGTCAGCCTGAAGCTGCCATCTCCTTGAGGCTCGGCGCGTGTCACGATATCAGACAGGCTAGAACCCGCTTGCGGCTCAGACAGGCACATTGTGCCAAAGTAGCGCCCTTCCAGCATTGGCTTGGCGAAGAGTTCTATCTGTTCCGGCGTGCCACATTTCATCAGTGTATTGGCATTACCGATCGTCAGAAACGGGTAAGAAGAAGTACCGACGTTTGCGCCTTTAAAATACGCAAATCCCGCTTTTTCGACTACGCATGGCAACTGCATACCGCCCAGCTCAAAGTCCTGCCCGGCAGCCATCAAGCCGGCGTCACAAAAGGCATTTAATGCCGTCTTTACTTCAGAAATAATATGCACGACCTCGCCATCAAAATGCGGCTCGTTCTGGTCATTTTTTTTGTTATGCGGTGCAAATAATTCAGTGGCGATCTGTTCGCAGGTATCAAGCGCAGCGTTGAAAGTTTCACGATTGTGATCAGCAAAACGTTCACGCTGATTTAAAGATTCGACATTCAGCCATTCATACAGCAAAAAATCGAGGTCACGACGGGGGATGATTTTTGATTGCATAGCGGGTCAGATATTGGGCGTTGGCAGGACGATAAATCGTTCTTGCCTTTAAAAAAAGCAAGACAGGCGTTTCCCGTCTTGCTCGTCTTTATTTCTATCTCATGGTGTCGCAGTGAAGTTAATCACTAAAGCTAATCAGTCGCTTAACGATTACACCACTTCAAACAAGCCAGCCGCACCTTGACCGCCGCCGATACACATAGTGATGACCACAAATTTTGCACCGCGACGCTTACCTTCAATTAAGGCATGACCAGTCAGACGCGCGCCAGATACGCCATAAGGATGGCCCACTGCAATCGCACCGCCATTGACATTTAACTTATCCATCGGGATGCCAAGCTTGTCTGCGCAATATAGTACCTGTACAGCAAACGCTTCATTCAATTCCCACAGGCCGATATCTTCTACCTTAAGACCGGCTTTTTTCAGTAATTTTGGAATCGCATAGACTGGACCGATACCCATTTCATCTGGCTCACAACCGGCAATCGCAAAGCCACGGAAAATACCGAGTGGCTGCAAACCTTTCGCTTCAGCGACTTTACTATTCATTAAAATTGCAACAGATGCACCGTCAGAGAATTGACTTGCGTTACCGGCAGAGATTACGCCACCAGGCACAGCGGAGCGGATTTTCGATACGGCTTCTAATGTTGTGTCCGGACGAATACCTTCATCTGCGGAAATAGTAACTTCTTTACTGATCAGCATGCCTGTCGCCTTATCGGCAACACCCATGATTGTCGTCATCGGGACGATTTCAGCATTAAACAAACCTGCCGCCTGGGCGGCAGCGGCGCGCAACTGGCTTTGCACACCATATTCGTCCTGGCGATCGCGAGCGATGTTATAACGCTTGGCGACAGTTTCGGCAGTTTGTAGCATAGGCCAGTACACTTCAGGCTTATGTTGCTTTAACCATGGATCAATGATCATGTGCGTATTTGCTTCATTCTGTACGCAAGAGATGGACTCAACACCACCAGCGGCGTAGATATCGCCTTCGCCAGCAATAATACGTTGTGCTGCCAGAGCAATAGTTTGCAAGCCAGAAGAACAGAAACGATTCACCGTCATCCCAGCCGTTGTCACCGGACATCCGCCACGTAAGGCGATTTGACGTGCAATATTGCTACCCGTAGCGCCTTCAGGCGTTGCGCACCCCATGATCACATCTTCTACTTCTGCCGCATCAATCTTCGCGCGCTCTATCGCTGCGCTCAATACATGACCTCCCATGGTGGCGCCATGGGTCATATTGAATGCGCCTTTCCAGGATTTTGCGAGGCCGGTACGTGCGGTGGATACGATGACAGCATCAGACATGTGAGTCTCCTAATAGATTTAGTTTAATAATTTTGAATGAAGTGACGATTACAACGAGCTTGGCAATACTGAAGCAACGGCGTTTTCAGGCAAGTAAAAAAGACGGCTGACCACGCTTTTAAAATAGCTGAATATGAGAATAGCATATTTTTAGTACGACCGTTCGCAAAAAAATAAAGTAATTTTTATGATGTTTTTGGGCAAATAAACCGCAAACAACAGCAAACGTAAGTTTCTGTAAGTTTCAAGAAAGCATGCCGTAAGTTTCAGCTTGCACACTCAACTTGCGCAAAAACTAAGTCTGGCTATTTCGGACTCAAGTTTGCCTACAACTTTAAAACATAATAGGAGACAAGCATGGCGACAGCACAAGCAGCGTCAGGCGGTATGACGGCTGAAGAGCGTAAAGTTATTTTCGCATCTTCACTGGGTACTGTATTTGAATGGTACGACTTTTATCTGTATGGCTCACTCGCAGCCATCATTGCAAAACAGTTTTTCGCAGGTACCGATCCAAATACGGCATTTATTTTTGCTTTATTGGCTTTTGCAGCGGGCTTTATTGTTCGTCCTTTTGGCGCATTGGTGTTTGGGCGTCTGGGTGACATGATTGGCCGTAAATATACCTTCCTAGTCACGATCCTGATCATGGGTGGTTCGACTTTCTGTGTCGGCTTATTACCAAACTATGCCTCCATTGGTATTGCCGCACCGATTATTCTTGTGTCATTACGTATATTGCAGGGTCTGGCACTCGGCGGTGAATATGGTGGTGCTGCAACTTATGTTGCTGAGCACGCGCCTCACGGCAAACGCGGTGCGTTCACTGCATGGATTCAGACAACGGCGACATTGGGTTTATTCCTATCACTGATGGTGATTCTGGGTACACGTACAGCAATTGGCGAAGAGGAATTTTCGGCTTGGGGCTGGCGCGTTCCTTTCCTGGTGTCCGTATTCCTGCTGGCAATTTCAGTATGGATACGCTTGTCCATGAATGAATCCCCAGCTTTTGCAAAAATGAAAGCAGAAGGCAAAACATCTAAAGCACCTTTGACAGAATCTTTCGGTCAATGGAAAAACCTGAAAATCGTTATTCTGGCTCTGGTCGGTTTAACAGCAGGTCAGGCAGTTGTCTGGTACACAGGTCAGTTCTATGCGCTGTTCTTCCTGCAACAAACATTGAAAGTAGATGGCGCTACTGCCAATATTCTTATCGCTGCTTCTCTTGTTATTGGCACGCCATTCTTCCTTGTTTTTGGCTCTTTGTCTGACAAAATTGGTCGTAAGCCTATCATCTTGGCAGGTTGCCTGATCGCTGCATTGACTTACTTTCCGATATTTAGTGCATTGACGCACTATGCAAATCCAGCGCTGGAAAATGCGCTGAAAAACGCACCGGTGGTAGTCACAGCGGATCCTGCCGATTGCCAGTTCCAGTTTAACCCAACTGGTACGAAGAAATTTACTTCTTCCTGCGATATCGTCAAAGCGAAACTGGCATCGGCCTCTGTCAACTACTCGAATGAAATCGCCGCTCCTGGCACGGCAGCCTCTGTCAAGGTCGGAGATAAGGTGATTCAGTCGTATAGCTCTACAGGCTTGCCAAAAGAAGAAGCCGCAGCAAAAGATAAAGCATTCTCTAAAGAATTTGCTGATGCGATTAAAGCTGCTGGCTACCCTGCTAAAGCCGATCCGACGCAAATCGACAAACCTATGGTCTTGTTACTGCTGACGATTTTGGTTTTGTATGTAACCATGGTGTACGGTCCTATTGCTGCAATGCTGGTAGAAATGTTCCCAACACGCATTCGCTACACATCAATGTCTCTGCCATATCACATCGGCAACGGCTGGTTTGGTGGTTTGTTACCGACAACGGCATTTGCACTGGTTGCGTTCAAAGGTGATATTTACTACGGTCTGTGGTATCCAATCATCATCGCTCTGGCAACTTTTGTGATCGGCACCTTGTTCATTAAAGAAACCAAAGACAATGATATTTATGCGGCAGATTAAGCACTGCAAACTGTAAGACAAAAAGCCGTCAAATTTGACGGCTTTTTTTGTAGCTATTCATTGAATCCGAAGCTCTTTTTAAAACTGATAATCCATGACCAGTTCAACTACTCCCTGCTCCGAAATCAATGTAGTCTGACTACCGACAACGAGCGATACCTTATCTTTGATATGCCCAAAAGGCAGTCTGGTAATGATAGGAACAGAAATAACAGACCGTAGATAGCGGATCATTTCATCAAAATTATAGCCATTGTCATGCGGCGCTAATTTATACGCAGAAAAGTTTCCAAAAATGATCGCTTTTTGCCTCGCCAAAACTCCGGCAAAATGTAGCTGTAACATCATGCGCTCTACGCGGTACGGATGCTCAGCAATATCCTCTACAAACAAAATACCTTGTTCAATTTGCGGGAAATAAGGAGTTCCCGTCAGATGCGTCAGCATAGCAAGATTGCCCCCCCAAAGTACTCCGCTGACGAGGACATCATCGGCATCTGCAGAATCAAATCTCACCGTATGTCGCTGCTGCCGGACACAATCGAAAAAACTTGTTAAGGTGAACTCACTCAGGTCTTCTCTGGTGAAGTCATCACAAAGCATGGGGCCTGCAACACTCGACTTATTCTCATCAGCTAGCAAGGCCATTTGCAAGGCTGTAAAGTCACTGTGACCCACAAAACATTTGCCACTGTTCGCTAATTTTTTGTAATCTAAAAGTGGCAATAAACGCGAAAGTCCATAACTGCCACGCAATGCCATCACGATGTCGACGTCTGGATGATCTGCTGCCGCATGAATCTGAGCAACCCGTCCGGCATCTGTCGCGGCGAAGCGCTGAAATTTTTGATCTGGCTGATAAAAATTATATACACGCAACCCTGATTTTTTCAGAGCCTGTACTCCTCGCTCTACGGCTACATCATCAATCGCACCGCCGCTGACACCGACAATCGCAATGCCTGGCTCACGTCTTGATGAATCTGGGATAGGAAAATCAATCGTCATGAATAATCCTGAATGAAATGATTAGCGATGATGCCATCCGCTTACCCGACCTAAGCAGAATGACTCTTCTAAGATTGAGACAGCTATCGATTGATCGCAATGGGCTTTTTTTGCGCCGCTCGTCTGCTGGCAAAAAAGTCTTTTAATAAAGTGCTGCACTCCTCTGACATCACACCACCGATTACCGCAGTATGGTGATTGAGTTTATCTTGCTCAAACAAATTGAGGACAGAGCCACAGACACCTGTTTTCGGATCACTGGCACCATATACGACTTTAGCCAAGCGCGCATGCATCATTGCTCCGGCACACATCATGCATGGTTCCAGAGTCACATATAACTCGCAACCGGGAAGCCGGTAATTTCCTAGAATTTCGGCACCAGCCCGCAACGCCATAATCTCTGCATGAGCGGTTGGATCATGTTTATCTATCGGCTGATTATAACCATAGGCAACAACTTCGCCATCCTTGACCAGAACAGCTCCAACCGGCACCTCGCCCAGATCCCAGGCAAGCTGTGCCTGCTGGAGAGCGATTTGCATAAAATCAACATCGGTTTTCATTAATTAGTCTTGGGAGTAGACGAGGTCAGAACTCATTCTTTGCGCGACTAAAAAATTAGCCGTCAATCTCTGCCCAGCAATTAGGTGTCTCGTACAAAGTCACCTTGGTCAGCGATAACGCCCGACCATAGCGGTCATGGTAAACATCTTTCAGCATATCAAACGCAATCTTGGCCAGGTTCTCGACTGTCGGTACACGATCAATCACAACCGTCTTGTGGTTTGGCATACTTTCCAAAAAATTTCTGACGGCGGTATCTTTTTCGTAAACGATAAAAGCATGATCCCACAGATCGACCAAATACTGATTTGCCAAGGCTTTGATGTCACCGAAATCCATGATCATTCCATTATCGGACTCGCCATCTTTTTCTACCACATCACCAGTCAAGGTAATCAGCAAGGTATAGCGATGCCCATGCAAATTACGGCATTGACTGTTGTGATCTGGAATACGATGACCTGTATCGAATTCCACTTTTCTTGTGATGGTAAGCATGTAAAACCTAAACGAAAATGACGAAAATTACGGTATTTGAAGAAGCTTATGTGTTTGCAGACTCAGCTTCCAGCGTGGATGCTGCTTGCAAAAATCTACGGCGAATTGCAGGTTCTTTGCTTGTTGCGGACCATCCATCGCTTGCACAAAATAGTGCTGAAAATCCAGTGCAGCATAGGCTTGCATATTTTGACCTAGTTGCGGAATCACGACTTTGAGTTCATGGCCCTTGCGAACAACAAGCTCAGAGCCCATTTTAGGACTCACGCAGACCCAGTCAACGCCGTCAGGCACGGGTAACGTGCCATTGGTTTCAATCGCAATTTCAAAACCCGCTGCATGCATCGCGACAATCAGCTCTACGTCCAATTGCAGCAAAGGCTCACCGCCAGTGAACACCACATATTTACTTGCAGCATAATCTTGCGGCCACAAGCGGTTGATTGTCTCCGCCAACTCCGCAGCCTGCCTGAACTTGCCGCCACGTTCGCCGTCAGTGCCAACAAAATCGGTATCGCAAAACTGACAAATCGCAGTAGCACGATCCTCTTCCCTGCCCGTCCATAAATTACAGCCGGCAAAGCGACAAAATACTGCAGGGCGACCAGCATGATTGCCTTCGCCCTGCAGGGTATAGAAAATTTCTTTAACGCTGTATGTCACAAAATTACTCGTTCATTCTTAATGATTTATTCCCACTCGATGGTGGCTGGCGGTTTACCGGAGATATCATAGACCACACGGTTAATGCCACGCACTTCATTAATAATGCGGTTAGATACCTTACCCAGCAGTTCGTGCGGCAAATGTGCCCAGTGCGCCGTCATGAAATCTTGTGTCTGCACAGCACGCAACGCGACCACATATTCATAAGTACGGCCATCACCCATGACGCCGACCGACTTCACCGGTAAAAATACAGCGAAGGCCTGGCTGGTTGCATCGTACCAGGACATTGCTTTGTCACCCGTCAATCCGGCAACTTGTGTATTGCGTAGCTCTTCGATAAAAATGGCATCAGCCCGACGCAACAACTCTGCAAATTCTTTCTTAACTTCACCCAAAATCCTGACACCCAGACCAGGACCAGGGAAAGGGTGGCGATACACCATGCTATGCGGCAAACCTAGCGCGACACCTAATTTACGAACTTCATCCTTAAACAGTTCACGCAGAGGTTCAAGCAACTTTAAATTTAATGTATCTGGCAAACCACCAACATTGTGATGGCTCTTAATCGTATGCGATCCTTTTTTACCTTTGCCAGCACTTTCAATAACGTCCGGGTATATCGTGCCCTGTGCCAGCCATTTGGCATTTTTCAGCTTGGCAGATTCAACCTGAAAGACCTCGACAAATTCACGGCCGATAATTTTACGCTTAGCTTCCGGGTCGGTGACACCGGTGAGATGTCCCATGAACTGGGCAGTTGCATCGACATGAATGACTTTAACGCCGAGGTTATTGGCGAACATTTCCATCACCATTTTGCCTTCATCAAGACGCAGCAGGCCATGATCGACGAAGACACAAGTCAATTGTTCACCGATGGCACGATGAATCAGCGCAGCAGCAACACTACTGTCAACACCGCCAGACAGGCCCAGAATTACCTCATCTGTACCAACTTGCTGACGAATCGATTCGACTGCTTCCGAGATGTAATCCGGCATATTCCAGTCGGATTTGCAACCGCAGATTTCATGAACAAAGCGAGAAATAATAGCCTCACCTTGCAAGGTATGCGTAACTTCTGGATGGAACTGCACCGCATAGTAACGACGTTCTTCATCGGCCATTGCCGCGATCGGGCAATTATCCGTTGATGCCATTAACTTAAAGCCCGCTGGCATTTCATTTACTTTATCGCCATGGCTCATCCATACCTTGAGCATGCCGTGACCTTCCGGCGTGACGAAATCATTAATACCATTCAGTAATGCGGTATGGCTACGGGCACGGACTTCGGCATAGCCAAACTCACGCACCAGACCATTTTCTACCTTGCCACCTAACTGCTCAGCCATCGTCTGCATGCCGTAACAGATCCCAAAAACAGGAACACCAACATCAAACACGGCCATTGGTGCGCGTGGCGTATCTCCTTCAGTCACACTATTCGGGCCACCTGATAAAATAATTCCGGCTGCACCGTAGTTTCGAATAAATTCGTCACTGACATCGTAAGGATGAACTTCAGAAAAAACGCCAGAGTCACGCACACGACGTGCAATCAACTGAGTCACTTGGGAACCGAAATCAAGAATGAGAATTTTTGAGTGCATGGGAGTAAATTTTTCAGTCAAATAATAATGTCGGGCTGGGCAAAACTTGCTTGCGCGACGTGATTGTTACCAGCGTTTTTCGCTGACAGTAGTGCTTTCTCAGCAAGACTGATTAATATTTCTGGCTCTGCGTTGGGATACATATCCGTTGATACGATTCCCGCACTGATTGTAAGTTGGACCAACTCGCCCTCAATCTGATCAGGATGCGACATCACTCCGATACGTATGCGCTCTGCGACAGCGGTAGCAACCAATAGGGATGCCCCAGGTAAAACAATCAGAAAAATATCATTACCAAAACGCCCCAAAGCATCAAATGGCCTGACGCAGGAACGAATGCGACTGACTACCCTGACCATCGCGACATCACTAAAGGCGATACCATGCAGATCGCGAATCTGTGCGATCTGATCCAAGGTAGCAAAAATCAGTGCAAGCGGTTTTTCTGACTTGCTACATCGATCCATTTCGATTTGAAGAGAACGGCTGATTGCGGCTTTATTCCAGGTACCCAATATCGGATCAATCAGAGACTCACGCTTGAGGCTACGATGTTGCCTGATTAATTCCTGATGTGCTTGATACAAAATACCTGAGGCAATTTCACGCTCAATCAATACGGCCAGATCCGCTAACAACAAGCGGGACTCATCTTCGAACGGATGCGCGTCGTAATCGAGTAGCGCAATATTTCCAACTACCTCTCCGGCCTGATCAGTGATTGGGTAGGCCACATAAAATCGGATATAAGGTGCGCCAGTGACTAAAGGATGTGTTGCGATTTGGTGGTGCTTTGTCGTATCGTCAACGACAAAGAGGTCTTCTGCCAATACTAGACTGGAACAAAACATTGCCTCTATTGCTGCCATGGATCGCTCACCAGGCTCAAATCTGGTCGCCAGGTCACCCAAATGAATCAGGCAGTTTGAAACACCAAACAATTTGCTGGCCAACCGCTCAAACCGGGCAATCTTTACCTGATTAGTCTCAGCAAGCAAATCGCCAGTGTTGCTACCCAATGGAATAAAGGTTACAGGATTAGAACGATCTAGCTGACTTGCCATACCGCACTCCTTGCAATGACCTGAAACACGCTATTAAGCACCTTATTAAGTACCCTTGTCACGCCAATTAGTCCGCGCGGTAGTTAGGTGCTTCCTTCGTGATCTGTACATCATGCACGTGCGACTCCCTCATGCCAGCTGAAGTAATTTCAACAAACTCAGCTTTGGTATGCAAATCATCAATTGATGCACAACCACAATACCCCATAGAGGAGCGCACACCACCGACTAGTTGATACAGAATTGCCAGAACGCTACCCTTATAAGCGACGCGTCCTTCAATACCCTCTGGCACCAACTTATCTGCATTATTAGAAGCATCTTGGAAATAACGGTCGGCAGATCCATCAGCCATTGCCCCCAGACTTCCCATGCCGCGATAGGACTTGTAGCTACGACCCTGGAATAAAATAACTTCGCCAGGCGCTTCTTCGGTACCTGCAAACATACTTCCCATCATGACTGTCGATGCACCGGCGGCCAAAGCTTTAGATACATCGCCAGAGAAACGTACGCCACCATCAGCGATACAAGGCACGCCAGTACCTTTTAAGGCATTGGCGACATTGGCAATAGCTGTAATCTGCGGAACGCCTACACCGGCAACAATACGGGTTGTACATATGGAACCGGGACCAATGCCTACTTTGACTGCATCAGCACCGTGTTCAACCAAGGCCAGGGCTGCGGCAGCGGTAGCGATATTGCCGCCAATAACTTCGATATGCGGATACTTTGTTTTCACCCAGCGAACGCGATCTAATACGCCCTTGGAATGACCGTGCGCAGTATCCACTACGATCACGTCAACCCCAGCTTTGGCCAGCAAATCAATTCTTTCGTCATTATCAGGACCAACGCCGACGGCAGCACCTACACGCAATTTACCTTGTTCGTCCTTAGACGCAAACGGATGCTCTGTTGATTTTTGAATATCTTTTACGGTAATCAGGCCGCGCAATTCAAACGCGTCATCAACGACCAGCACACGCTCAAGACGGTGCTTGTTCATAAGACGTTTAGCCTCAGCCAGATCTGCCCCTTCTTTAACGAACACGAGTTTTTCGCGCGGCGTCATTTTGGCGCGAGCCTCAGCGTCAAGCTCTTCTTCGAAACGCAAATCACGGTTGGTAATAATCCCCACGACTGACTTACCCTCTACGACAGGAAAGCCGCTGATACCATGCTGTTGAGACAAGGCGATGACATCACGTATTTTCATATCCGGCGGAATCGTGATCGGATCACGCAACACACCGGACTCAAACCGTTTGACCTTGGCCACTTCTCTCGCCTGCTCTTTTGCAGTGAGATTTTTATGAATGATACCAATACCGCCCTCCTGAGCCATGGCAATTGCCAATCTTGCTTCAGTCACTGTATCCATGGCAGCCGACACCAGAGGAATATTCAGTTTAATATTGCGAGTCAAATTGGTCGCAAGAGAGGTATCTTTAGGGAGAATGTTCGAGTATGCCGGAACAAGTAGCACGTCATCAAAAGTGAGTGCTTTTTGGAGTAAACGCATAGTATTTCCTATAGGCGCAAAACCGAATTATACAGAAAACTTGCCGAGACGTCTCCTGCCGTGTAAAACTCTGGAAAATCGTAATTAGATTTAGTGTTGATTTTCTTTGAAAGCTAAGTATGTCTAAATATCAAACATCATTTTTCCTCGGTGCGGTTATGGCGCTGATAATAGCGACACCGGCACATGCTCAGTACGTATGGCTGGATGACAAAGGGAATAAGCAATTCTCTGATATGCCGCCACCTTTAAGCATTCCCAAAAACAGAATTATCAAATCCCCGAATAAGACAGCGGAAACCAATGCTCCGGCCACAGAAAAATCTGCGGCATCAGGCTCGGCCAGTGCAGAACAAAACAAGCTGGAAAAACCCGTTACAACAGCCAGCAAGAATGAAGACTTCATGAAGCGCCTGGCAGAGCAAGCCGAAAAAGACAAAAAATCTGCGGAAGAAGCGCAAAACAACGCGGACAAAGCAAAGAACTGTGAACGGGCAAAATCTTATCAAAAAGCGCTGGAGTCCGGCGTTCGTATCGCCACTACAGGTAAAGATGGCGAGAAAAATTATATGGATGACAGCAAAAGAGCGCAGGAATTAGCTGATGCTAAACGTGCTACGAGTGGCTGCCAGTAAACCAAAATTAATTACTTATCCTGTTTCCTAGCGCGACGTCGACGAGCCTCCATCGGGTCAGCGACTAGCGCTCGATAAATCTCTACCCTATCGCCATCGCGCAACAAGGTATCAGGGGATTTGAGTTTGCCGAAAATTCCGAATTTGCACATTGCAAAATTAATATCCGGATGTTGAAGACCAATCTGGCTCTGAGTTACTGCCTCCAGCAAACGAATGCCATGTGATACAAATATTTCAGTAACACTGACAACATCCGGCGTCGCAAAACAAACCTGCACTTTGAGTGCCTTCAAATTATCCATACAGTTTTTCAGCCCGCGCGCAAAACGAATCGACGAAGCTATTGGCAATTTTGCTGAACACAGGTCCAATCAGATGTTCAAGCAATTTACTGGAAAATTCATAGCTCAAATCAAATTCAATTTTGCACGCATCCTCGCGCAATTCCGTGAACTTCCAGCGTCCCAGCAATTGCTTAAAAGGGCCGTCAACCAAGCTCATCTCCATTAGATTGGGCGGAAGGTTCTTATTTTTTGTGGTAAATCTCTGCTTAATTCCGTGATAATTGATGGATAATGTCGCAATCAGGTCTTGTTCAGTCCGCTGCGCCACATCAACCTCGCCGCACCATGGTAAAAATTGTGGATAATCCTCCACCCGTTCAACCAAGGCAAACATTTGCGCTGCGCTATAGGCGATAAAAACTGTTTTATGTACGACTGCCATCAATAAGACCCGTTTACTAGAATCACATTTGAAATTTTAACCGACCTGTTTCCATTTCCATCATTAGCCACCAGATAATTAAGGCGATGTTGTGAAGAAGAGAATGTCATTTATTTTTATATTGCATGAGTATTGCTGATAACAAAAAAGCCTTCCATGATTATTTCATCGAAGAACAATTCGAAGCCGGTATTGTATTGCAAGGATGGGAAGTTAAGTCCATACGCGCAGGACGCGTTCAATTAAAAGAAGCGTATGTGATTGTACGTAATGGTGAAATTTTCTTATTCGGTGCACATATCGGCGCACTGCCTACGGCATCAACGCATATCCATCCGGATTCTGTACGCACGCGCAAACTGCTATTGAATGCAGTTGAGATTAACAAGCTAATAGGCAAAGTAGAGCGTGCAGGCTACACCCTGGTGCCATTGAATATGCACTACACCAATGGGCGGGTGAAATGCCAGATTGGTCTGGCAAAAGGCAAGAAACAGCACGACAAGCGCGATACCGAGAAAGAACGTGACTGGCAGCGAGAGCAGCAAAAAATTATGAAGCAACATCGTCGATAAAAATTGCTCTAGACAATTACGTTAGACAATAATTAATGAGCGACGCAGGTTAACAATTTTAATTTGTGCTTCTTTGGTGCTTATTTCGAAGGGACATAAATATCATGCCCTGCATCTTGAATCTGACGCCGGAGCGCGCGGCGTTCATCCAAGGTCATGCGGCTACGCTTTTGAGCCGCGTCTGATTTATCTGCAGAGCGTTCAGCGTTTTTCTTCACCTCAACGCTCTCATGCTCGGCACCATCCTTATCGAACTGACGGTTCATTTTTCGCTCTTGCTGGAGCATTTTTTGTTCTTTGCGCTCTGCCTGACGAGAGTTCACCTGTGCTTTTCCAAAACCAAAAAAATTACTGATTCGGCCCGACTCCGCGCAAGCCGACCCAGCGGACATCAGCGTCAGCACAAGTACGGAATAACGTAAGTACGATATATTCATCAGATTTATAAAAACAAGGTAGTCAAAAAAATTGGAGCCACTCTTTCAGGCAATTCATTTAGTAAGTTATGATTCAAGCGAAATTCTAAGCCTAAATTTATCGATGAGCAGCTAATTAATTACTTGAATTGAGTTTATGCGGTGTTATATCCACACTACGCAGCAATTCAGTAAAGTCTGTAACAGTTTGTAATCCATTAACAATTTTTACCAATCAACCCCATTTCTGACGGTAACATACGAGCATGAATACTATAAATTCCTCTTCTGATTCCCTCAATAGCAATGGCAACAAAGCGAAAATTTTAGTCGTTGATGACGATGTGCGATTACGGGATTTGTTACGCCGTTACCTGACCGAACAGGGATTCAATGTTGTCAGTGCCGAAAATGCACAGGCGATGAACAAACTCTGGATAAGAGAACGCTATGACCTATTAGTGCTCGATCTGATGCTACCCGGGGAGGATGGACTGGCAATTTGCCGTCGACTGCGCGGTGCCGGAGATCAGACGCCGATCATTATGCTCACGGCGAAAGGTGAAGAGGTTGATCGTATCATTGGGCTGGAAATGGGTGCGGATGATTACTTACCAAAACCATTCAGCCCTCGTGAATTAGTTGCCCGTATCAATGCCGTATTGCGTCGCAAAGCCCCAGATGAACTGCCGGGAGCACCATCAGAAGGCCCGCAGACATTCGAGTTCGGCGACTTCGTCCTGGATCTTGCAACCCGTACCTTGAAGAAAAATCAAGAAAACATTGGACTCACTACTGGCGAATTTTCTGTCTTAAAAGTATTTGCGCGCCATGCTAGACAACCTCTATCTCGTGAAAAATTGATGGAACTCGCCCGTGGCCGTGAATATGAAGTCTTTGACCGTAGCTTAGACGTACAAATCTCGCGTTTGCGCAAACTGATTGAACCAGATCCGTCAAATCCTTTGTACATTCAAACGGTCTGGGGACTGGGTTATGTCTTTATTCCAGATGGGCAATCCCGCTAAATCAAACGCTGTCATATGGGTCTGCAACCGATATATCTAATTTGACCATGCAGGCTGCCACGATGTAGTTTTTTCTCCCTACTATTATTACTATATTTCCACTACCTCACCATTCAATGCGCTCTTATCTGAACAATTTTGAATGGTTGAGAAGTGGCCTTTTCTGGCGCACATTTTTCCTCCTTGCTATCCTGGTGATGGGTAGCATGGCCACTTGGTTCGCCAGCTTTCGCATGGTTGAACGTGCGCCCCGCACACAGCAAATTGCCGCACAAGTCGTTTCTATCGTCACAATCACTCGTGCCGCCCTAACCCATTCGGCACCAGATAAACGACGCGAATTATTATTCGATCTTGCGAGCAATGACGGCATCCGTGTGTATTTACTAGAAGACACTGACGATATTGAAGAGCAGGACGCGACGCCGGCATTTGAAGAATTACGTGTGGCGATTCAGCGAAAATTAGGTAAAGCAACGCGTTTTGCAAAAAACATGAATGACGTTGATGGCTTCTGGATCAGTTTCGACATCGACGAAGATCAATACTGGTTGCGCCTTGATCAGGAGCGGATTGAACAAACGACGGGAATACAAGTATTAGGATGGGCGGCAGTCACCTTATTCCTTACGCTCATCGGCGCAGCAATTATCTCAAAATTGATTAACGACCCACTTGCACGTATCAGTAATGCGGCGCGCATGCTCGCAAAAGGCAAAATCCCGCAGCCTCTCCCTGAAAAAGGCCCAAAGGAAATCAAGGAGACAAATAACAGTTTCAACCGGATGGTCGAGGATCTGGAGCGTATCGAGTCTGACCGTGCCATCATTCTGGCAGGTATCTCACATGACCTCAGAACCCCGTTAGCCCGAATGCAGCTTGAAGTAGAAATGGCTTCTTTATCTGATGATTCGCGCCAAGGCATGCAAAGTGATCTTGGCCAGATGGATGACATTATTGGTCAATTCCTAGATTATGCTAAACCCCTGGCTACAGTAACTTTTGACACGATCAATCTGAGTGAGCTGCTGGGACGTGTCGTAGAAGAATCCTCGCGGCTACACGACGTACAGATTCGCTCGGCGATTACCGCTGATATCCATATATCGGGTAACGCTGTCGAGCTGAAGCGAGTGTTCCACAATCTGATTGAAAACGCCCGTCGTTATGGCAAAACACCTGGTACAGATATTGTCAAAATAGACCTTCAGTGCACCTACAAAAATAAAGAAAAAAAACAAGGCCTTTACATCAATTTGCGTGACTATGGAGTCGGTGTGGAGAATGAAGACATCTCACGCTTAATGCGGCCTTTCACCCGAGCGGATACGTCACGCAGCCAGGCCAATGGTTCTGGTTTGGGTCTTGCAATTGTTGAGAAGATCATTAAACGTCATGGGGGTCGCCTGCGTATCTCGAATCACGCCAAGGGTGGTTTCGTCATCCTGATCGCCCTCCCCTCAAGCTAAGATAATCTCAAAAATGCATATATCCATCTGAAAATACATACCATTGAGAGATTTCAGATATCTCAGATATATCAGATATACAACAGAACTAAGCACGCAAAAAAATGGTGCTAAAGCGTTCGCTTTAGCACCATCATGTTCCAATTAAATAGATTCGTTTAAATAAATAATCTATTTAAATAAGTTTATTTATTTTTGGATTCACGCCTTCGATTTTATTTTTTGTTCGCGTCATTCGAGGTGCCCAACTCATAAGATAAGCGTAATTGACCACCTGCCATGGCAGGGCTTACCTGAGGCGAATAAACGCTGAGGGATGTCGTTACAGGCTTATTGATCTCTAGTCCTGCTGCATGCGAAGTCTGTTGAAAACTTAAACTACCCCAGGCTGCGGCAGTTGCAACACCGGCAAAAGCTAAGACGCCTGCAAGAACAGATGTACGCAAACGAAAACCTGGCAATGCAGCCTGTTGAAACTCATTGAAATTCATGGGAATCTCTATTGCGACAGGTGCCAGCGCCAACATCTCCTGTGCACGTTCACGCCAGACCGCACTTTGCGCCTGATTTTTTGACAGACGATGAATTAATTCATTGGCGACCGTAGCTGCATGCACATGTTCTTGCTCTAACTGCAAACGTAAATCTTCCGCTTTTTGCTGTTTAGCGATCTGATCGTTCTGCATTTGTATCAAGGATATTTCACACTGATGCTGCACCAGCTCTAAAGCTTCTTCCGCCTCCACTTTGGCAGCGTCTGCCATCGCGGCTGCTTTAGTCTCAGCCATCAATTTCTCTTGCAATAACTCATGCACTCGTTGCTCATGAGCGATACGTTGCAAGACTTGTTGATGCAATTCTTCATCAACGGCTCTCTGATTTTCTAATGTGTCGTTAATCGCTTGCTGCGCTTGCAGGCGTTCTTGATCAGCAGCGAGCAGTTCGGCCTGCAGTTGCTCTTGCTTGCCCAGTTCTTGCTCAACTAGCGCGCGCGCCTGCATCACTTGTTCCGCAGCTTGGGTCAATTGAGCTTCTAGTAAGAGCTTTTCTTGCGCAGCAAGGATGGCGGCTTGTTCTGCCTCCATACGACGCTGACTTTGTAGACATAACTCTTGCTCTGCCTGCATACGCTGCTCGGATTCACTAAGCAACTGTTTTTCAAACGCCATTTTTTGTTCGATCGCTTCCAGAGCCAGCTCGTTAGTCCGGATTGCTTCAGCATGTAATTGATTCTGCTCTTGCACTGCAATGAGATTTTTCTGAGCCAGTTCAGCGGCCTGTAACTCATTATGTTGCAAGGTCAGAAGTTCATCAGCATGCGCTTGTGCCATTGCCGCATGCTGGGCCTGCGTCTGTGCATACTGTTGTGCCAGGACCAGCGCTTCTTGCTCTGCCACATATTTTGCCTGCGCAGCTTCACGTGCATCCTGCTCAGCCTGTGCCTTGCGCTGGCACACGGCAAGATAGTCATGTTCAGCTTGCAAGCGCTGTGCTGCCTGATCCGCAATTAATTGTTCCGCGACACGTTTTTGCTGAAGGACGCTGACGAGCTGTAGTTCTGATGCCGCTTTTTCATTCTCTAAGCGAGCCAGTTCGCTTGCTTCACGAACTTTATTCTCGGTAGCGACAAGTGCCGCCTGTGTTGCCTCGGTATGCTGAGTTGAGGCTACGAACAAAGCATTTTCTGCGCTTAGCAATTCTTGGGCATAAAGATTTGTCATTGTCTCTTGCTCAGCGCGTTGCTGAGCGACTTGAGCAAACTCCTGTTCCGCCTGCAAACGCTCCATCACTTGCTGCTGTGCAATCGTTTCCGCATCGAGTTTTGCCTGTAATTGCACTGCCAGTTCTTGCTCTGCATTGAGACGCTCGCGCTCTGCTGCTGCAGAGGCCAACAACAACTGGCTTCTTTCTTCTAAAGCAGCGGCAGCCTGACGTTTAACAAGAGACTCTTCTATCGAATTTTCCAGCCAGTTTTTTTCCTCGGCATTAAACGCTTCAATACTGGCGATAGCTTCTTGCTCGGCTTGTAAGCGCGACTGCGCCAACGTTTGTTTTTCTTGCTCTGTTTGCTGACGTGTTTCCGCTGCAACCAGGGCACGAGTTTCGGTATCTACCCGTTCCTGTATTGCTGACTGCAAAGCGATCTCTGTCGTATTGCGTTCTGCGATTAAGTCAGACAAGGCTTGTTGCTCGACCAGATTTTTTTCCGCCAGTTGATGCAGTAATACTTCAGCATCAGCTTGCGCAGCAAGCTCCTGATACAGTAATTCACTAGTCCGCAAAGTCGCAACAGCAGCTTCTCTTGCCGTTGTTTCCACTTGCAGATGCGCCTCTGCAAATTGTGCCAATGCCTGCTCTGCGAGCAATCTAATCTTGGTTTGTTCCGACGCATTCTGCTCCGCAAGCAATTTCGCCTCAGTAGCAGCTAATAACGCCTCCTCAGTGTCAACTCGCTGACGAGCAGCCAGAGCGAGGTCAGCTAATTTATGCGTTTTTTCGACAGTTAGCTGATGGGCCTTATGCTTCGTATCAGCATAGATTTTTACTTGCTCATGCAATTCTTTTTGTGCTTTTACATCCGCTTCGGCTGCGGCATTGGCTTTCTGTTCAAGTGCGGCACGAGCCTGAGCAAGGATGCTGGCTTGCTTCTCAGCATCCGCTCTCGCGATTGCTGCATCGGACGCTAATTTTTCGGCGGCCAGACGTTCTTGCTGTGACTGATTTTCTTCTTTCAGTGCAAACACTTTTTTCTCTTCGAGAGCAAGTTTGTCTTGCAATGCCGCCAATACACTTTGTTGCGATTGCGTTTTTTCTTTTTCCAACCGTGTCAATTGAATTGCCGCCATCGCACGTGCCTCAGCGGCAATGGCAGCCTCTTGCTCTGCTGCGGCTGTTGCCTGTGCTTGCATCAGTGCTTCTTGTTCGGCCTTAGACTTGATTTCTACCGACAAGCGAACTTGCTTTTCGACATCTAACCGCGCCAGATGCGCTGCTTCTTGTTCGCGCTCCAGCTCAATTTTCGCGTCTATTTCTGCCAATAATTGCTTTTCCGCGAGCAGTTTTTGCTGAACCGCATCGAGCGCTTTTTGTTCGGATTCGGCACGTTGCTTTAAGGTTTTTTGCAACTCCAGCAGTTCACTGACTTTGAGCTGTGCAGCGGCGGCAGTTTGTTTTTGTAATTCGGCATGTTCAGTGATTTTTTCGAGGCGTACCTGCTCCGCCTGAATCAGACGCTGACGTGCCTCGCGCGCCTCGACTTCTTGCTGATGACGCGCTTCCAGCAAAGCCGTGTGTTCACGGTCTGCCTGAGCACTTGCCAGCGCGGCTTCGGCGACTTGCTTTTCAGCCTCAAGCTTGTCTTGCGCTGCCAACGCAGCATCACGCTCCGCTTCAAAGCGTACTTGCTCAAGCTTGGTCATTTCAACTACTTGACGGGTTTTTACTAACGCCATTTTCGCTGCTTTGCGTTGCATTTCGGTTTGCACGCGGGTTTGCTCCAAGGCGTGCTTTTCTGCCGTAGCTGCCGCTTCCAGCGCCAATCGCTGCTCACGCTCAGATTGTTCTTTGGCCTGAGCGATTTCTTTTGCTTCTTGCTCAGCACGCAAGCGTGACTCGGTTTCTATTTGCGCGACTTGTTCAATCACCAGTTTTTCTTGCGTCAGCTTTAATACTTCTTGCACGGCAGTCGCACGCTTGCGCTCAACCAGAAGCTTTTCCTGTACCACATCAAGCGCTTTGATTTCGTCTTGTGTACGCTGTTGCTGCACAACCAGAAGCTCACTAGCTTTTTGTTCTTTCTGCACATGGGCGGCAGCCAGTTGCTGTTGCAATTCGACTTGTTCCATGGTTTTCTCCAAGGTCAATTTCTCTGCCTGACAACTGGTTTCATGTGCGATCCGTGCGACCTGCTCTGCCTGTTTTTGCATGCGTAAAATTTCTGCATGCGTTTGTTCGGCCTTCGCCCGGGCATGTGCCTCATCTATTTTTTGCTGTTCGAGAATTAGCTTTTCCTGCAAGGCCTGAGCGGCTTTTTCTTCTGCGTCTGCACGCATTTTTTCCGTTTTTGCCAACTCCATTGCGTTGCGTGCTTTGATGGCAGAGGCAATATTGGCTTTCTTCAACTCGACGGCTTTATATGTCGATGCCTTCAAAGCCTGTTGTTCTGAATCGGCCTGCTCTCTGGCGATTTGCTCTGCCTGTTGATCGATCAGACTGCGCTCTTTGGCCAGCATCATGGCACGCTGCTCTTCCTGAGCGCGCTGCTGGGCGACTTTCGCTGCATGTTGTTCTGCGATGCGTCGTTGCTTGGCCTGCTCCGCTGCACCGGCTTCTGCCTCTAGCCTAGTGCGGGTTTCGGCATCGGCTTGTTGCTCGACTTCAATACGAATCAGCGCCTGGGTTTGTAGCTCTTTTTCGGTCTGGATACGTTGTTCGGTAACGCGCTGTATGCGCTCTTCTGCGTCGCGACGCGCTTGTGCGGTAGCAGCGGCGACGACTTCAGATTGTTCGCGCCTGGCAGAGGCATTGCGTAATTCCAGCTCCGATTGCATACGGAGTTGGATTGCGGCCGCAGCGCGGCGATCGGATTCGGCACGCGCCTGAGCGATTGCTTCATGTTCTTGCTCAACCGCGACACGCGCTAAGGCGTCTTCGCGGGCACGAACTTCAGCCGGGGCGCGATTGATCGCAAACTCCAATGCCATTGCTTCTGCCTGGTCACGCTCTTTGCTAACTTTGAGCGCTTCGCTGCGCACCTTAGCCAGCATTTCAGTCGTTTCACGCGCATCTTTATCACGACGCTCACGTTCTCTGGCTAGCTCAGTGATACGAGCATCTGCACGGGCGCGCTCTTCGGCTTCGTTTTTGGCCGACTGGGACGCCGCAAAACGTTCTGCGGCCCAATTACGTGCGTTTTGAGTTTCTTTCGCTAGTCTCTCTGCCGCAGTTTTTGCTTTGGCATTGATCTCGGTATCAGCCTGGAGTTGCTCAGCTGCCCTTTGTTTAGCTTCGAGCTCAAGTTTAGAGCGCTTTTCTGCCTGCTCACGTGCCAATGTTTCTAGTCGGGCGCGTTCTTGCAAATCCTGTGTTTCCTGGTTGACGGCGGCGATTCTGGCTTGACTGGCGGCACGCGCCTGACGCTCAGCCATCAGACGTGCATGGGTGCCGGCTATGGCGTGTTCTTCTAGCTTGACTTTTTGCTGAGCAAGATTGGCGGCCTCTGCTTCGGCTTCCGCCCGCGCTTCTGCCAATTCACGGGCGCGGGCTTCTGCGTGCAGCCGTGTCTCGGCAGCGACAGTTGCTCGAGCCTCAGCCTCAACACGGGCAATCGCCTGCCGGATACCTTTGACGTCGATGCGGGAATTCGATTCCAGCGCCTCGTCAGAAGTGTGAAAATCATCCCGTTGACCAGCGTCCATAGGCACTAAGCCCAGGGATAATCTGTTTAACAATGTTTGATTCGCATCCATATCCTGCTCCTGATTTGATAACCGTTCCTGATGGCCGACTGCGAACTGCGCTGAGTGCGGCGGCTCGCCGGAACTTCTGAACATGGATTATCACTGAATCATTTGCAAACAATTGAGGGAGCAGAACTGGAAAACTAGTCTAATTCCATTATTAGCGGATCATCAGGTCACCGAAAAATGGCAGACATTGACCCAAATTTATATTGGCAAGATTTGCTCAAGCAGTCTGTACTCCGCATGTCAGCAATGCTGTGAATACGATCCCGGCTATTTTTTTGGTTCTATCTGCCTGAAAAAGAATTGCCAGCTTGGCTCACATAAATGGCTCGTGGACGTAAAATAGCGGCTGGTTCATTTTGAACACAGACTGAACACCCAATTTACGGAGAATTATCTTGTCAGACTACGTGACCGAAATCAGACACCCTCTGATGCAACACAAACTTACACTTATGCGCAGCAAAGACACGACGACGGACAATTTCCGCCGCTTGTTGCGCGAAATCAGCCAGATGCTGGCATATGAAGTTACTCGCGACCTACCACTGGAGAGCGTGACGATTGAAACGCCGATGGCGACGATTGAAGCGCCGACAATCAGTGGTAAGAAGCTGTGCGTCATCTCAGTATTGCGCGCTGGCAATGGCATTCTGGACGGCATGCTGGACCTTTTACCTGCAGCGCGTGTAGGCCATATCGGTCTTTACCGCGATCCGGCTACACTGGAACCAGTCGAGTATTACTTTAAAGTACCGGAAGACATCGCAGACCGACTGGTCATCGTCGTCGACCCTATGCTGGCAACAGGTAACTCCGCAATTGCTGCCATCGACCGCATCAAAAAAAGCGGCGCGACGACTATTAAGTTCGTCTGCCTGCTGGCAGCTCCGGAAGGTATCAAAGTCATGCAGGCCGCCCATCCAGATGTACCTATCGTCACGGCATCGGTTGATCAATGCCTGAATGATCATGGCTATATCGTACCGGGACTGGGTGACGCTGGTGATCGTTTATTTGGTACAAAATAAGCTTCCAGTTAAGTTTTCACTATACAAACGCATACATAGCAACACATACGGCGATTACCTCTTTTAATCTACCAGATGACTTCATCCCTTACTGCATCTTCTGCTGCTTTTGTGCCTGTATCGAAATTGCCAGAGGTTAGTACGACGATTTTTTCTGTCATGTCCGCTCTGGCAGCAGAGAAGAAAGCGGTCAATCTAGGTCAGGGGTTTCCTGACTTTGATTGTGATCCTTCTCTGATTGACGCTGTCAGTAAGGCGATGCTGGATGGGCATAATCAATATCCACCCATGGCGGGTATTCCTGTCTTTCGGGCTGAAATCGCCCGCAAGATCAAGGCCCTGTATGGCCGCGCATACGATACTGAGAGCGAAATCACGGTAACAGCGGGGGCAACGCAGGGGATTTTGACGATATTACTGGCTTGCGTACATCCGGGTGATGAAGTCATCGTGATTGAACCTGCCTATGACAGCTATGTGCCTTCAATACGCCTGGCAGGCGGCGTGCCAGTGCTGGTATCGATGGAGCTGGGACCTGAGGGTTATCAGATTCCGTGGGACAAAGTGAAAACCAGCATGACAGCGAAAACTCGCTTGCTCATGCTGAACTCACCGCACAATCCTACAGGGTCTGTGTTGAATCCGGCGGATATCCAGGCATTGAGCGCGATCGTCCGTGATACCAAAATCCTGATCGCCTCGGATGAAGTGTATGAACATATGGTGTTTGATGGCGTACGCCATGAGTCTTTATGCCGCCATGAAGAACTTGCCGAACGCAGTTTCATTATCTCCAGTTTTGGCAAGACCTATCATGTAACAGGCTGGAAAGTCGGCTATGTTGCCGCGCCAGAAGCCTTGATGCGCGAGTTTCGCAAAGTGCATCAGTTCAATGTTTTTACCGTCAACACGCCAATGCAAGTCGGGTTGGCACATTTTCTGGCGAATCCCTCACCCTATGTAGAATTGCCCGCGTTTTACCAGCAAAAACGGGACTTGTTCAGAGATGGTTTAATGAATTCGCGTTTCAAACTCTTGCCCGCGCAAGGCACTTACTTTCAATGCGTTGATTACTCCGCTGTATCGGAGCAATCAGAGCTGCATTTCGCGCGCTGGCTGACGAGTGAGGTGGGTGTCGCGGCGATTCCGGTGTCGGCGTTTTACCAGCACGGCAAAGAATCAAGGATCGTTCGCTTTTGCTTTGCAAAGCAAGAAAACACCTTGCATGCCGCATTGAAACGTTTACAGGCAATATAAGATACTCAGGCGAAGTATATTTAGAACACCTTATGAATAGTGCGGAATTGGCACTATATTTGCCTATACTCCCCTATTCACAGTAATTATTGAGTGTTTTTGAGTTTTAACTCATTATCCAGATGTTCAATATGATCTTTACGCAAAAACGCTTTTGCCTCTATCGACACACGCTGCAAAATCACATTGTGCTTACGTCGCATCAGCTTTGCATCATCCAGACAGGCATTCACAAAAAAATGTTCGTAACATGCCCGTTCAGCGACCAGAAACCAACTTTGCAATTGTTTCTGCAAAGGCTGCACCTCATCTAGCGCCGTCTCAGCGAGAAACACACTTTGTATTGTGGTCGGCGCATAACGCAAATCCAGCTTAGTAATCTGAGCGGACAAATCCTCAAGCGATATACCAATAGACTGTTGCGCAGAGTGCCCAGGAGACTGCGCTTGCACGCTAACACTCAACAAAGCTGCAAGGATCACCACGCAAGACAGCGCCGTCCTGCGAGCATAGCCGGAAAAAAACATAACCGCCATAAAAAATACTTTCATGATTTGATAAACAACTTTGGCAAGCTCGGTCCGTAAGACGCTTAAGCAGCGATCAGGCAATTGCGTCAGCGGTATGTCGCTGATCGGCATCCATATATTCTTTGGACTGCATTTCGATAATGCGTGAAACGGTGCGATGAAATTCATTCGACAAAGTACCCTGAGTATATAGCTCCTCAGGCGCAACTTCTGCGGACATGATTAACTTCACTTTATTGTCATAAAATACGTCGATCAGCCAGGTAAAACGACGCGCTTCAGACGACATCGCTGCAGACATCCGTGGAATCGACGAGAGAATGACGGTATGAAAGCGGCTGGCGATTTCGAGATAATCATTTTGCGAACGCGGACCACCGCACAAAGTAGTAAAGTCAAACCAGACCGCACTGCCGGCACGACGCAATGCTTTAATATCACGCCCTTCGATATTCACGCGCACATCCTCATCAACCGCTTCAGCGATTTTGGCGAACGCGGTACGCAATGCCTGATCAGTCGCTGCGTTGAGCGGTGTCAGGTAAGCCTGAACCTGTTCCAGCGCTCTCTTGCGATAATCATTACCCGAATCGACATTCAACACGTCCAGACGCTCTTTGAGCAAGGCGATGGTAGGCAACATACGGTCGCGGTGCAATCCGTCAGGATATAAGGTATCCGGCTGGTAATTTGAGGTCATGACGAATGACACGCCATTATCAAATAAGGCTTTAAGCAGGTTATACAAGAGCATGGCGTCCGCTACGTCAGACACATGAAACTCATCGAAACAGATCAGACGATATTTCTTGGAAATCCTGCGGGCAACTTCATCCAGCGGATCTGCAACGCCTTTCAGTTCATCCAGCTGCCGGTGAACGGCGCGCATGAACTCATGAAAATGTAGCCGGGTCTTACGCACGACAGGCACAACGGAATAGAAACTATCCATCAAAAACGACTTGCCCCGCCCCACGCCACCCCACATATACACGCCACGCGGCACATCCGGGCGCGTGATCAGCCTGGTCAACTTATTGGCACGCTTGGATTTATATTCCACCCATTCATCGTAGGCTTGCTGCAGACGATCGACTGCCCGCTGCTGTGCCTCGTCGGATTGAAACCCCCGGCGACTCAGTGCATCTTGATAAAACTCTAGAACATTCATTCTCTACCGTCGCTGTAACCAATATGAACACGCCGCTGACAGGATGGTCCCGTCAGCGGCGCTTGAATCGCAGAATAATACAAACTAACTGCGGAAGTAAGGCATGAAAAGCGCGTTACAACACGTTAAAAATATTAAAAATTTAACGAGCGCTTATCTACGGCTAACGCTGCTTCTTTCGTCGCTTCCGACAAGGATGGATGAGCGTGGCAAATACGCGCAATATCTTCTGCCGATGCACGGAATTCCATCGCAACAACCGCCTCAGCAATGAGTTCTGACGCCATAGGTCCAACGATATGAACACCAAGAATTTCGTCTGTCGTTGCATCCGCCAGGAACTTCACCATACCGGACGTATCACCTAATGCACGGGCACGGCCATTCGCCATGAACGGGAAAGTGCCTGCCTTGTAGGCAACACCATCTGCCTTCAATTGCTGTTCAGTGCGGCCAACCCAGGCGATTTCCGGAGAGGTATAAATAACCCAAGGGATCGTATTGAAGTTGACGTGGCCATGCTGACCAGCAATACGTTCAGCAACAGCAACACCCTCTTCTTCGGCCTTGTGCGCCAGCATGGGACCGCGTACGACGTCACCGACCGCCCAAACATTAGGCAAGTTAGTTTTGCAATCACCATCAACAGCGATAAAACCACGCTCATCCAGCTTCAGGCCAACACCATCTGCATTCAAGCCATTGGTGTTCGGTGTGCGTCCAATCGAGATGATCAGCTTGTCGAAGACGGCTTTGTGCTCAACGCCCTTGTCGTCGGCATAATTGACTGTCACTTCATTACCGGCGTTGACGATCTCGCCGATTTTGACGCCCAGATTGATCAACAAACCTTGCTTAACAAACAGTTTGTGCGCTTCTTTTGCGATTTGCTCATCTACCGCACCGAGGAAGGTCGGCAAAGCTTCGAGTACCGTGACTTCGGCACCAAGGCGACGCCAGACGCTACCCATTTCGAGACCGATCACACCGGCGCCGATGACACCAAGTTTCTTCGGCACTTCAGCGATATTCAATGCACCTTCGTTTGACAAAATAGTAGCTTCGTCAAAAGCAGCACCTGGCAAAGCACGTGCGTTCGAGCCTGTCGCAATAACGATATGCTTGCCGACAATAGTTTCTTCGGTTTTGCCTGCGACTTTAATTTCGTAACCGGCGGCATCAGCCTTCACGAAAGAGCCATGACCATGGAAGAAAGTCACTTTGTTCTTTTTAAACAAAAACAAGATACCGTCGTTGTTTTGCTTCACGATGGTATTTTTGCGACCTAACATCTTCCCCACATCCAGACCCAGGCCTTTAACTTCAATGCCATGATCAGCAAAAGAGTGACCTGCATGCTCGTAATGCTCGGACGATTGGAGCAGTGCTTTAGATGGAATACAGCCGACGTTAGTGCAAGTACCACCCGGTGCCGGGCCGCCTTTTTCATTGGTCCAGGCATCAATACAAGCTGTGGAAAAACCCAGTTGCGCCGCACGAATTGCCGCAATATAACCGCCAGGACCGCCGCCGATCACGACGACATCAAATTGTTTACTCATGAATATTTCCTAATGTGATCTGCTCAGTTTTTGTTCTGTTCTTATTCTGTTACTACCTTGCTGCATTGTTTCTTTCAACTCATTCTTCTTCCGGCACGAAAATCCACGCAAGCAGATAAGCGACCAGGCCAGAGCCAAAATAAAAAGAAAACAAGACAAATACCAAACGCCAGATCCAGGATTCCAAACCTGTAAATTTACCTAAGCCACCGCAGATACCACCTAGCCATTGATCCGACTTTGAGCGCCGGAACTGATTGAGGGGAATATATGCTTTGTCCGTATCAGTAAAATTATTACCGGATGAACCAGCACCAGCTGATGCATTGGTGCCATTTGCTGTATTCAGGCTTTCCAACAACTTGGCTTTGGCTTGCGAGAATTCTGCATCAGTCAGTGCGCCCGACTGGTGCAGTTCATGCAGACGTTTGATTTCGTCAGCGAGGTTCATGTTACAGATCCAATAACAGACGAGCTGGGTCTTCCAGTGCTTCCTTCATAGCTACCAGGCCTAATACTGCTTCGCGACCATCGATGATACGGTGATCGTAGGACATCGCCAGATAGTTCATCGGACGCACAACAACCTGACCGTTTTCAACGACAGCACGGTCTTTCGTTGCATGCACACCCAAAATAGCAGACTGCGGCGGATTGATAATAGGCGTAGACAGCATAGAGCCAAAAGTACCACCGTTAGAGATCGAGAACGTACCGCCAGTCAGATCATCCAGAGTCAATTTACCGTCTTTGGCTTTGGCGCCGAACTCGCCGATTTTCTTCTCAATATCGGCAATCGACATCTGGTCAGCATTACGCAGAATAGGCACTACCAGACCACGCGGAGAACCAACGGCGATACCGATATCGAAGTAACCGTGATACACAATATCGTTGCCATCTACAGATGCGTTGATGATAGGGTATTTTTTCAATGCCGCAACAGCAGCCTTAACGAAGAAAGACATGAAGCCGAGTTTGACACCGTGTTCTTTTTCGAACTTATCTTTATACTTGTTACGCAGGTCAATCACTGGCTGCATATTGACTTCGTTGAAAGTTGTCAAAATGGCGTTAGTCGATTGTGATTGCACCAGACGTTCGGCAATACGCGCGCGCAGACGGCTCATCGGCACACGTTCTTCAGGGCGGTCACCGAGATTCATCGCAGCGGGTGCAGCAACTTGCTGCAAGGCTGGTTTGCTTGCGGCAGGCGCTGCAAGCGGAGCAACTGCTGGTGCTGCTGGCTTAGCGACTGCTGCCAGTGCATCACCTTTCGTGACACGACCGTCTTTACCGGTACCATCTACAGCGCTGGCTGATAAATTATTTTCTGCCAAAATTTTCGCTGCTGCTGGCATCGCAACACCTGCTGCAGATTTTGCGGCGAGATTATTGATCGCTGCTGCAACCGGATCGACTGCTACCGTTGCAGCGGCGGCTGGAGCCGCAGGAGCAACCGCACCTGCGGATGCTTCTGTATCTAGAATCGCGATTACTTCACCAGCGACGACAGTACTGCCATCACCTTTGAGGATTTGCGTAATAACACCGGCTTCTGGACAAGGTAGTTCCAGAACGACTTTGTCAGTTTCAACGTCGATCAGATTCTCGTCGCGACCAACTGGTTCCCCTACTTTTTTATGCCAGGTCAGCAAAGTTGCTTCAGCGACTGATTCAGATAATTGCGGTACTTTTACTTCGATAATTGCCATGTTTTTCTCCGTTTCGGATAGTCATCGGGCGCAACAGCTTCTGCTGCGCCGCGTTTCACTATTGAGTGTTATTTGGTCAGGACGTAGCCCTTGAGCTTGGAAAATGCCGTATCCAGCAATGCTTTTTGTTGTGCATAGTGCTTGTCGTAGTAACCGACAGCAGGCGATGCACTGGCTGGACGACCGGCGTATGCCAGTTTTTGACCTTCATCCAGACTCTCAAAAATATTATGCTGTATCTGGAACCAAGGCCCCTGATTTTGCGGCTCATCCTGCGCCCAGATCAATTCAGCCAGATTAGGGAATTTTTTCAGCTCAGCTGAGAAACTCTTATGTGGGAACGGATACAACTGTTCCACACGAATAATCGCGGTATCCGTCTGACCACGTTCTTTACGAGCGTTAACCAGATCGTAATAAACCTTGCCTGAGCAGGCGATTACGCGCTTGACCTTCTTGGCATCAATCTTTTCATCAACTTCACCGATGACCGTATGGAAGCTGCCTTTTGCCAGTTCGGACAAAGGAGACCCTGCATCTTTGTTACGCAACAAAGACTTCGGTGTCATGATGACCAGTGGCTTACGGAACTGGCGAATCATCTGACGACGCAGCAGATGGAAAATTTGCGCTGCATTGGTCGGCTGAACCACTTGCATATTATTGTCAGCACACAATTGCAAGAAACGCTCAGGACGAGCAGATGAATGCTCAGGACCCTGACCTTCGTAACCATGCGGCAGCATCAACACCAGACCGGATGCACGACCCCACTTCACTTCGCCGGAGCTAATGAACTGATCGATCACCACTTGAGCACCATTCGCAAAATCGCCGAACTGGGCTTCCCAGATCGTCAGCGTATTTGGTTCTGCCGTTGAGTAACCATATTCAAAACCCAGTACGGCTTCTTCCGACAGTACCGAGTCAATGACGGTGAACGGTGCTTGTTTGTCAGAGATGTTTTGCAGAGGGATATAGGTGCCAGCATCCCAGCGCTCACGATTTTGATCATGCAAAACGGCGTGACGATGCACAAATGTACCGCGACCAGCATCTTGACCAGTCAGACGAATCGCATAGCCAGACGCAACCAGAGATGCATAAGCCAGATGCTCGCCCATACCCCAGTCCAGATTCATCTCACCGCGCCCCATTGTTGCGCGGTCACCCAGTACTTTTTCTACGAGACTATGTGGCTTGAAACCTTCGGGAACTGTCGTAATACGCTCAGCAAGACGCTTCAGTTCAGAAGCAGGCACTGCGGTATCGGCAGCATCCGTCCATTTGCGGTTCAGGAATGGAATCCAGTCAACCGCATACTTGTTTTTGAAGTTGGAAATAACAGGATCAACGGTGTGCTTACCGGCATCCATCGCATCACGGAAGGCTTTCACCATCTGATCGCCGCCTTCGGCTGCAATCGTGCCTTGTGCCGCCAGTTTGTCTGCGTACATTTTGCGCGTACCAGGATGCTGAGCAATTTTTTTGTACATCAGAGGCTGCGTCAGTGCTGGCGTATCTTGTTCGTTATGGCCCAATTTACGGTAGCAAATGATGTCGACGACGATGTCTTTCTTGAATTCCATACGGTAATCCAAGGCGATCTGCGTTGCCAGTACGACGGCTTCAGGATCATCTGCGTTCACGTGCAGTACCGGTGCCTCGATCATTTTCACCACATCGGAGCAATATAAGGTCGAACGTGAATCACGCGGATCTGATGTAGTAAAACCGATCTGATTGTTGATCACGAGATGGATCGTACCACCAGTACCGTAGCCACGTGTTTGCGCCAAATTCAGGGTTTCCATCACAACGCCCTGCCCTGCAAACGCCGCATCACCGTGCACGAGAATAGGCAGAACTTGTGAACCATCTTTGTCGCCACGACGCTCCATACGCGCTTTAACAGAGCCTTCAACCACTGGATTAACAATTTCCAGATGCGATGGATTAAACGCCAGAGACAAGTGAACCGGGCCGCCAGGAGTTGAAATATCGGAGGAGAAACCTTGGTGATACTTGACATCGCCCGCAGGTAGATCATCACCATGTTTGCCTTCAAATTCAGCAAACAAGTCTTGTGGCATTTTGCCTAAGGTATTGACCAAGACATTGAGCCGGCCGCGATGCGCCATACCAATGACGATTTCTTCTACGCCTCGTTCGCCAGCGCGTTGAATGGTTTCATCCATCGATGCAATGAAACTCTCACCACCCTCGAGCGAGAAGCGTTTTTGTCCTACATATTTAGTATGTAGATAACGTTCCAAACCTTCAGCGGCGGTCAGGCGATCAAGAATATGTTTTTTCTTTTCAGCAGAAAATGCTGGTGTAGAGCGAATGGATTCGAGTTTTTGCTGCAGCCAGCGCTTCTCCGTCGGATCACTGATGTACATGAATTCTGCGCCGATAGAACGGCAATAGGTATCACGCAAAGAATTCAGGAGGTCACGCAGCGACGCTGTTTCTGGTCCAAAATAGGTATTACTGATATTGAACTGAATATCCATATCGGCATCGGTGAAACCATAAAAACTTGGCTCCAGCTCTGGAATACTTGGACGTTCCTGACGTTGCAGAGGATCCAGATTAGCCCAGTGACTACCGAGGAAACGATAAGCGGCGATTAATTGCTGAGCGGCAACGCGCTTGCGCCCCATTTCAGCATCAGCAGTTGCGCTGACTGTACGAATCGGGCCTTGTTTAGCACGTTCAGCGAACGAAGCAATGACGGGTGCATGAGCAACGTCGGGCTTACTTGAGCCGTCGACAGCAGGAACGTGCTGCATCGCGTCGAAATACGCACGCCAGTTATCAGGGACTGAACCGGGATTATTGAGATACGCTTCGTAAAGTTCTTCTACGTACGGCGCATTGCCGCCGAACAAATACGAGTTGGCGTTATATTGTTGCATCATCTTGCTCACCTTTCTTCGCGTTTCGCGAGATTAGCGGGTTAATCTAACCTTCCGCGACACGGCCTGACCGGTTAGCGGATTGCACATCAAGTTGTGGGGAAGGGCTGGTTTCAAACTATCTCACTTCCAAGTCAAAATCGTCATTTACATTTATAAAAACATAACGCTTTTGAATTAAAAGTGAAATTACATCTAAAATTTCACATTCGATGCGAAGCATAGCATATTTATTGTACGAAAAAAAAGCGAGTCTTGAAGACTCGCTTTTTTTCATGTTTTTTACAATTAACCGCGCTGATCAATCGGCGGGACATCACGCTTCGGTGAGCCAACAAATAATTGACGTGGACGACCAATTTTTTGCTCTGGATCAGAAATCATTTCTTTCCACTGAGCGATCCAGCCTACAGTGCGCGCCAGGGCAAAAATACCTGTGAACAAAGAAGTTGGAATACCTAATGCTCGCTGAACAATACCTGAGTAGAAATCAACGTTTGGATACAATTTACGGGAAACAAAGTATTCATCTTCCAGCGCAATTTTTTCCAACGCCATAGCGAGTTTGAACAATGGATCATCTTGCAAACCAAGCTCATTTAATACTTCATAACAAGTTTCACGCATCAGTTTGGCACGTGGGTCGTAGTTTTTATAAACACGATGACCAAAGCCCATTAATTTAACACCAGAGTTTTTATCTTTAACTTGCGCGATAAATTCAGGGATGTTGTCAACGCTACCGATTTCTTCCAGCATGCTCAATGCAGCTTCGTTCGCACCACCATGAGCAGGACCCCATAAGCAGGCGATACCAGCAGCAATACAAGCGAATGGATTTGCGCCTGAGGAGCCAGCCAGACGCACTGTTGATGTGGACGCGTTTTGCTCGTGATCTGCATGCAAAATCAAAATACGATCCAATGCACGGACCAGTACTTCATTGACTTTATATGGCTCACATGGTGTCGAGAACATCATATGCATAAAGTTAGCGCTGTATGACAAATCATTGCGTGGATAAACAAACGGCTGGCCGATTGAATATTTGTACGCCATGGCGACCAGCGTTGGCATTTTAGCGATCAGACGAATCGCAGATACTTCACGATGATGCGGATCATTAATATCGAGAGAATCGTGATAAAACGATGCTAATGCGCCTACTGTACCGACCAGTACTGACATTGGATGCGCATCGCGACGGAAGCCGCGGAAGAAAAATTGCATCTGTTCGTGAACCATCGTGTGCTTAGTCACCGTGTCAACGAATTCAGTTTTTTGCGTCGCATTTGGCAATTCACCATTCAACAACAAATAGCAAGTTTCCAGGAAGTCGCCACCATTAACTGCCAGCTGTTCGATCGGGTAACCGCGATACAGCAATTCGCCTTTGTCGCCATCGATATAAGTGATCGAAGAGTTGCAAGCAGCAGTAGACATAAAGCCAGGATCGTAGGTGAACATACCTGTTGCACCATATAACTTGCGAATGTCGATGACATCTGGACCAACTGAGCCTTTGTAAATCGGCATTTCCAACGATGCGGAACCATCGGAAAAAGAGAGTGTTGCTTTTGTTTCAGAGTTAGTCATGGCTCTTCCTTCAATGTAGAGGTGAGTCGTTAATCAAAAAAACGCGAGAGAAAAATCGTTTTCTGTTTCAGGCTATTTGCAAGCGAGCCAATAAGGCATGCACATGTGGCAGGTCAACTTCGGCGTCTGGTTGCTTTTTCGCCAGAATCAGATCCATCAAAGTATTGTCCGGCAACTCCATCAACCTGCTGAAGGCGTCGACCTCATCATCGCTCAAGGACGTTTCATGACCATCCAGAAAACGAGTCAATATCAAATCGTTTTCCAGCAATCCACGTCTTGCTCGCCACCGGAGTCTCGCTCGCTTGACCGGATCGCTTTGGTGGGTATCAACTTTTGACTCAGACATAAATACTTTCAATACTTATTTTCATATTTCATGCCATTCTCATGAATATATTTTTTGGCATTCAAGAAAATGGCATGAAATAAGAGCGGTCAGTTAGATCAGCTTGCGCTGCAAACAGACCGCACTCTTCACTAAACTGCGCGGCGAACCATTAATTCCTTGATTTTGCCGATAGCTCTGGTTGGATTCAGACCTTTTGGACAAACATCAACGCAATTCATGATCGTGTGGCAGCGGAATAAGCGATATGGATCTTCCAGATTATCCAGGCGCTCGCTAGTTGCCTCATCACGCGAATCCGCAATAAAACGATAGGCTTGCAACAGACCTGCCGGGCCTACAAATTTGTCCGGATTCCACCAGAATGAAGGACAAGATGTCGAGCAGCATGCACAGAGAATACATTCGTACAAACCGTCCAGTTCTTCACGTTCTGCCGGTGTTTGCAGACGTTCTTTTTCTGGAGGAATAGACTCATTCATCAGGTAAGGCTTGATGGAATTGTATTGCTTGAAGAACTGCGTCATGTCCACTATCAGATCACGAATGACCGGCAAACCTGGCAAAGGACGCAAAACGATAGGCTCACTCAACTCATTTAAGTTTGTGGTGCAAGCCAAACCGTTTTTGCCATTGATATTCATCGCATCCGAGCCGCAGACACCTTCACGGCATGAGCGACGCAACGCCAGAGAGTCATCCACATCCGCTTTAATGCGCTGGAGGGCATCCAACAACATCTTGTCAGTATCTTGTAACTCCACTGTCAGATCTTGCATGTAAGGCTTGGCATCCTTGTCCGGATCATAGCGATAGATTTTAAATTTTAATGTACGTGCCATAGTGATATCTCTTTAGAATGTACGAGCTTTTGGCTTGAAGGTTTCAACAGTCAGCGGCTTGGTATTGACAGGCTTGTAGTCAAGGCGATTGCCTTCTGAGTACCACAAAGTATGCTTCATCCAATTGTCGTCATCACGTTTTTCGTAGTCACGATGCGCATGCGCACCACGAGATTCTTTACGGGCAGCGGCAGATGTAATCGTTGCTTTTGCGGTTTCGATCAGGTTATCCAACTCCAAGGCTTCTACACGTGCTGTGTTAAATACTTTGGATTTATCTTTGAACGAAACATGCTTGCGACGCTCATCCAGCTCCATAATTTCTTTGACGCCTTCTTGCAGCAATTCATCAGTACGGAATACGCCGCAGTGATATTGCATCGTCTTACGGATCGCATTTGCAACGTCTTGTACACGTTCAGTGCCTGTGCTGGTTTCCAGCTTAGCCAAGCGAGACAACGCCAGATCTGCTGCATCCGCTGGCAAATCCTTGTTACTACGAGTCTTCAAATTGCTTGCAACGATGTGATTACCCGCCGCACGACCAAACACCAACAAATCTAACAGCGAATTTGTACCAAGACGGTTTGCGCCATGAACAGAAACGCAAGCGCACTCACCGATTGCATACAAGCCGTTAACAATTTCGCTGCTACCGTTTTTAGGTGCAATTACCTGACCGTAAATATTGGTCGGGATACCACCCATCTGATAATGAATTGTCGGCACAACGGGGATCGGCTCTTTAGTCGCATCGACGTTGGCAAATTTGTGTGCGATTTCCAGAATCGACGGCAGACGTTTTTGAATTGTGTCAGCACCGATATGGCGCAGATCAAGCATGACGTGATCCTTATTCGGGCCGCAACCACGACCTTCTTTGATTTCCTGATCCATAGAACGGGAAACGAAGTCACGCGGCGCCAGATCTTTCAGTGTAGGTGCATAACGCTCCATGAAACGCTCACCCTGGCTATTCACCAGAATACCGCCCTCGCCTCGCACACCCTCAGTAATCAGGACACCCGCACCAGCCACGCCAGTTGGATGGAATTGCCAGAACTCCATATCTTCTAAGGGCAAACCTGCACGCGCCGCCATACCCATACCGTCCCCGGTATTGATAAATGCATTGGTAGATGCCGCCCAGATACGGCCAGCACCACCGGTAGCGAAAATCGTTTGCTTCGCTTCCAGCATCATGACTTCGCCAGTTTCCATTTCAAGAGCGACTACACCCAGCACATCACCATCCGCATCGCGAATCAGGTCTATCGCCATCCACTCAACGAAGAAGTGCGTACGGGCCCGGACATTACGCTGATACAGTGTATGCAAAAGCGCATGACCAGTACGATCTGCCGCAGCACATGCGCGCTGGACTGGTTTTTCACCAAAATTCGCAGTATGACCACCGAAAGGACGCTGATAAATCGTGCCATCCGCATTACGGTCAAATGGCATGCCAAAATGCTCTAATTCATATACTACTTTTGGGGCTTCACGGCACATGAATTCGATCGCATCCTGATCCCCCAGGTAATCAGAGCCTTTGACGGTATCAAACATATGCCAGTACCAGTTATCCTCTGACATATTACCCAACGAAGCACCGATACCACCTTGCGCAGCTACGGTATGCGAACGGGTAGGAAATACTTTAGACAAAACAGCGACGTTCAGGCCAGCCTCTGCCAGTTGCAGAGAAGCACGCATGCCTGAGCCACCTGCGCCAACGATCACCGCATCAAAGCGACGGGATGGGATTGCGGGTTTAATTGCTGCCACGTTTATACTCTCCACAAAATCTGTGCCGTATATCCGACACAAGCAACTAGCCACAGAATAGTGGCAACTTGAAACACAAGACGCAAAGCAACACTATGCGTGACATAATCCATCCATACATTGCGCATACCAACCCATGCGTGATAAAACAAAGCGATAAACACAGTAAATGTTGCCAGCTTAAACCATTGATGAGCAAAAATTCCCGCCCATCCTTCATAACTAAAATCATTACCCGTCAAAAACAAAACTAACAAAATGACGGTGTAGGCAGCCATTACAATTGCAGTAACGCGTTGAGCCAGCCAGTCGCGCAAACCATAATGCGCACCTACTACGAGCCGATTAGGACCAATGTTGTTGTTTGCCATTTAAAACACTCCAAATAATTTCAGGGCAACCAATGCAGTCAAAGGCAAGCTGATCGCAAGCACACCGACGGCAGATTTGCGAGCAGAGTCCTTATTCAGGCCAATATGAAGATCCATAAATAAATGACGGATGCCTGCACAAAAATGATGCAAGTAAGCCCAGGAAATCGCCAAAATAACCAACTTAACAAAAACACCTGAAGTGAAATTTTTCAACACAGCAAATGACAGCTCCGAAGTCAGGCTCTTATCAAGCAAGTACAAAATGAAAGGCATCAATAAGAACATCAGCATCCCGCTGGCACGATGTAGAATCGAGACAAAACCGGCAAGTGGCAGCCGGTATCCGGTCGCATCAATTAGCCGCATTACCCCAAAGCGAGGTTTGGCTTTTACTACTTCAGACATGAATAATCTCCCCATTAACTAGTCTGTACATGAACTTTATAATTTTCGCCTATTTTGGTGCATTGCACCAACAAAAAAGACATCCGTCTACAAAATAGTTATATCTTACTGCGATTTTCGGCTACACATGCTGACATGCAATGTGTCAACATGACCATGCACTCGTGAAAACTTTACTTAACTCAACTCGTTTTTATAATGATGCTGAGCAGTCAAATACAAACCACGACGCAATTCAACTGGCTTATCGCCATATGTGTAAGAAATGCGCTCCACCTTCAGCAAAGGGGCGCCGGCCGGCACCGCCAGCAACTCAGCAACAATGTCATCAGCACAAACAGCGCGAATTTCTTCCGACGCCCTGATCATATGCGTACCGAATTCGGTCTCAAATAAACCGTACATAGGTCCCTTGTATTCATTCAGCCTTTCCGCAGTCAGTCCTTTGAAAATAACGCCAGGCAACCACAGGTCATCCAAAATAGTCGCAACTCCTGAAAAGTACTGAACCCTACGTATAAACACCACTGAGTCACCGGACTTAATATCAAGCGCCCTCGCTACATCGGCAGGTGCACGCAGACGCTTGACTTCAACAATTTTATTTTCAGGATAATGTGGCTTCCCCTCATCCGGCACCAGACGCAAAAAACGGAATTGCGCGCGCGCCTCATGATGAGTCGCGACAAATGTCCCCTTCCCTTGCCTGCGCACAACCAGATTCTCCGCAGACAATTCGTCAATTGCTTTGCGAACCGTACCCTGACTTACTTTAAAGCGACTCGCCAGTTCGATCTCGCTAGGAATCAACTCGCCCGGCTTCCACTCGCCAGATTGCAGGCTTTGTGTAATTAACGCCTTAATTTGCTGATAAAGGGGACTAAAAGTAGGTGAAGCGCCGGGAGCAGAATGAGCATTACCTGCAATATTGGAGGTCGCGGTGTTATTCTGGTTATTTGAGGTTGGCACATTAGAATTCATAGTCTGCAATTTCACCACAAAAAGGCTCGGCAAGTCCAGAACAAACTATCAATTAATATGTCTTATATAAGACATAAGATATTCATTGACACTTAGCACGAGTCCACCTAAACTCCCGTACGAAAGTACTTAATAGAACATCCAAGACGTTTGACGGCAAAAATTTTCAGCTTACCTGAAAAGATTTTTGTGACCCGCCAAACTGGCAGGTCAACATCGCAGCATCAGAAAGACAACTAACAAGCACTATAGTTCTAACGCAATCAAAGTAAAGCCCAAAACCTGAATGATCCCCAAATGAGTGAGTCTGACCGATCGGAACCAAACTCAAAAAAACAGAAGTCTGCCGTGAATTTGGCTGACTCTCTGCGTTTTCAACGGTATCATTGTGTGTTGACTTGCTTGGCAAGCACATCAAAATGATGGCTGGCAAAAGCTAGATTTGAACATTGTTTTTACACCACCTCGGAGATGCATCATGGCAAAATCCCCTATGCGCGTTGCTGTAACAGGCGCTGCTGGCCAAATCGGCTATTCCCTTTTATTCCGTATCGCCAATGGCGACATGCTGGGCAAAGACCAGCCAGTCATTTTGCAATTGTTAGAAATCCCTGACGAAAAAGCGCAAAAAGCGCTCAAAGGCGTCATGATGGAGATTGACGATTGCGCATTCCCATTACTGAGCGGCATGACAGCTCACAGTGATCCAATGACCGCATTCAAAGATATCGACGTAGCATTGTTAGTTGGTGCGCGTCCACGCGGCCCTGGCATGGAACGTAAAGACCTGCTGGAAGCGAATGCACAGATTTTCACCGTACAAGGTAAAGCACTGGACGCTGTTGCTTCCCGCAATGTCAAAGTGCTGGTTGTTGGCAATCCAGCCAACACCAACGCATACATCGCAATGAAATCCGCACCAAGTCTGCCATCGAAAAACTTCACGGCAATGCTGCGTCTGGACCACAACCGCGCTCTGTCTCAGGTAGCCGCCAAAATCGGCAAGCCAGTCGCAGCGATTGAAAAACTCTGCGTGTGGGGCAATCACTCTCCTACAATGTACGCCGACTATCGCTTCGCAACTGCAGATGGCGCATCCGTCAAAGATCTGATCAACGACCAGGTCTGGAACAAAGACGTATTTTTGCCGACCGTCGGCAAACGTGGCGCAGCCATCATTGAAGCACGCGGCCTGTCCTCTGCAGCGTCCGCAGCCAATGCGGCGATTGATCACGTACGTGACTGGGTTCTGGGAACAAACGGCAAATGGACAACCATGGGCATCCCTTCCGATGGCTCTTATGGCATCCCTGAAGGCACAATGTTTGGCTTCCCTGTCACAACAGAAAATGGCGAATACTCCATCGTTCAAGGTTTGGAAATTGATGAGTTTTCGCGTGAACGCATCAACGTCACACTCAAAGAATTGCAAGAAGAGCGTGATGGTGTCAAACACCTGGTAGGCTAAACCATCAGGAGCTGGTTTGATGTATTGCGTCAAACCAGCTAATTATTTTCTAACAGCGTGACAATGCATCCTTCCCAAGTCTTATTTCAGGATCAGCAACAACCGGTCTTATTGCCGGCCTGTGACCATTATGCTGGATCTGAAAAATTGATGCATAAATCCATCAGCTTACAAAACGATCTAGGCCCCGTATTTGACATCACGCTTGACTGTGAGGACGGCGCTGCGACAGGCAATGAATCAGATCACGCCATACTAGTCGCTAATCTGATTGCATCAGAACAAAATCAATTTCAACGCATTGGTGTGCGCGTTCACGATGTGGACAGTCCCTATTTTGAACTAGACATCGCCATCATTGCCCCGATTGCTGCGAGCAAACTTGCCTATCTGGTTCTGCCAAAGATCAATAGTGCTCAGCAAGTCAAACACGCAATTGACAAAGTAAATCAACAGTTCTCCCCGCATCGCCCATCGCCTTTACCTATACATGTACTGATAGAGACGCACGGTGCGCTTGCCGAAGTACAGCAGATCGCAGCCATTCCGCAAATCGCCTGTCTGTCATTCGGCATCATGGATTTCGTCTCAGCTCATTACGGCGCAATCCCTTCAAATGCCATGCGTTCTCCCGGACAGTTTACACACCCTCTGGTCATGCGCGCAAAGCTGGAAATAGCAGCCGCCTGCCATCGGTTTGGGAAAATCGCGTCACACAATGTAACCACAGAAATCAAAGACACTGCTATTGTCGCGGGTGACGCGACACGCGCGATGATGGAGTGCGGTTATACCAGAATGTGGAGCATACATCCCGACCAAATCAAGCCAATAGTCAAGGCATTGTCACCAAGGAGTGCTGAGATTAACGAGGCAATCAGCATTTTGGGGGCAGCTCAACAAAAAGAATGGGGACCAATCCAGCTTAACGGACGTCTTCATGACAGAGCAAGTTACCGTTACTATTGGACTTTATTAAAAAGAGCACAGCAAAGTCAGATTCAGTTACCGGAACAAGGCTATGCTTTCATGTAATTCAGCAGTAACGATCATAAGATATACGGAGATACAGATGAAGAAATTTTTACAAATTATTAACTGCGTCATTCTGAGCCTTGGGCTATCACAAGTATCGGCTAATGCACAAACAACACCCGCACCAAAAACCAAGGTGGCGACAAAAACGCCCAAGGCAGCAGCAAAACCAGCAGCGCCCGTGGCACTTGACGACGACGACGGCGAGCCCGATGTCAAGGAAAGTAAAACCTTTGAGTACAAATGTGAGCTCGGCAACGTACTGACGATGTACACCAACGCTGATGACGACAAACACATGGCAATGCGCTGGAAAAAACGCCTGTATCGTCTGACCCGCATGGAAACAACTACCGGCGCGCATCGCTTTGAAAACCGTAAAGCAGGCCTCCTCTGGATCGGCATCCCTGCAAAAGGTCTGTTACTAGATTCGCATCGTGGTCAGCAATTGGCGAATGAATGCAAAACGACCGACCAGGTGATTGCCGAAGTTGAGTTAAAAACCCAGGCAGCAATACAAGCAAAATAAGTAGTCGTATCAAGTTAAAAAAACGCAGTAAAAATTGTAAGCAGTAATAAGTAAGACGATTAGTTTTGATGATTGATTTTCGTAAAAATAAGGAACAGCCATGAGCCAAAATGCGTATAAAGATGCATTCAAAACCCTGAAAGATTTTAAGATTTCAGATTCCAAAAAAGGTAAATTTTATTCCCTGCCCGCTCTGGAAAAAAATCTGGGGGCGAAAATCTCACGCTTGCCAGTCTCCATCCGCGTGGTACTCGAATCCGTTTTGCGCAACTGCGACGGCAAAAAAGTCACTGAAGAGCATGTCAAACAGCTCGCCAACTGGAGCGCTAAAGCTGATCGCACTGATGAGATCCCGTTTGTAGTTTCCCGTGTTGTTTTGCAAGATTTCACAGGTGTTCCACTGCTGGCTGACTTGGCTGCAATGCGCAACGTCGCTGCCAAGCAAGGCAAAAATCCTAAAAATATCGAACCACTGGTGCCGGTTGATCTGGTGGTCGATCACTCCGTACAAATCGATCATTTCCGTGAAAAGAAAGCACTCGACCTGAACATGAAACTGGAATTTTCTCGTAACAACGAGCGCTATCAGTTCATGAAATGGGGTATGCAAGCGTTCGATACATTCGGCGTGGTTCCTCCAGGTTTTGGTATCGTTCACCAGGTCAATCTGGAATATCTGGCGCGCGGCGTTCACAAAATTAAAGATGCGAAGAAAAACGACATCTACTACCCAGACACTCTGGTCGGTACAGACTCTCACACCACAATGATCAACGGTATTGGTGTAGTTGGCTGGGGTGTGGGCGGTATCGAAGCAGAAGCTGGCATGCTCGGTCAGCCAGTCTACTTCCTGACACCTGACGTAGTCGGCGTGAACCTGACAGGCGCACTGCGCGAAGGTTGCACTGCAACGGATCTGGTACTGACTATTACTGAACTGCTGCGCAAAGCAAAAGTCGTTGGTAAATTCGTTGAATTCTTCGGCGAAGGTACACGCACTTTATCCCTGACAGATCGTGCAACCATCGCCAACATGGCGCCGGAATACGGTGCTACGATGGGCTTCTTCCCTGTTGATGAAGCCACTATTGACTATTTCAAAGGCACCGGCCGTACTAAAGCAGAAATCGACGCATTCGAAGGCTATTTCAAAGCCCAGAAGATGTTCGGCATCCCTAAGGCTGGCGACATTGACTACACGACAGAAATCTCTCTCGATCTGTCCACTGTAGCACCTTCATTAGCCGGCCCTAAACGCCCGCAAGACCGTATCGAAATCGGCAACGTAAAATCCACTTTTGCCGACCTGTTTGCCAAACCAACATCCGAAAACGGCTTTAATAAAAAAGCAGGAGACCTAGATGCGGTCTACACCAATTCTGACAACGTAAAGGTCAAAAACGGTGACGTCCTGATTGCCGCGATTACCTCTTGCACCAACACATCCAACCCTAGCGTCTTGCTGGCAGCTGGCTTGCTGGCGAAAAAAGCGGTTGAAGCCGGCTTAAAAGTTGCACCACATATTAAAACTTCGCTGGCGCCTGGCTCCCGTGTCGTCACTAAATATCTGGAAGCAGCAGGATTGCTGCCATACCTGGAAAAACTCGGTTTCGGCGTCACTGCTTACGGCTGTACAACCTGCATCGGTAATGCAGGCGATCTGACTCCGGCGATGAACGAAGCCATCGTAGCGAACGATATCGTGGCATCCGCTATTTTGTCCGGCAACCGCAACTTCGAAGCACGTATTCACCCGAATATCCGCTCCAACTTCCTGGCATCACCTCCATTGGTTGTTGCTTACGCGATTGCTGGCAACATGACGAAGGATCTGATGACAGAACCAGTTGGTCGCGTCAAAGGTAAAGATATTTTCCTGGGCGACATCTGGCCAACCAGTGCAGAAATCAACAAGTTGATGAAGTTTGCGATGAACTCTAAAACGTTCAAAGATAACTACGCAGACGTTAAAGGTGCGCCAGGCAAACTGTGGGAAAACATCAAAGGCGTGGCGGAAGGTGAAGTCTACAACTGGCCTACATCTACCTACATCGCTGAACCACCGTTCTTCGCTGACTTCACGATGGAACCAAAAGCGGCTGCGACAGGTATCACCGGTGCACGTGCACTCGGCGTGTTCGGTGATTCGATCACGACTGACCATATTTCCCCAGCAGGTTCAATCAAAGAATCCAGCCCTGCAGGTAAATGGCTGAAAGAAAACGGTGTCTTGAAAGCCGATTTCAACTCATACGGTTCACGTCGCGGCAATCACGAAATCATGATGCGCGGTACATTTGCCAATGTCCGCATCAAGAATTTGATGATCCCTGCAAAAGAAGATGGCTCCCGTGTTGAAGGCGGCGAAACCCTGTTCCAGCCAACTGGCGAGCCTATGGCCATCTACGACGCAGCGATGAAGTACATTACTGACGGCGTACCTACCATGATCTTTGGTGGCGAAGAATATGGTACTGGTTCCTCACGCGACTGGGCGGCTAAAGGCACGCAATTGCTGGGCGTAAAAGCAGTCATCGCCCGTTCATTCGAACGTATTCACCGCTCGAATCTGGTGGGCATGGGCGTATTGCCACTGCAATTTCTGGGCACAGATAGCGTTGATTCCTTAGGTATCACAGGCACAGAATCCTACGACCTGAAAGGGATTGAAGATGACATCAAACCACAACAGCAAGTAACGCTAGTGATCAATCGTGCCAACGGTGACAAGCAAGAAGTCAAAGTTCTGCTTCGCATCGATACACCGATCGAAGTGGATTACTACAAACACGGTGGCATCTTGCCGTTCGTATTACGTCAGTTGTTGGCTGCCTAAGTTTTAGCGGCTGTCAATGCACTAGCGTCAATGACGGCCTCGATTAATCAATCACGGATACAGTCTTATTGCCGTGATTGATTCATTGATCTGACGTACAGCGTCAGTAAAATGAAAAACCACCCAAAAAGACCGGAAATTTTCCGGTCTTTTTTATTGCTTGTTCCTGAAAGAATCCTGTAAGTCTCGGAGCGTAATCTTTGACACGTTTGATTGATTCGCGTGCAGACTCGCGTGATTCATCCAAAGATTATCTTAAAACCAAGGAGACATTATGTGGAAAATTGCCGTAGCCTTTATCGTTTTTGCCGGAGCTGCTTTATTCTTTATTTTTAAAGCTGGCGACAAAGTGAACATGCAAGGTGAGGCAGCTGGTCACGATATGACGGAAGTTCATTCAGCGAGCGCTACAGCATCAGCACCAGCAGCTCCCATTCCCGCTGACACTGCTGCATCGTTAGCAACATCCGCAACGCCAACCGCTCCAGCGAGTACTGCGTCAGAATCTGCTTCTTCCAAATAAGTCACAAAGTAACCTTAGTTAAAGCAACTTGAGGCAAGTTGAAAATAGTTTGATATCACTACTAAAAGATATGGGCATAAAAATCCGGTGCATGTCACCGGGTTTTTATTTTTCTAATTTCATTGGTCTTACTAAGCAATGATGTCAGCATAGCGAACAGGTGAATATGCGCAACAGAAATTCATATACTCCCCATATACAAGAATATAATATGCCTTAATTCGCAATAAAATAAAGGGCATTTAAAATATACTACCCCTTAGTATACAGAAAACAATCTCAATCCGACTCTTGAGGTAGCGCAATCGTTCGCAACTGAAACCGGCCATCATCATTAAACAACCAGGTTTCGATTAACTCCAATCGTCCATTTTTTACCAGATACGACGCCGGCTTAGGGTAAGGCGCACTGCCACGCAAACTTGCCAAGGCAATTTTTTCTGCTGCCTGATCATGATTGGTACGCATTAATTCGCTACTGAGCAACTTACCATCAGCATTGATGGCAAACTTAACGACGATCACTGCCCGCAACAGCGCCTGCGGCCGGTCAGAATAAGTCGAGCTCGCGTTCTCACGACTGATATGCTGAGCCAGATCCTTTTTATAACCATTCAGAGTAAACGCCGATGAGTTAGTCGATTTTGTCGGTGCTGGCGGTTTTTTCGTCTCTTGCGGTACCCCTGGCTTGCTCGGCTGGTCTAACGGACGGCTTGCGCATCCGGCAAGCAAGCAAAAAAGAAAAAGGCTTAGTTTTGGACGTTGCATCATGAATTTCCCTTACTGTGCGATATATTTCCACACCAGATTATCTGCACCAGGCATCTCATGCATCTAGGCTTTCAAGCGCCTGGGTGATGTCATTAATCAGATCTTCTGCATCCTCTAGCCCAATATTAAAACGCACCAAAATTCCGTCGTGCGACCAATGCTGACGCATCTGTTTAATCCGGTAAGGTACGCACAAACTATGCGCCCCACCCCAGCTAAAACCGATTTTAAATAATTGCAGTGCATCGACAAAACGATCGGTCTGCTCTTCGGTGTAACGTGCATCAAACAAGACCGAGAACAAACCACCTGCGCCGGTAAAATCGCGCTTCCAGATTTCGTGCCCCGGACACTCCGCAAGAGCAGGATGCAAAACTTTGCTGATCTCCGGTCGGGTCTGTAACCACGCAGCGACTTTGCGTGCGCTCGCATCATGTGCGTCAAAACGCAACTTCAGTGTCGGTAAATTACGCAGAACCAAATACGCATCATCCATGCCGACGCCAAAACCTAAACGCATATGCGCGGCCTGCAAGCGGGCGTTCAACGTCTGATCACGCGTGATTACCGCCCCCATTAACACGTCAGAGCCGCCGCTTTGATATTTGGTCAGTGCCTGCATGATGATATCCACGCCATAGTCAAACGCTGGAAAAGCAACACCAGCGGACCAGGTATTATCCAATGCGACCAAAACGCCTTTGGCGTGCGCAGCATCACAGATTGCGGGAATATCAGGCACCTCCATCGTTACAGATCCCGGCGCCTCAGCCCAAATCAGCCTAGTGTTATCCCGTATCAGATCCGAAATACCCGCACCAATCATTGGATCGTAATAGCGCGCACTGATACCAAAGCTACGTGCCAGCCAGTCACCTAATTCACGGTTCGGGTTATAGGCGTTGTCAGGAATAAGAACATCGTCACCACTTTGCAGAAATGCCATGTCAACCAGCGTAATCGCCGCCAAGCCACTGGGGACGAGTAAACAATGTTCGCCCTGCTCTATTTCGGCCAGTCTGGCTTCTAAAGTAAAACTCGTCGGCGTGCCGTGTAGACCATAGGTATAGGCCGATTTATTTTGCCAGCTGCGCTCGCGCATCGCTGCTACGTTTTTAAACAAGACAGTTGAGGCATGGTGTATCCCCACAGGAAATGCAGCGAAACCCTCGGGTGCCTGGTAGTCAGAATGGACTAAGGCAGTATTGCTACCGTGCTTTTTGGATGTGGTCATAATTGATGTCAAAAGAGTGCATTTCAATCACAATGCGATGACATGATTTTACGATGTTTAATCTGAGGCTGAGCACATTGTGCTGTAACAAGACATTACGGTTACGCGGTGAAATACCGGAGAAGTCTTATGATAGCGGAAGTTGATGGTGAAAATTAAATGCGGGCGCCATGCCGTTGCTGAACGAAATGGGTCAAAAATGGCGCAGATAGATATCAGGTTAATTTGATAGAGAAACAACAGACACAACTGGAACTCACTTCACTGCTACTTCTATTGATGAAGTAAGTAAGTTCTATTTTATATCCGTCGTTTTTTTAACTGACTTGGTTGGCGCCGTGTTAGCCGAGGTATTTGCGACAGGCACCATTTCGAGTACAAAATCTTTGACTACCTTGCCATCATCAGATTGCCATTTACCGCGCAATACCCTGCCCTCAAGCTTGCCATCCCATTGCCCCGAGACATCAACGCCATCCTCAGATTCTTCCATACTTAAAACGTCACCGGTGACTTCACCCGCCAATAAAATTTTGTTACCTTTATTACGGCTGCTGCCAATGACAAGATAATCACCCTCAACACTATCAATATCCTCAACTTTGGGCTGAATACGCATTTGCACGGTGTCATCTCCCAATTTGCCACGCCATTGATGCGCTTGCTTGAGAACAGAAACGGTAACAGCCTTGACGAGTTGAGCTTGCGCCAAGGCTGTCAGAGATAGGACAATACACATCAGAGCGACGACGAGGCCACTCATGCTCGATCGGAGTTGTTGCATCTGACTATACCGCCTCGCCCCATAAATCATGCGCATCTGCTGCGGTGATAAGAACGTCGACAAATTCACCGACTTTCAACTTACGATGGGGTTCAAACGGTGGTTTTACATACACAACGCCATCAATCTCAGGAGCATCTGCAGGAGAGCGGCCAACACCACCGCTACGATCGATTTCGTCGATAAGCACGCGAACGGTTTTACCGATTTTGGCTTGCAGACGCTTTTTAGAAATACCTTCCTGCAGCTCCATGACACGACGACGACGATCTTCGCGAACCTCATCGGGGACGGGATTCGCCAGTTCATTCGCAGTAGCGCCTTCGACCGGAGAATAAGCAAAACAGCCCAAGCGATCGATTTCAGCTTCTTTCAAGAAGTCGAGCAGATACTCGAATTCCTCTTCTGTTTCACCAGGAAATCCTGCGATAAAAGTAGAACGGATCGTGATCTCTGGACACATTTCGCGCCATGCCCGGATACGCTCGATATTTTTTTCGCCACTAGCAGGACGCTTCATACGTTTCAGGACATCTGGATGCGCATGCTGCAATGGCACATCCAGGTATGGCAAGACATGACCATTGTTCATGAAAGGAATGATCTGATCCACATGCGGATACGGATAAACATAATGCAAACGCACCCAGGCGTTATATTGTTTAGCCAGATCGCCTAAGGCTTCAACCAGCTGCGTCATATGAGTTTTCACTGGCTTGCCATTCCAAAATCCCATACGGAATTTCACGTCAACACCATAGGCACTGGTGTCTTGTGAAATCACCAGGAGTTCTTTCACGCCAGCTTTGAATAAATTTTCTGCCTCAAGCATGATATCAGCAATGGGGCGCGATACCAGATCACCACGCATAGAGGGAATAATGCAAAAGCTACAGCGATGATTGCAGCCTTCAGAAATTTTCAGATAAGCAAAATGCTTCGGCGTCAGCTTAACGCCCTGTGCCGGCACCAGATCGATGAATGGCTCATGTGGTTTTGGTAAATGCACATGCACCGCATCCATGACCTCGCCCAACGCATGCGGCCCGGTCACTGCCAGCACCTTCGGATGAATGGACATAATCATGTCATCACCATTGGCATCTTTTTTCGCACCCAGACAACCAGTTACGATCACTTTGCCATTTTCTGCCAACGCTTCACCGATCGCATCGAGGGATTCCTGAACCGCGGCATCGATAAAGCCGCAAGTATTCACGATCACCAGATCCGCCCCCTCGTAAGACTTGGCAGTGTCGTAGCCCTCAGCACGCAACTGCGTCAGGATTTGCTCGGAGTCGACAAGCGCTTTCGGGCAACCGAGGGAGACGAAACCAACCTTGGGATTAGTAGCCAATGGAGTAATCGTCTGAATGGGAGTAGTAATGGACATAATGAAAAAGAGGTACAAAGCAATCTGCTATTGTACCTCTTCCAAGAGACATCTTATTTCTACTGTGATCTATTTCGACTTATCGTCAGCCCCAAATGGGAAAACGCCGAACATATTTTTAGTCTGGCTTTGCATTTGCTCTTGCATTTGTACAAACAGATTTTTGCTTTGCTCGATGTAATTCCCCATCATGCCCTGCATCATCGGTCCCTGTACATTCATAAACTGTGCCCACATCTCAGGACTAAACGGCTTACCTTCATAGACACCTTTAGAATTTTCGGCAAGCTTATTTTGAATATCGATAAATGCCTGAATATTTTTTTCCAGATAATTCCCCATCATGCCCTGCATCGCGTGGCCATAATAACGAATGATCTGTGCCAGCGCGACACTGGAGAACATCGGCGTGCCGCCAGCTTCTTCCTCAAGAATGATCTGCAGCAAAATACTGCGGGTCAAATCTTCTCCCGTTTTTGCGTCAATAACGGCAAAGTCGTCATTCTCAAGAACAAATTGTTTGACATCAACCAAGGTGATGTAGCTACTGGTTTGTGTATCGTAAAGACGACGATTTGGATATTTTTTAATCAAATGCTGCGTCGATTTTTTTGCACTATTCATTGAATTCTCAATTAATAAATCGTTAAGCTGATAAGAAGCAAGGATGGTTTCGCCCTGCTTACGCTAACGCACAATCTAAGCAAACAAATGATGCATTTTTATAAATAAAATAAAAATACGAGATCTGTTTGTCCTCTGTTTTTAATAGTACAACTTTTTTTCTTATAAATGACAAGCCCATCGAAATCTGTCGATTCCGATGGGCATTATTTTACCGCAATGCGACAAATCTCCGTCAGGAAATTAGCCCATATGCAAGCCACCATTGATAGAGAAGTCGGAACCTGTTGCATATCCGCCATCATCAGAGGCGATCCAGGCAACGATGGAGGCAATTTCGCTAGGTTCTGCCAGACGCTTCACGGGAATACCAGAGACGATTTTCTCCAGCACATCTGGACGAATTGCACGAACCATGTCCGTACCGACGTAACCTGGAGAAACCGTATTGACCGTTACCCCCTTGGTTGCAACCTCTTGAGCCAATGCCATGGTAAATCCGTGAATACCAGCTTTTGCTGTTGAGTAATTAGTTTGACCAAACTGACCTTTTTGACCGTTGACTGAAGAAATATTGATAATACGCCCCCAACCACGATCAGCCATTCCGTCAATCACCTGTTTAGTGACATTGAACAAAGAGTTCAGATTGGTATCCATAACGGCATCCCAATCGGCCTTACTCATTTTGCGGAACTGTCCATCCCTTGTAATGCCGGCATTATTCACCAGCACATCAACTTCACCGATCTCCGCTTTGACTTTTTCAAATGCTGCTTTTGTCGATTCCCAATCAGAGACATTGCCTTCAGATGCGTGAATATCGTAGCCTTCAGCACGCATATCTGCCAGCCATTTATCTTTACGCGGCGAATTAGGGCCGCAACCAGCAACGACAGTGTAACCATCTTGGCATAAGCGCCTGCAAATTGGAGTCCCGATCCCCCCCATACCACCAGTTACATACGCTATACGTTTTGACATTTTTATCTCCGATATTATTAATGAACGACTGAACTGACTAATCTGCTCTTACTTTGACATATCGCCCAGGTGCAGGCTCTATTGCCTTGTAACTTGTATTTCCGGGCTTCGTGGGAGCCTTCACCATTTTGCCACCATGCTCCCCCAAAAAAACTGCCCACTCTGGCCACCAGCTACCAGGATGTTCCGTTGCGCCATCAAACCATTTTTGCGGTTCGGCATCAAGTTTGCTATTGGTCCAATAGCTCCTTTTCTTTTTTGCAGGCGGATTGACGACTCCGGCAATATGTCCTGAAGCACCAAGAATGAACTGATTACGCGTTTTTTTCTTAGGATTCAGCAAAGCCGTTGAGGCATATGCGGCCTGCCAGGGCACGATATGATCTTCACGCGACCCATAGACAAATACGGGGGCATCAATTTTACCCAGATCAATGTGATTCCCCACCACGGTCAGCTTATCCGGCTGTTTCAAGTTATTCTCAAGATAGGTATTGCGCAAATACCAGCAAAACATAGGGCCTGGCAAATTGGTGCTGTCTGCGTTCCAATACAAAAGATCGAATGGCGGCGGGCTCTCGCCTTTGAGGTAATTCGACTGTACGTAATTCCACACCAAATCATTCGCCCGCAAGCTAGAAAAGGTACTGGCGAGATCGCGACCCGGCATCAGACCACCCTGATTTAAGGTTTGCTCGCGCATGCTGACCTGCATTTCATCGACGAACACATCCAGAATGCCGGTATCAGAAAAATCCAGCAACGTCGTCAACAGAGTCAGGCTACTAGCTGGTTGCTCACCGCGGTCTGCCAGTGCTGCCAATGCAGTTGAAACAATGGTGCCACCGACACAAAAACCAAACACATTGATCTGGTCCTGCTTGCTGATGTCTTGTGCAACGCGGATTGCGGTAATGGCACCTTCTTCGATGTAATCGTCCCAAGTCACATGAGACAAAGATTCATGCGGATTTGCCCAAGACACGAGAAAGACCGTATGCCCTTGTTCCACGGCGTAACGCACGACTGAGTTCTCAGGTTGCAGATCCAGAATGTAGAATTTGTTGATGCAGGGAGGAACCATGAGCAGGGGCCGCTGATGGACGGTTTTGGTAAGCGGGGTATATTGAATTAGCTGGAACAGACGATTCTCAAAAACAACGGTTCCCTCGGTGGTAGCGACATTTTTTCCCACTTCAAATGCCGATTCATCGGTTTGTGAGATACGCCCTTTTTGCATATCCGCGAGCATGTGGCTAATACCTTTTGCCAGACTCTCGCCTTTGCTCTCAATTAATTTCGCCTGCGCTTCAGGGTTGGTAACAAGAAAATTTGCCGGCGACATCGCATCGATCATTTGCTGCACAGCAAAACGAATTTTTTGTTTTACTTTTTCTGATGCATCGACAGATTCTGCCATCGCCATCAAAAAGCGCGCATTCAGCAAATAGGAGGCGGCACTGTAAGCATGCATTGCATGATTGTGCCAATCGGGGGACGAGAAACGCTTATCGCTGAAATCCGGAACTTTGGAGACAAAAAAATCTTGCCAAAGCTTCCCAAATTCTCGCATGTAATCGCCTTGAAGTTGGCTCATGACAGCAGGATCAATCTTTGCTCCCACCTCCTTCAACGCATCCAGCATCGGCAAATGGTTCATTGCCGCGGCAGGCTTCATCCGCTCCTGCCATTTATCTTGATTCACTAGCTGTGACATCCAATCGGAGTACATAGCTTGAGGATCATAAGTCTTCATGCGTGCCTCCTGTTTTTCGCGTATTGTTGCGGTTACTGTATGGCTTTACAACGGCTTACTTATTTTCGTGCTTTGTGCTGACTACATGTTGTGGATGAACGTAAGTTTATCTACAAATTCTTCTCGCTAACTCTGTTTTACTTGTTGAATGAAATATTGGACTACGTAGTATGTATATTATTGCGATTGCTTGGATCTATGTTGTGCTCATGATGTCGATCACTGAGCCGACACCTGTTGCTGGAATTATGACGTTTTTAATGTACTGTGTGTTGCCTTTAGCATTATTTTTATATCTGTGGCGCACGCCTGCCCGAAAAAAACAAAGAGACCGCGATGTTCAACTCATGAAAGCAGCATTAGCCAGAGACAAAACCAATGCGGACGGCGCGCAATCTGAACAAAACAAACCCGTCAGCAAATAAAACAATTCAAGGCGAAATCCAGATCAGGCTCGCCATACGACCAGTAACACCGTCACGCCGGTACGAATAAAATTGCCCTTTTTCGGTCACGGTACAACGATCTCCGCCATAGACCTGATCTACACCGGCCTTCGCTAAAACGTAGCGTGCAAGTCCATAGATATCTGCCAGATATTTTCCTTCTTCTGCTTTTTGTTTAAAAAACTTTTCCGAGGTACGCGCTCGCAATTGAAACGCATCAACCACATCCTGTCCCACTTCAAACTCATCAGGACCAATCGCCGGTCCCATCCAGGCAATAATGTTGTCTGCACCAGCATCACGCATTTTGATTACCGTGTTTTGCAACACGCCAGCAGCCAGCCCACGCCAACCGGCATGAGCGGCAGCCACCACCTTGCCTTTATCATCAGAAAACAAAACCGGCAAACAATCTGCAGTCAATACGGCACAGACCGTGTTTGGTACGGCAGTAATTACGGCATCCCCCAGATCACCCGCATGCAATGTCGCCGCATCCAAGACAATTGTGCCATGCACTTGTGATAAGAATGTGACATCATCGGGCAAAAATTGGTTTAGCATGTGTCGATTACGGGCAACCGATTCCGGTGAGTCACCAACATGATCACCAAGATTGTTGCCACCACCTCCCTGGCCATCATCGTAGGGTGACTTGCTAAAACCGCCCATGCGCGTTGTACAAAATCCCTGTACGTTCAAAGGAACACCTCCCCAATCCGGATGAATGATGGGAAGGCTCATCAAGTCATTTACAGATTGGTTGATCGATGGACTTGCTTGTTCTGAAAAATTCATGATGCCCGTATCGACGTAATCCCCGATCGCAATAGCAACTCGGAGAAATCATCCGCCAGATTCACCTCCCATTCAACGTGCTCGTGGGTCTCGGGATGAATCAAGCCCAATTTACGCGCCTGTAAAGCCTGACGAGGGAAAAAGCGTGCCAGATGCTGCTTGCCATATAAAGTGTCACCCACCAATGGAAAGCCCAAAGAATGCATATGTACGCGAATCTGGTGCGTACGTCCGGTTTCCAGCTGACAGGCCACCAGGCTGACCGGAAAACGCTCCAGCATACCGGCAGCGATTCTTTGATAATGGGTGACAGCAGGTTTAGCCAGCATGCTCTCTGAAACCGCCATCTTGATTCTGTCTTTTGGATGTCTGGCCATTGCTGCATCAACTATACCAGAAGGTTTAGGCGTACCCCAGACCAATGCATAGTATTCGCGGCTAACCGTTCTGGCCTGCAATTGCCTGACCAGCTCTGTTTGCGCAATCAATGTCTTAGCCACGACCATTAATCCGGAAGTATCTTTATCCAGCCGGTGCACGATACCCGCGCGCGGCACACCTGCCAGCGCAGGAAATCGATGCAATAAGCCATTTAACAACGTACCGGACCAGTTACCCGCAGCAGGATGAACAACTAAACCGGCTGGTTTATTTAGTACAAGCAAGGAGTCATCCTCATAAATAATATCCAGCTGCATTGCCTCTGGCTTATAAGCACCTTCATCCGGCGCCGCTTGTGGCTGGATGATGATATCCTCGTCGCCGAGCACGGTGGTCTTACCTCGCACTATCTGACCATCCATGCTTACAAAACCCGCCTCTATCCATTGCTGAATACGGCTTCTTGAATATTGTGGAACCAGTTTAGACAAAGTCTTGTCCAAACGCTCGCCACAATCCGCAGGACTTAATTTCAAGGCGATTGTTTCGATTTGGGACGGTAAATCGTCAGTTTCTTCACCATCTTCAAGCTCGACAAAGCCTCCTTCAAGTTGGGTATCGGAGAAAATCGTTGCTTCAGTTGGTATCACATTAATTGCCATCGGCTATAATCCGTAAATTGTTTTCATGCACACGCAAAAATCTATGCAAATTAAATCTATAAAATTGTTTGGCCTCATCCTCGCTATTTCACTGGCAGGTTGCGGAGTATTCGGTGAAAAGACAGATGAAACCAAAACATGGAATGCTGCAAAATTATACGCTGAAGCAAAAGATGAATTAAATAATGGTGGTTATGAAAAGGCTGTTCAGTATTTTGAACGTCTCGAATCACGTTTTCCTTTCGGTACGTATGCCCAGCAAGCGCAGATGGAAATTGCCTACGCTTACTACAAACAAGGTGATCAGGCGCAAGCGCTAGCAGCAGTTGAACGTTTTATCAAACTGCACCCTAATCACGAAAGCGTCGATTACATGTATTACCTGCGCGGCTTGATCAATTTTAACGATCAGCTCGGCATCATGAATTTCCTGGCGAACCAGGACATTACCGAACGTGATCCAAAAGCGTCTCGCGACTCGTTTGATGCTTTCAAGCAATTAGCAGTGCAATTCCCTGACAGCAAATATACGCCAGATGCGATTGCCCGCATGAAGTATCTGGTTAATGCACTGGCGCAATATGATGTACACGTTGGCAACTACTATCTGCGTCGTGGTGCTTACCTCGCTGCTGCCAACCGGGCACAGTCCGCCATTACCGAGTACCCGGATGCACCGGCAACGGAAGAAGCGATGTCGATTCTGGTCCGTTCTTATGATGCAATGGGTATGACAGAGCTGCGTGACGACGCTAATCGTGTGTTTATCAAAAATTTCCCGAACAGCCCTTATCTAAACGGAAAAGGTAACAAAAAAACTGCCTGGTGGAAGCTCTGGTAAGTCACACTGACGAGCAACAGATCAGCTTATCTCAGCCCAGCTAAAGTTAAAAGCCTCTTATTCAGAGGCTTTTTTTATTCTACGACGCGTAGAGAACACACTTAATCCGCTAACTTGCGGCGAAAAATCCAGCGCTGCTGATCTGACTCTTCCGGGTAATAGGCATACCCCTCAAGATCGAATTCTTTTAATTTCTCGGGATTGCTGATTTTATGCAGTGCACAATACCGCGCCATCAGGCCGCGGGCGCGTTTTGCATAAAAAGAAATGATTTTGTATTGCCCGTTTTTATGGTCTTTAAAAATCGGCGTGATCACGGATCCAGGCAATAACTTCGGTTTCACTACTTTGAAATATTCTTCAGATGCCAGATTGACCAGTATTTTATTTTTTTGCTGCGCCAATAGTTGACTCAAAACCTCTGTGACTTTATCTCCCCAAAACGAGTACAAGGTATTTCCTTGAGCCGTTTGCAAGCGGGTTCCCATTTCCAGACGATATGCCTGCATCAGGTCATACGGCTTCAATACACCATATAAGCCAGATAAAATTCGCACATGATCTTGCAGATAATTGGACTGCGCCACCGTCAACAAAGGCGCTTGCAAACCGTCATAAACATCGCCATTAAATGCCAGTACTGCCTGCTTGACCTTATCACTCTCTGGTGTACGCGACCAAGCGTGAAACCGCTCCACATTTAACTCGGCAAGACTAGGGGAAATATCCATCAGCGCCGATAACTGATCTGCTTTCAAGGTTTTTGCAATTTTGATCAACTGGGCGGCGTCGTCCATTAATTCGGGATGACTCGCTATTTTTGTTTTTGGAGGTGTTTCATAATTTAGACTCTTCGCAGGCGATAATACAATCAGCATAATATTTTTAAGAAAGATGACAGCCTCAATGATACCTAAGCGTGTGGTGCTTGACACCAATGTATGTCTGGATTTATTTGTATTTCGTGATCCGCGCTGGATTCTGCTCATGAATGGCCTCAATGATGGCAGCATTAAGGCCATCACCCGCGACGACTGCCGGCAAGAATGGCTGGCCGTTCTTAATTATCCTCATTTGCCGGTTCAAACAGACCTGAAAGAAAATATCATTCAAGAATTTGATCGTCTGATCGAGGTACAGACTCCACCAGAACCACTAGCCATCAAACTGCCTGTCTGCAGCGACAAGGATGATCAGAAATTTCTGGAAATAACAAGGGATACCAAAGCCGACGTGCTCGTCACAAAAGATAAAGCCCTTTTAAAACTCACCAGAAAAATCCGTCAACTTGGTCTGTATGAAATCGAGACTCCCGAGAAATTTATACTCAGGCTCACTCAATTCGCTCAAGGAGTGTTGTAACTGGTGCGACAAGTCAGCATCAACTGACAAAGTCTTGAATAAATAGATGACAAATTTTATTTCCCGGGGTTATTCTAAGAGCACGCAAGTCCTGTTACCATGGAGTGAAATTACAAGACCCCGTGCTCCGGACAATCTAGTAAGATTAATCTGTATGAAATACCATGATGTTTGTGGACAAATTCACAAAATTATCACAGCGATTATGGAGAATAGAGAACTATGACCGATTCAGCAGATGATTTGGACGCATTATTCGAAGAGATGGCCAATCAGCGTGTCGAGGCAGCGGTTCCGCCTTCAGTTGCCGCTGAGCCAGTTGCGGCCCCTCAAGAAATCCCCCCACCTGCCAAATTAAATTTACACAGCAACGCCGAAGGGGATTCTAGCAAGCCCATGTTCGACCGCTTAGGTGGACTTGTCAGAATGATGCACGACTCGATGCGTGAACTCGGTTATGACCGCTCACTATCAGACGTCGCATCACAAATTTCAGATGCGCAAGGACGACTTGAATATGTCGCATCTCTGACCGAACAGGCAGCCAACAAAGTATTGAATGCAACCGATGCCGGTATGCCTGAGCAAGATGCACTAGCAAAAAGTGCAAAGGATCTGGACAGCCGCTGGAGCAATGTGTTTGCCGGCAAGATGAGTGTTGACGATTTCAAAACACTAGCAACAGACTCAAAACAATTTACGCACACCGTGGTCGCCTCCACAGACGCGGAAAAAGCCCGTCTACTAGATATTATGATGGCACAAGACTTCCAAGATCTGACTGGTCAGCTAATCAAAAAAGTACTGGTAATTACACAAGCAGTAGAGCGCGAGCTTGCACAAATTCTTATCGACAATGCTCCAAGTGAATTGAAAGAAAAAGCCATCGAATTGATGGAGGGTCCTTCCGTTCCAAATGCGGCACTAGAACAGGACGACGTAGACAACCTACTTGATAGTTTGGGCTTCTAATGGATGACATGCTGAAAGAATTTGTCGTCGAGGCTTTGGATTTGGCGACAAACGTAGAAGAGCTTCTGCTCTCACTTGAACGTAATCCTGGGGACATGAATACGCTCAATGCCGTTTTTCGCTCTTTCCATACGATCAAGGGTGGCGCCGGTTTTATGAATTTGACTGCAATGGTCTCGGCATGTCATTTAACAGAAAATTTATTTGACGCACTCCGCACCGGTCAGGCTCCTGTTACGCCAATAGCGATAGAAGCTGCGCTCGAAGCTAGTGGCTTTGTTGCAGATCAATTAACCGCGCTATCTAACGGAACTCACCCAGATCAATTATCCACCATGCCCAAGTCCCTTGAGCAGGTGTTAACGGATGCAATAGAAGGCAAAGTCAGTTCTACAAAGAAAGCGACTCCTTCCACGCCAGCAGTTAAAGAAAAAAAAGTAGAAGTTATTACTAATGCACCGGTTGCCGCATTGAGTTCGGATGGCGTTAATTGGGAAGCTTACTTCAGGGCCATCACGCCCGCAGGCACACTGCCGGAAGAAGTTGCATCAGAACCAGTTAAAGTCAGCGAAGAACATGAGGCGGTAAAAACGTCGCTTGCCACCTCTGAGACGATTAAGCAAAACGCACCAATTAAGGAAGAAAGTATCCGCATCGATGCGGTCAAGCTTGACGTTTTACTTGAGGTAGCCGGTGAATCTGTACAGGCAGCCAACCAGGCTGCTGTATTACTTGAAAAATTGTCACAGTTCAAGTTTGATGGTCAGGCAGCACCACTGATGTCTGCATTAACCGAGACCTTAACACGCGCCTCTCGTTACTCAACGGAATTGCAACGAGCAACCTTAGCGACGCGCATGCAGCCGGTTGGTCGCTTGTTTCAAAAATTTCCCCGTTTAATTCGCGAGTTAGCCCGTGATCTTGGTAAAGATGTTGACCTGAATATTTCAGGTGCTGAAACTGAAGTTGATCGTGTCGTCGTCGACAGTCTGTACGACCCTTTGGTGCACATGCTTCGCAATGCTTTAGATCATGGCATTGAAACATCAGAAGAACGAGCAGCGACATCGAAATCGCCACGCGCAACTATCTCGTTGAAGGCCTGGCAAGAAGCAAGCAGCGTCATGATTGAAGTGACCGATGACGGCAAGGGTATGGATGCACAGCGCCTCCGTGACAAAGCTATTTCCAAAGGGCTGATCAATGCACATGATGCTCGCACTGATGACGAAGCTTTCCAGCTCGTCTTCCTGCCGGGTTTCTCTACCAAGGAAGTCGCCTCCAGCGTATCCGGTCGTGGCGTCGGCATGGATGTTGTCAAAACGGCCGTAGAGCGTCATCGCGGTGCAATCCGTATTTCGTCGAATCTCGGCACTGGCACCACGTTCCTGATTCGTTTGCCGATTGAACTGTCGATCGTACCTACAATGCTGGTGCGCACCGACGGCGCGTCTCTGGCATTGCCAATGGCAACGGTGCAACGGGTCGTCGAATTGCCGGAAACCTTTGAAAGCGTTGGTGGTCATCCGGTATTACGCGATTTGGGAAGACCGTTACCGGTGCGCTCGCTCGGACAAATTTTGGGTTATGAAAAGAGTTCAGAGAGAGTTGGCATTGTGATTGCCGCGCCAAATCCGTACATCTTATCGGTCGATTCTGTCGATGGCACTGCCGATCTTGTTATTAAACCACTGACCTGCATTACGACACCAGGCATCACAGGCACGGCCCGGTCTGCCGAAGGTGAACTGGTTCTGGTAACCAGCCTGTCCTTTTTGCTCGACGGATGCAAAGTCGGCGAAAGACTCAGCGCGTAATCTATTTAGCGGCGCATCAGGACTTCCCGGCTCTTGTGTTAATGAAAATCACAAGAGCCAGAAAATCTTAATTTACCGTATCAAACTCCTGCAAAAACACATACTCCCCCGTATAAATAGAAAAATATGCCTCACTCCGCATATTTTTCGCAGATGTTGAAAATATACTCTGATGGAGTATATAAAAATATACGTTATTCCCAGTTTATTTTGCAGATAAAAAGTCGCCAAACTGTGTGAACTCAACGAAGTTCGCCTTAGTCTGTCAAAATAACAGCACTTTCCATGCATCTGCCCTCTCACGAATATTCAGCAATGTCCGACCACACCGATATGACCGCAACTACGCCAGTAACCGAACATGCCGAACTGACTAAACTCAGCCTTGCCAATCAATTCGCCCAACTACCCGCTGCTTTTTTCACTGAATTACAACCAACTCCTCTACCTGAACCTTATCTGGTCGGCGCAAGTGCCAAAGTAGCGGATATTATTGGCTTGTCATCTGCAGTGTTTGACGACGGATTATTCACAGAACTGTTCACTGGGAATCAGATAATCGATGGCAGCAAACCTTTGTCAGCCGTGTATTCGGGACATCAGTTTGGTGTTTGGGCCGGTCAACTGGGTGACGGACGAGCAATCTTGTTGGGGGATATTGCGGCAAAAAATATAGCCGATTCGGCAAACGGCAGGATAGAAATCCAACTCAAAGGCGCGGGCATGACGCCCTACTCTCGCATGGGCGATGGCCGCGCTGTCTTGCGCTCATCGATTCGAGAGTTTTTATGCTCAGAAGCCATGGCTGGCCTGGGTATACCGACTTCCCGCGCGTTGAGCGTCACAGGCTCCGATCAGTATGTGATGCGCGAAACGCCCGAAACAGCGGCGGTCGTGACCCGTCTGGCGCCTAGCTTTATTCGCTTTGGATCGTTCGAACACTGGTACTACAATAACGCGCCGGAACATCTGCAAACACTGGCCGATTTTGTACTCAACAATTACTATCCCGCATTACTCAAACAAGACAATCCGTACCAGGCGTTATTGCAAGAAGTCACACAGCGCACGGCAAAACTGATGGCGCAGTGGCAGGCCGTTGGCTTCATGCATGGGGTAATGAATACGGACAATATGTCGATACTGGGCTTGACGCTCGATTACGGCCCATTCGGCTTTATGGAAGCATTTAATCCGAATCACATTTGCAACCACACCGATACGCAGGGTCGCTACTCCTACCGCATGCAACCCAAAATCGGCCACTGGAATTGTCATGCGCTGGCACAGGCACTCTTGCCATTAATCGGCACCGTAGACGACACACAAGCTGCACTATCCACCTATCAACCAGCATATCAAGAGGCACTAGATCATCTATTACACCTGAAGTTTGGTCTGACTCCTCTCCCCGGGCATGCCAGTGCTGACGGTAAACTATTCGATCAGTTTTTCGATCTGATGCAGGAAAACGGTGCTGATTTCACGCAGAGTTTCCGGCATCTCAGTTACATCAACACCGGCAAATCCGTACTGGATGAGCGACTCAGGGATGGTTTTCTCGACCGTTCGGCTCTGGATCTGTGGCTAGAGCAATATAGCCAGCGCTTACATGCGGAAAAAAGTGACGACCCCACTCGTCAACATGCCATGCAAAAGGTCAATCCTAAATATATACTGCGCAATTACCTCGCACAGATTGCGATTGAAAAAGCGCAGAAAAAAGACTACTCCGAAGTGGCGACCTTATTGCAAATTTTAGAAAACCCCTTTGATGAACAAGCCGGGCATGACGACTATGCCGCCCTTCCACCCGACTGGGCGCGCGAATTAGAAGTCAGTTGCTCATCTTAATAAAGGAAACACCATGTCAAAAGTCACCAAAACCGATAAAGAATGGCGCGCCATGCTCACAGACATGGAATATGAAGTTACGCGCCACGCAGCGACAGAACGGGCCTTCACCGGCAAATTCTGGGATCACCACGAAGCAGGCATTTATACCTGCGTGTGCTGCAACACACCCTTATTCGAATCAGATGCCAAGTTTGATTCTGGCTGTGGCTGGCCAAGTTATTTCAAAGCTCTCAATCCCGCCAACGTACTAGAAAAAGTGGATCGCACACACGGCATGACTCGCACCGAGATAGTGTGTAATATTTGCGACGCCCATCTAGGTCATGTGTTTCCCGACGGGCCACCACCAACGGGATTGCGTTATTGCATCAATTCCGCGTCCCTGCGATTTGAGCCTAAAGCATAATCGGGCAGATTTAATCCTTGTTTTGAAAAGTTGCTATGAAATTTTTGTTTGATATTTTTCCGGTACTCCTGTTCTTCATCAGCTTCAAGCTTGGAGAGCGCAACCCGGAGGTCGCACAGAGTCTGGTAGATCAATACCTATCAGGACTTATCTCCGGGGGCAAACCAGTAGCGGATCTGGCTCCCATATTGATGGCCACGGCTATTGCCATCATCGGCTCCGCCCTGCAATTTGGCTACCTTGTCATCCGCCGCATTAAAATTGATGCATTGCTTTGGATCTCTTTCATCGTCATCGTTGGCTTTGGCAGTGCAACGATCTATTTTCATAGTGAAACTTTTATTAAATGGAAACCGACCGTCATCTACTGGTGCTACGCCATTGCATTTTTGCTCGGACAATTTTTATTCAAAGCCAATTTACTTAAAGCAACAATGGGAACGCAAATTACGCTACCCGAGGATGTCTGGTTTAAATTGAGCCTCGCATGGATCGCGTATTTCAGCTTGATGGGTATCCTCAATTTATATGTTGCCTTCTCTTACCCGACGACGACCTGGGTCAATTTTAAACTCTACTCCGTTGGCGCCTTACCGGTATTTATTGTCGTCCAAAGCCTTTTTTTGGCAAAATATATGGAAGAACCGACATGAGCGACCGCCTGAACCGTATTGAAAAACGCCTCAAAGAAACTTTGCAGCCCCTCAGTTGTCAACTACAAGACGACTCTGCCGCACACCACGGCCACGCCGGCGCCGCCTCCGGTGCCGGTCATTTCAGTGTAAAAATAGTTTGTTACCAATTTGAGGGGCTAAATCGTATATCTCGACATCGACTAGTGTATGATGCCGTTGGCGATATGATGCACACGGAAATTCATGCACTTGTAATTGTTGCGCTGGCTCCGTCAGAGATACCGACCTAACCACTTTGTTTTTACTTACTTTGTTATTTTAGGAACAGATAATGACCTTTAAACCTGCTCATTTGCTGGTAGTACTTCTCGCAACTGCCTTGCCTGCAATGGCTCAAAATCTCGCCGTAGTTAACGGTAAAGCTATCCCGTCCAGCCGCGTTGACGCTATGGTCAAACAATTGGCAGAGCAAGGCCAAAAAGATTCGCCAGAACTGCGCGCGATGGTAAAACAAGAATTGATCAACCGCGAAGTCCTGATGCAAGAAGCGGACAAAGCCGCCGTAGCGGCAAACCCGGATGTCAAAACACAACTGGAAGTGGCGCGTCAATCGATACTAATCCGTGCACTCATGCTCGACTTTGTCAAAAAGAATCCGGTCACTGATGCAGATATCAAAGCTGAATACGACAAAGCAAAATCCCAGGCTGGCGACAAGGAATATCACGCCTACCATATCCTGGTAGAAAAAGAAGACGAAGCAAAAGCAATCATCTTGAAATTGAAAGCTGGCGCGAAATTTGATGAACTGGCAAAACAATCCAAAGACCCTGGCTCAGCAGCCAAAGGTGGCGATCTGGATTGGGCATCACCAGCAAGCTATGTAGCACCATTCTCACAAGCTCTGGTCGCACTGCAAAAAGGTCAATTCACTGAAACGCCTGTCAAAACAGAATTCGGCTTCCACATCATCAAACTTGACGATGTACGTACTGCTAAATTCCCAACGATGGAAGAAGTAAAACCACAGATCGTGAACAACCTGCAACAACAAAAAGTTCAGGCTTACCAACAGTCTCTGTTGAAAAAAGCAAAAATCCAATAATCGACGCTGATTAATCAACGCCAATTAATGGTTTGCTTCAGTAAAAAAGACGCTTCGGCGTCTTTTTTTATTTTGTCGTCGCCATTAAGAGGAATGTTTAAAAATTTTAAAAAATATAAATAAAATCTATGTTCGAACTGTTCATCAGAGGCGATTGACGCTCCAGTTTTATCGATCAATTTTGTCGCTCAAGATAGCTGTTCAAACCTTGTAGTATCAGCCACTCTCAAAATATACTCCCTTCGCGCCCATCTCCCCCTGCCTATCACGGCGCTTCCTGCACTCAAAAGTTATATCCAAACTTATTTTTCTTCATAGGAAAAATATGCATAAACACATCTAAATATCTTCGTGTACGGAATAAAAACGCAATGTAATACTCGCTTCACATTCGTTTTTTTAGGTCTTACCATGACTCCAGTACTCAATCGATTGCCATATCCAGCGCAATCCTCAACGCCAGCTTTTGCTCCGCTCTCCAAACCGGTATCAGCGGATTTACATGCAGGATCGGACGACGCCATCATCATCGCCCGGCATCTGGCCGAACGACTTGCCACCACCGCAGCAGAACGCGATCAGGTTGGTGGGCACGCAGCTAAAGAGCGCGAATGGATCCGAGAATCAGGTCTGCTGACGCTCTCGATCCCTAGGGAATTTGGTGGGCAGGGTGCCGACTAGTCGACCGTATATCAAGTGATTCGCATCCTTGCCAAAGCCGATAGCGCGCTCGCACACATTTTTGGCTTCCATCATTTGCAGCTCGCCGGCATTCAGCTCTATGGCAACGCACAGCAACAACGCCGCCTCCTCACCGCATCGGCAGAACAGCAGTTTTTTTGGGGGAATGCACTCAACCCATTAGACAAGCGTACCATCGCATCCCCGAGTAAAGGTGGCTACATTCTCAATGGAGTAAAAAGCTTCTCATCAGGATCGGTCGGTTCCGACTGGCTCACGATCTCAGCTTGGGATGACACAACACAAAGCGCGCTCGTCGCGGCCATCCCGACAAACCAGCCAAGCATTACCGTGCAGGCAGACTGGGATGCCTTTGGACAGAAACAAACCGATAGCGGCAATGTTCATTTCGCTCACGTGTTTTTACCAGATGAATGGGTATTGCAGCGCCCTGCACAAACGCCGACACCACAGGCAACGCTACGATCACAAATCGCACAATTAGTCATGGCAAATCTCTACCTTGGCATTGGCCTAGGCGCATTCGACGCTGCGCGCAACTACACCAACGACGAGGCAAAAGCCTGGTTTGCATCAGGTGTCAATGCGTCTGCTGAGGACCCGTTCATTCAACATCGCTATGGCCAGCTATGGATGCTGTTGCGTCCGGCAATTGCGCTAGCGGATCAGGCCGCAGCGACTCTCGACCAAGTGGTCGATAAAGGCGTATTAGTCACAGCCAATGACCGGGGAGAGCTCGCGATTGCTATCGCAGAAGCCAAATATCTTGCGCATCAGGCTGGCATTGAAGTCAGTTCGCAAATGTTTGAATTGACCGGTGCACGTTCCACCTCGTCCCGGTACGGCTACGACCGGTTCTGGCGTAATGCACGTGTGCACACTCTGCATGATCCCATCGACTACAAATTGCGTGATCTTGGTCGCTATGCACTCGATGGACGGTTGCCTGAACCAACGCCATATTCTTAAGAGAACGAAAAAAAACATGAGCAAACCCATCATACAAATACGATCCGCAACGAAGGTGTATTCACTGCCGGGTGGCGAGACTTTTCATGCAGTACAGAACGTCAGCCTGGATATTGCAGAAGGCGATATTTTTGGTCTGATAGGTAAAAGCGGCGCAGGCAAATCTACCTTGCTGCGTCTGATCAATTTATTAGAACGTCCCGATGGAGGCAGCGTCACGGTCGCTCAGAGAGAATTGACTGCAATGAATAAGAAACAGTTACGTGAAACACGTCAGAACATCGGCATGATCTTTCAGCAATTCAATTTGCTACAGAACGCAACTGTCTTCGAGAACGTCGCTTTCCCATTAAAAATTCATGGGCTATTGAGTAAAAAAGAGATTGCTGATCGCGTCACAGATTGTCTGAGAATCGTTGGACTCAGTAATAAAACCAGCAGCTATCCGGCGCAATTATCCGGCGGACAAAAACAACGCGTCGCAATTGCCCGCGCCTTGGCCAGTCGTCCACATGTTTTACTCTGCGATGAACCTACCTCGGAGCTGGATGCAGAAACCACACGCGAGGTGCTAGAAACACTACGCGAAATCAATCAAGAACTTGGAGTCACCATTGTGATCGTCAGCCACGAGCTATCTGTGCTCAGCACTATCTGCAATAAAGCTGCCGTCATCGAAGACGGCAAAATCGCCGAAATCTTTGCCCTCGCAGATACCAGTCTGGTGCGCAAGACGGCTCTGGGCAGAGAACTTGCGTATTACGGCAACGAAGAAAATCATGCAGAACATTGGAAAGATCTTGCCCATGTTTGAGAATCTGATATCACTGCTACCCGAACTTGGCACCGCTATCGCGCAGACGCTCACCATGCTGGCGATAGGATTATCGGCCGCCATAGTGATCGGTGGTCCATTAGGTATTGTGCTTTTTTTAGTGGCGGATGGACAGTCATTACAACACCGCACACTCTCACTCGCGCTGGGCTGGCTGGTGAATACCGTGCGTTCATTCCCCTTCATTATTTTACTGGTCGCGCTGGTGCCTTTTACGCGCTGGATTGTTGGCACATCGATCGGGCCACTTGCTGCCGCAGTCCCCCTCTCTTTCGCCGCCATTCCCTACTTCGCCCGTCTGGTAGAGCAAAGCTGCAAAGAAGTTCCACGCGGCGTCATTGAGGCCGCACATGCAATGGGTGCGAGCGAATTGCAAATCGTGTTCCGTGTATTACTGGTCGAAGCGCGATCTGGTCTGGTGCTGGCGCTGACCGTATTAGCCATCAGCTTCTTGTCCTACTCCGCCGTCGCTGGCGTTGTGGGTGGCGGTGGCATCGGGGATCTGGCGATTCGTTATGGTTACTACCGCTTCCAGACAGACATCATGTTCTTCACCGTTGCCGTCCTGATTCTACTGGTCCAACTTATTCAGTTCACCGGCAACCAAGTCGCAAAACGTTTGGATAAGCGTTAAAAAACATCCTAGATATTTACCACTCAATGTACCAATCACTGCACCACTCATTGCGCATTTATTAGTCACCCATTGGCGCATTCAGTCTCAAGACATCAATATTTTAAAAAAGGAAATTTTATGCTACGCCGTCGCCTCATTTTTAGCCTCATTGCGAGCTTCTCACTGACAGCCGCGAACATCAGCCTCGCCAAAGATCCCAAAGAGCTGGTCATTGGCACCAGCGCTGGCCCTTATGCGGATCAGGTCAAACTCGGGATTAAACCTATCCTCGAAAAACAGGGTTATAAAATCAAAGTTGTTGAATTCAATGACTATATTCAGCCGAATTTCGCGCTAGCAGAAGGCTCACTCGATGCAAACGCATTTCAACACATCATTTACCTGACGAAGTTTGCAACGGAAAACAAGCTCGCTTTAAGCGAACTCATCAAAGTACCGACTGCGCCTATCGCGATTTACAGCAAAAAACACAGCTCCTTAAACGAGGTCAAAGAAGGGAGTACGGTCGCGTTACCCAATGATCCAACCAATCAAGCCCGCGCCCTAGTTCTATTGGATCAGCTAGGCTGGATCAAGCTGAAGGCGAATATTGATCCGATTCGCGCATCTGAAAAAGACATGGCAGACAATATCAAAAAAATTAAACTCGTCCCGCTGGAGGCTGCGCAATTGCCGCGCTCGCTCCAAGACACGGATTACTCCTTTGTGAATGGAAATTTCGCGCTGGCCTCAGGTCTGAAATTGAACGACGCCCTGGCACGCGAAAAAATTTCGGCCAATTACCAAAATCTGGTGGCAATACGGACGGAGGATAAAGCCAAGCCTTGGGTCAAAGATCTCGAAGCAGCCTATCGCTCTCGGGAATTTTTAGCGGTGACCAATAAACACTTTGCCGGGTTTGCTAAACCGGATTACCAACAAGCGCTCGAAGTCGCTGCGAAATAATCATCGTCATGAGCAAACTCATCCGCTTTAACGCGTTCCAGATGAATACGGTCGGGCATCAGTCACCAGGGTTGTGGCGTCACCCGCGCGATAACAGCGATCAATACACGAACGCCGAACACTGGACAGAACTGGCACGCTTGCTGGAATATGGCTTATTCGACGCCGTGTTTCTGGCCGATGTGCTGGGGGTCTACGATGTCTATGAGGGCAATGCGGACGCTGCCCTGCGCCATGCGGTTCAAGTGCCTCTCAACGATCCTCTGGCATTGGTTCCCTTAATGGCAAACGTGACCAGACATCTGGGCTTTGGCGTGACCTGCGCCCTCACTTATGAACACCCCTATACGTTTGCCCGTCGTATGTCGACGCTTGATCATCTGACCAAGGGGCGCATAGGCTGGAATATCGTTACCGGTTACCTCGATAGTGCAGCACGCAATCTGGGATTGCAGCAGCAACTCAGTCATGACGAGCGCTATGACCTCGCCGATGAATATCTGGACGTGGTGTATAAACTTTGGGAAAAAAGTTGGGACAAGCAGGCCGTCGTCAAAGATAAAGTACGCGGCATCTATACCGATCCTGCCCATGTGCATCCAATCAGGCATGAAGGACGCTATTTCAACGTACCTGGTATCCATTTATCAGAACCCTCACCGCAAAGAACGCCACTATTATTTCAAGCAGGTACATCGGCACGCGGCACGGCATTTGCCGCACGTCATGCCGAATGTACGTTTGTCAGCGGGCCAAGCAAAAAAATCGTCAAACGCTACGTCGACGACGTCCGTGCTGCAGTTGTCAACGCAGGTCGTCAGCCGGAACAGATTTTGATTTATGCGCAAGCGCTGATCATCACGGCAGACACCACAGAACAAGCGCAGGAAAAATACCAGGACTATCTACGCTATCTCGATATTGATGCCTCACTCGCCTTGCTATCCGGATGGACGGGCGTAGATTTTTCTGCGTTACCGCTGGATGCGACGATCGATTACATAGAATCAGAAGCCGGTCGCAGCGCACTTGCCTCATTCAGTGCAGCAGATCCGGACAAACGATGGACAGTCAGGGAGGCGGCAAGCTTCATCGCCTTAGGTGGCCGCGGTCCGGTATTTGTGGGCAGCGCCGCAGAGATCGCAGATCAGCTTGAGAGCTGGGTGGACGACACCGGGATTGATGGCTTCAACCTCGCTTTTGCGATCGCACATGAAACCATGCGCGACGTTGTTAATCTCGTCGTGCCGGAGCTGCAACAACGCGGGCGCTATAAAACGCAGTACAGCACGGGCACCCTTCGACAGCAATTGTTTGGACAAGGAGATTACCTGCCATCTAACCATGCAGGACAACATGTCGAGATTGGTACGCCATTGGCTACTGCTGCCTGATATAGCTTTTTTATACATTGCCTGCACTTTACTTTTTACACCTTACTTCAGTATTAAAGGATCACAATGAAACGTCGACATTTTTTAGAAATCGCTTCAGCAGGTGCAGCAGTCGCCGCACTGCCAACGCTGGCAAAAGCAGGCTCGACCTCATCATCATTACAAACATCAGCGCAGTCATCGCCATCGCAACTCAAGGAACTACGCCTGGATTATGCGTATTATTCACCCACCAGTTTAGTCCTGCGTCGCTTCGGCTGGCTGGAGGATGAATTTAAGACGGATGGCACCAACATTAAATGGGTGCTTAGTGCTGGCAGCAATCGTGCGCTGGAATATCTGAATGCAAATAGCATTGATATCGGCTCCAGCGCCGGACTCGCTGCCTTGCTGTCAAAAGCAAATGGCAATCCCATCAAAACACCTTATATTTTTTCCCGTCCTGAGTGGACGGCTTTAGTCATCCGCAAAAATTCACCGATTCGCAGCATTGCTGACTTAAAAGGTAAAAAGGTTGCCGCCACCAAAGGAACCGATCCTTATTTATTCCTGTTACGGGCGTTAAAAACTGCAGGCTTAAAAAGAAGCGACATTGAGCACGTCAGCCTACAACATGCCGATGGGCGCATCGCGCTGGAGCAAGGCAAAGTCGACGCCTGGGCAGGACTGGATCCTCACATGGCAGCAAGTGAACTCGAAGCGAATTCAACATTAATCTACCGTAATGTCGCGTTCAACACGTATGGTTTTTTAAATGTCAGGGAAGAGTTTTTAAACAACCATGCGTCCGAGCTGACTCGTGTCATCCGTTCTTATGAGCGGGCACGCGCCTGGATACGTAGCAATCCTAGCGATGCAGCAAAAATTCTGTCGGAGGAAGCGAAGGTCAGCTTGCCCGTTGCCTTATTGCAGATCAAATTGCGCAGTGATTTCAGTCAGCCTTTACCCGGCACTGAGCACCTGCAAGCGCTACAAGTCGCAGCGCCGATACTGCTTGATGAGGGCTTAGTCAAACCGGGTACCGATCTGGCAAAGACCATCACCGATTTGATTGATGTGCGTTTTGCTCAACACTTAATCATACGCACCTGACAATCCGTATCTGAAAACCTGTACCTGAAATAAATACGCCACGACACGCATCCTGCATATTCAACAACCATGAACTCACCCAGTATTGCTATCCAGCCAAAAAAACTGGACGCACTCAACCGCCCGGTCAAAACATCAAGAGGCATTCCACGCGTCGTCATAGGAATGTTGCTTCCGCTTGCGTTGATATCCTTTGCCGAAATCGGTGTACACACTGGGCTGATCTCTGCGCACCAGTTACCCCCACCGTCAGAGATTGTCAAAACCTTGTCCTTTCTCGGTGAACATGGTTTGCTCAGTCACATTGCAATGAGCAGTGCGCGAGTCGCTGCAGGTTTTATCTTTGGCGCTGGACTGGCAATAATGGTCGGTGCACTGGTCGCGCTGAGTCAGCGGCTGGATGCTCTGCTGGATCCGAGTTTTCAGGCATTGCGCGCGATCCCGTCGTTGGCTTGGGTACCACTACTGCTGTTATGGCTGGGTATTGATGAGGCGCCCAAACTGGTATTGATTGCCATTGGCACTTTCTTTCCCGTGTATATGGGCGTGGTATCGGGTATTCGTGGCGTCGATCGTCGATTGGTTGAAGTGGGAAGGCTATATCGCCTCACGCCGTTTGCCTTAGCGCGCCGGATTCTTCTTCCTGCAGCGTTACCGGCAATCATCACAGGACTACGGAATGGTTTGAGCCTAGCGTGGATGTTTATGGTCGCAGCAGAACTGATCGCCGCCAGTCAGGGATTGGGATATTTATTAACCGACGGACGAGAGACTAGTCGCGCTGATATTGTGCTGGCTGCGATTGTCTTGTTAGCGGTGTTGGGCAAAGTCAGTGACTGGGGCATGCAATTGCTAGAGCGACGCCTGCTGGCCTGGCGTGACACCTTTACATCAGAAAGTCAGCTCGTATGATTCCGTTCTTGAGCGTACAGATTGATGAAAAGCGATATGGCGAACATCAGATATTGCAGCGTCTGCGACTCGATGTGAGGCAAGGCGAGATTGTCAACCTGATCGGTGCCAGTGGTTGCGGCAAGAGCACTTTGCTCTCCATCATCGCGGGTCTGGATCCGCACTATCAAGGCAAAATTCAGCTTGCTGGCAAGGACATCACAGGCACCAGCAAGGAGATTGGTTTCATATTTCAGGAGCCACGTTTATTTCCTTGGCTCAGTGTCGCTGAAAATATCGCCTTTGATTCAACTCAGTCAGGCGACCATGAAGCAGCAGTCCAGCAATTGCTAAACGAAGTTGGACTCGACAACTATGGCAAGGCCTTACCAAAGCAATTGTCAGGCGGACAGGCGCAACGGGTCGCCATCGCCCGCGGCCTGTTCAGCCGTCCTCGCCTGTTGTTACTGGATGAACCATTTTCAGCGGTTGATGCATTCACGAGAATGAAGCTACAGGACTTGCTGGTAAGGATCGCGAAGGAGCACGCGTTAACCGTCGTCATGGTCACGCATGATATTGATGAGGCGCTCTATCTGAGTGACAGAATCGTGCTGCTCGATCATCGCGCAGGACCGGTACGTGCAACATTTGCACTCTCTTTGCCATGGCCGCGCAACCGGGCACAGGCGACGCTATCACCGGTGAAAGCAGAAATCCTGGAATGTCTGCATGCGGCACATGCTTTTTAAACGTCAATGACCTTGGTGATTCAGGTGAATTCACAGGAAAAAATTATATACTCCTACTAAGTATATTTTTAACCACTAGGTAAATAATGCGGAAATCGATCTATTTCCATTAAATATAGGGGAGTATATGCATTTCATACAAACGCATGATTGCTGCAGATTAATAAAAAATGCCACAGATGTCTGTGGCATTTTTCATTCAAAGTAGCGCTCAGGAAGCGGCAAATGATCTCCGTATCAGGCGACCCACTGACGTGCATTGCGGAACATACGCATCCATGGCGAATCCTCACCCCAGCCTTCCGGGTGCCATGAATGCAGTACAGAGCGAAATACACGCTCTGCGTGCGGCATCATGACAGTGAAGCGGCCATCAGCATTGGTGACCGACGTAATACCTTGCGGCGAACCGTTCGGATTGTACGGATAGGCGTCGGTGGCAACGCCAGCGTTGTTCACGAAGCGCATGGCAACCTGCGCTGCATTGATATCGCCTGTGATAGAGAAATCAGCAAATCCTTCGCCATGGGCAACCGCGATCGGCGTCTGCGTACCGGCCATTCCCTGGAAGAAAATCGATGCCGACTCCTGCACTTCAACCATGGCAAAACGGCCTTCAAATTGTTCCGACTTGTTCTTGGTGAATTTCGGCCAGGCTTGAGCGCCCGGAATAATCGATTTCAGATTACTCATCATCTGGCAGCCATTACAGATACCCAGACCAAACGTATCTGGACGATGGAAGAAGTCCGAGAACTGTTCAGCCATCATCGCATTGAACAGAATCGTTTTCGCCCATCCCTCGCCAGCACCGAGCGCGTCGCCGTAAGAAAAGCCACCGACTGCAATCAGACCTTTAAAATCGGCCAGACGGGCGCGACCGGCGATCAGATCGCTCATATGCACGTCCACCGCGGTGAAGCCGGATTTATGCATAACATACGCCGTCTCAATATGCGAATTCACGCCCTGCTCACGCAAGATCGCGACCTTAGGACGCACACCAGTGTTGATGGAAGGTGCGGCGATATCTTGTTGCGGATCAAAAGTGAGTGCAGGCGTCATACCTGGATCGTTCAGGTCAAGAATGCGCGCATATTCCGCGTCAGCACAGGCAGGATTGTCGCGCAGACGAGCGATTTGCCAGCTGGTTTTACTCCACAACTGATGCAATACCGTGCGTGGCTGGCTATAGATTTGTTTAGCGTCACGGGTGAATTCAATCACATTGCTGGTATTCACCTTACCGATGATGTGGCTGCAAGCACCGAGATTGTGTGCGCGTAATACATCCATGACCGCAGTGCGTTGCTCAGTACGAACCTGAATCACTGCGCCCAATTCTTCGCTAAATAAAGCACGCAAAGTCAGGTCATTACGACGTTCAGCGACCTGTCCGGCCCAGTTCTTCGCATCGCCCCAATCCGCCGCCTCATCCATCGTCAGGATGTCGAGATTGATCGACAAACCTGTACGACCAGCGAACGCCATTTCACATAAGGTCGCATACAAACCGCCGTCGGAGCGGTCGTGATACGCCAGCAAATGATCTTCACGATTCAGTTGCTGAATCGCCGTAAAGAAGGCTTTCACATCATCGGCGCTATCCACATCCGGCGTCTGATCGCCGAGTTTTTGCATGACTTGAGCAAAGCAGGACGCACCCAGACGATTTTTGCCGCGTCCCAAATCGATCAAAATCAGGCTGGTGTCGCCAGCATCCAGGCGCAATTGCGGCGTCAGGGACTTACGTACATCGAATACCGGTGCAAAAGCAGAAATGATCAGTGATACCGGTGACGTGACGGATTTAGATTCGCCCTCGTCTTTCCATGTGGTGCGCATGGACAAAGAGTCTTTGCCGACAGGAATACTGATGCCAAGCGCGGGGCAAAGCTCCATGCCGATGGCCTTGACTGTATCAAACAGTGCGGCATCCTGGCCAGGCTGACCGCAAGCGGCCATCCAGTTAGCGGACAACTTGATATCAGAAATATCTTTGATCGGTGCTGCCGCGATATTTGTGATCGATTCACCAATCGCCATGCGGCCAGATGCGGCAGCATTGATCACGGCTAACGGTGTGCGTTCGCCCATGGACATGGCTTCACCGAGGTAACCTTCAAGACTCATAGTGGTCACGGCGCAATCAGCGACCGGCACTTGCCACGGGCCGACCATCTGGTCACGTACCGATGTCGCACCGACAGTACGGTCACCGATGGTGATCAGGAAGGATTTGTCCGCAACCGTAGGCAAGCTCAGAATACGTTGGGCGACCTCTTGCAAGTCCATGCCAGTCAGATCGATTGCAGGGAAAGTGTGCGTGACATGCGTGACATCACGATGCATCTTAGGCGGCTTGCCCAAGAGTACGTTCATCGGCATATCAACCGGCGTATTACCCTGTTCAGGGTCGATTACCTTGAGCTGACGCTCTTCAGTTGCTGTACCGACGACGGCAAACGGACAACGCTCGCGCTCGCAGAAATACTGGAACAAAGCCAGGCTGTCCGGTGCGATACCGAGCACATAACGCTCTTGCGACTCGTTACTCCAGATCTCTTTCGGCGCCATGCCGCTTTCTTCAAGATGTATTTTACGCAAATCAAAGATCGCGCCACGCTTGGCATCATTGGTGATTTCCGGGAAGGCATTGGATAAACCACCGGCACCAACGTCATGAATCGACAAAATCGGATTGTCGTCGCCCAACTGCCAGCAGGAATTAATCACCTCCTGAGCACGACGTTCCATCTCAGGATTGCCACGCTGAACAGAATCAAAATCCAGATCGGCGGTGTTAGTACCCGTGGCCATCGATGAGGCTGCGCTACCGCCCATGCCGATACGCATGCCAGGACCACCTAGCTGTATCAACAGACTACCAACCGGCAGATCGTCTTTTTTGGTGTGCTTATCGGAGATATTGCCGATACCGCCAGCGATCATGATGGGCTTGTGATAGCCGTACACAGTGCCGCCCACATTTTGTTCAAAGGTACGGAAATAACCACCTAGATTCGGACGGCCGAATTCATTATTGAACGCAGCACCGCCTAAAGGGCCGTCAATCATGATTTGTAATGCCGAAGCGATACGGTCGGGTTTGCCATAAGCTTGCGCTGAAGGCTGACTTGCAATTGTGTTGGCAATCGTGTCGCTGGCGTTTTCCCAGGGCTGCACGGCGCCTGGTAACATCAGATTGGATACCGTAAAACCCGTCAGTCCGGCTTTTGGTTTGGCACCACGGCCCGTCGCTCCTTCATCACGGATCTCACCACCAGCACCTGTCGACGCGCCAGGGAACGGAGAAATCGCAGTCGGATGATTATGTGTCTCTACCTTCATCAAGGTGTGAGTGAGTTCTGTTGTAGAGGTATATTCATTGCCGTTCGCAGCACCGTTAGGATAGAAGCGAGTAACGGTTGCTCCCTCCATGATCGACGAATTATCGCTATAGGCAACGATGGTGCCCTTCGGTTGCAGCAAGTGCGTATTCTTGATCATGCCGAACAGAGAAATATCCTGTGCGACGCCGTCAATTGTCCAGTCAGCATTAAAGATTTTATGACGGCAGTGTTCGCTATTGGCTTGCGCAAACATCATTAATTCGACGTCAGTTGGGTTACGACCGGCAGCGACAAAGGCGTCAACCAGATAATCAATCTCATCATCGGACAAGGCGAGACCTAATTCACTATTTGCCTGCAACAGAGCTTGCTTACCACCGCCAAGGACATCAACGGACGCCAGAGGTTTCGCATCGAGTTCGGAGAATAATGCGCTGGCTTCCTGCACATCTGCCAGCACCATTTCTGTCATGCGATCATGAAGTAAAGCAGCAACTGCCTGACGTGATTCCTCGGCTAATTTTTTTGCGCCGCCGAGCAAACCTGATTTAACTTGCACCGTGTAACGGATGCCACGCTCAATCCGCTTGATGTGCTGCATGCCGCAATTATGTGCAATGTCAGTTGCCTTGCTGGCCCATGGAGAGATCGTGCCGAAGCGCGGGATAACAACGAAACTATCTCCCTCTTCCTTGCCAGTAAAGGCGTCGCCGTAAGTCAGCATCGCATTGAGCCGGGCAGCATCGTCATCCGACAAACTGTGTGCCGCATCAACAAAATGGGTAAAGCGACCGCTAATACCGACAATATGCGGGTCAGCAGCTTGCAATTTGGATAATAGACCTTGGGTACGAAAAGCAGACAAGGCATTAGAGCCTGGCAATATCAACATGGCGAGAGAGTAGTTGAAGCAACGCGCCCGGAGTTCAGAAATGACAGCGGCGACATCACAGGTTGGAACGGAAAGCGAGATTATACCTTGATGCCCGCGCACACTCCAGCCAGAACCGGACTTCGCTGGCAATCTAAAGCAAAAACAGGTGATAAAAAAAGATAAGAAAAGATTTAAGAGAAGATAAAAAAATAGGACTTACCTAAAAGCCAAGACCGCTCACCACAGAGATATGGAGACCCGGGAGACGCATAGGAAAGGCGGGAGTAAGGGAGTAAGTGGCTCCACGAAATATCGATTAAGGTTTTTATATATTCCCAAAAATCAATCCGTAAGCGGAATGCGGCTGCTGGCACGAAATGTCTTTGAAAGCCGCATCCAGTCTGCGGGTTTCCTTTGGCGGGTGCTTAGCAATTGTCGTTTTTAGCAAATCGTGAAGAATAGATAACTTGCAAACAACAGCGATCAGTCTCAATCAGACTAAGAGGGAGGATCAATCAGCTCACAGCAAGTTAATTGACAAAAATACTCGCATTCGCAAACTGTCTGACCAGCTTCATGGACGCTGCATAGCTTTTTGTCCTGAAAAGCGGAATATCACGATTCATCACAACGATGGCGATGGGCTCCGCGGCGACCAGGACATCCAACTCCGAGGCGCTGAGTACGATATCGTTATTATGCAGTTTGTCACCCCAAAACAAATCATTGCTACGGCTTTCAACCACATACACAGGTTTTTTCAGGTAAAAAGTCAGGGAAGACTGATCTTCAAACACTTGAAATAACATGATTTTTTGAGCTGCATGTTCTTGCTTCAACACATCAGCAATCGGCCGGGTGGAACTCCATTCCGCCGAGACATGCAACACATTCAGCAGAATAAACAAGGTCATTATTGGCAATGGCAGATAGGCCAGCACGCCAATTTTTTGCATACGCCAGGACAGCAACGTCGCCATCACGGCAAGTGCAGTCAGGCACCATAATGCATAACAGAGGAACAACTGCGCCTCCATACCCACAATCTGCAAGCTTTGCAATTTCTCCTGCGGATGAGTGGAGACAAACCAGGCCAGCACAGCAAACAGTGCTGACAAAACTAGGCCCGTGAACATCCGCCCCCACCTGCCGCCATATTGTCTGTCCTCAAGCCAAATCGCCAGTTGAAAACTGGCAAGCGGCATGACGGCGACCAGATAATAATTAGCCTTGGCGCTAGAGCTGGAAAAAAATAATACGGGCATGATCCAGGCAAAGCTCAAGAACCATTGCAAAGGACGGGACGCCCTGTTAACTCTTTTGGCAAAAAAAGCGCCCAGCAATAAGAACGACCACGGAAACAGGTAAATCACCATTCTTGGCAGGTAATACCACCAGGCTCCCGCGTAGTAATCATGCGGCTCACGCTTGCCAAGAAACCGTAATACATGCTCATTAATGAAATAAAACCAGGCAAAAATCGGCTCAGTCAGACTGGCGACAATATGCCAAGGCAAGGCGATGAGCAAAAATACACTGATTGCTTTTTTATCCCAGAATTGCCACAAACCACTCAAAAATTGTCTGATTGTTGATGACTGAGTCAGGACAAAACTTCCTGTCACCGCACAAAACAAAACTCCGGCAACAAAGCCCTTTGCCAACACAGCCAGAGCCAGAAATGCATACGAGTAGCAAAGCGCACGTCGCTCTTTCAGCACCACAAAAAAATACATCCACATCAGAGACGCGCTAAGCAATGCTGTTAGCAACATGTCAAACATCAGGGTTCGCGACATGGCCGTTACGCCAAGGCCCGAGACAAACATCACCGCCGCCAGCCGTGCCGTCTGCACGCGTTGTAAGCGTCCGCCGAACCAGAGTATCAAGCCCACACAAGATAAAGAGGATAAGGCCGGAATGAGCCTAGCTGCCCACTCGGACTCTCCGAATATGCCAAAGGATAAGGCCGTCAGCCAATACAACAACGGCGGCTTTTCCATGTACACCAGACCGTTCAGATGAGGAATAACCCATTGCCGCCAGTCGCCAGATTGCAGCATTTCCCGTGATATTTCGGCGTAAAGACCTTCGTTATTATCCAGAATGGCGTAACTACCTAAACCGGCACCGGCAAAGATCAGCCCAACGATCCAGACTAGCCATAAAGGAATGCACAAAACCGTGGCGTCTTGATCGGATTGCTGGGATGGTATCGGTTGGGATTGCTGCATTCAGTTACGTGACTAAGTAGTGTGTTGACGTTGTGTATTACATTTAGTGTTTAAGTTCAGCAATTTAAAGGCTTAGCTTGGTGCTCAGCTTGGCGACCTGAGAATGAAAGGCAGCAGCAAAAGACAACAACATGTTATCCGCGCTACATTTAAATCACGGTGTGATGCAGCCAAATCAAATAAACTAAGCAAACTATTTTTATCTCACCAGCAAGGTTCTTATTTTCGCATGAAGCTCCCTAATTCCAAATCAATAAACTCGCCATTCTTGCAGTCACGTCTTGCTTATGTCGAGGCAAGTCTTGAAGTGGCGAAACAGAGCCAGTCAATTTTTACCCGACTTTATCCGGAATCGGCGATCGCTGCAGCAACTTATGCAGATACGCTGCGTGCGCAAAAGACGATTCCACTGTCGCCGATTGCAGGCTTACCCGTATCGATCAAAGACTTGCTTGATGTCGCTGGAGAGCCGACCCTAGCAGGATCCACTGTGCTACGTCAGGCGCAGCCAGCAAAACAAGATGCCCCCGTGGTTACGCGACTCCGGCAGGCAGGTGCTGCGATCATAGGCAAAACGAATATGACGGAATTTGCCTATTCCGGTGTCGGCATTAATCCGCATTATGGCACTGCTCCGAACCCTGCTGACACAGTAATTGCCAGAATACCCGGCGGTTCATCATCCGGTGCGGCGGTATCCGTCGCAACTGGTTTATGTGTCGCTGCAATCGGCTCAGATACCGGTGGCTCCATCCGTATCCCTGCCGCTCTTTGCGGATTAACCGGTTTTAAACCAACCGCGTCCCGGGTTTCCAAATCAGGCACGGTACCATTGTCCTTCACCTTAGATACGATTTGTGCGTTGGCACATACCGTCGATGATTGCATCACGATGGACAGCATCATCGCTGAAAATTTGCTCTCCATCGTAGCATTACCACTAAAAGGTTTGCGCCTAGCAGTACCGCAAACCCTGTTTCTGGAGGATATGGATCAGCATGTTTCAAGTGCCTTCAATAAAGCATTGACCTGCTTGTCGTCTGCTGGCGCCTCTATTATTGAGACACCGATGCAGTTGCTGGCTGAGTACCGGTCAATGGCGATGTTTTCTGCACCTGAGGCGTATGCCTGGCACAGACACTTGTTAGCAGAAAATTTTGAGGAATACGATCCACGGGTTGCCCAACGCATCCAGCTTGGGGCGCATGTATCCGCTGCTGATTACATCAATATGCATACTGCACGCGCAGAGTGGATTGCCCATATGGGAGCGCTGCTAGCCCCGTTCGATGCGATTTTGATGCCAACCGTGCCTATCGTTGCACCTGAGATTGCCCCGTTAATCGAATCGGATGACGCCTTCTTTCACGCTAACGGTCTGTTATTGAGGAATACGGCGTCAATCAATATTCTGGATGGCTGCGCCATATCAATCGCCTGCCATGAAACGGGAAGTTTACCTGTCGGTTTAAGTATTGCGGGAGCTGCTGGAACTGACGCGCGGATTCTGGCGATTGCCAGAGTAGTAGAGAGTGCTTTATCAGCGATCAGAACAGTGTAGGTTATCTCTGATCGCCGACAAGGATTAGTTAATGTAATTAAACAACGATAACGCTGATGTTTTAACAAAAGATTGCTGAGCCGCCTGCAGAGTGACTTGCTGCTGGTTCAGTTCAGTAATTGCCTTTGCATAGTCAAGGTCAGTAATCTCAGAAATAGCTTGTTTATATACCAAGCCAACGCTATCTCCGGCGCTGTTAAGATCATCAATTTCTTTTAAGCTGGTACCAAGCGTGGCTCTGGATGTCAAAACATTGGACAATGATTTGTCCAGATTATTGTTAGCCTGTGTTAATCCCGCAGTGAGATCCAGTCTGGCGGCAGAGGTATTGGCAGGCGCTTTTAAGATATTGATTAAGTCTGTCAAGGTCTCAAAAATATTTTGATTACCAGGCTGTATAGAAAATTTATCCCCTGGCCCAGGTGCTCCAGGTGTATTGGTCAGAGTCGTTGTAATGCCATCAAAAGTCACCGATTGAGGACTGACATATGGTGTAGACGGAACAACTGTTGTATTCGTCGTTTTATTGACGATAGTAAAATTAGCAGCGGTATTATCAAAGACAACTTCGTAATTATTTCCCGTCAATGCATTCGCAGTTGCGGGATCAATTACCGCGGTAGCAACTAACTGCCCGGCATTTGATGGGTTAGCGACAACATTGAACTGACCATTTGATGTTTTAATATTACCAAATATTGCTGGCCCAATATCGCTGATGGCTAACTGTCTTGATGTATCGACTTGCAAATAGCGCTGTCCCTGGTCACCGCTATAGGCTGCACCGCCTGCCGTTTTTGTATAAGGCGCTGTCGTGTTTGAAAATCCCGCGAACAAATAATTCCCGGTGCCATCGGTCGCATTAGCATAACTCAACAGGTCATCCAGATTACCTTGCAATTCAGTCGCGATATACCCTCTATCGACGTCAGAAAGAACACCATTACCTGCATTAATGATCAGAGTTTTTACATTGTGCAGCGTCGTTGTGACGCTTTGTAATGACGTCTCTGCCGTGCTTAGACTGTTTTTAGCATTCTGACGATTGACCGCATATTGATCATTAATTGCGCTTGACTGCTGCAATACCAACGCTCTCGCTGAGCCCACCGGATCATCTGACGGCGTCAAGATACGGGTTCCGGCAGAAATCTGCTGCTGCGTTTTATTCAAGCTAGACTGCAAATCACTGATCCTGGTGCCGCCAGTTTCATAAATAGTGCTGGTACTGATACGCATGATTCTTCCTTACTACTTAATAGACAGCAGGACGTCAAACAATTGACTCGCTATTTGCATGAGCTTTCCTGCAGCCTGATACGCTTGTTGGTAACGCAATAAATTGGCAGCTTCTTCATCAAGGTTGACGCCAGACTCGGACTGCTGCGCCTGTACAGACTGCGCTAGCAACTTGGTCTCGGATGCGCTGGTCACCTCAAGCTCGTGTGTCTTGTTCCCCACCAGACTAACTAGTTGGGCGTACGCACCTTGATAGCTGGTAGTTCCGCCAGCGACTGTATTCGCTGTTTGTAAAGCTGACAGAGAAACCGCATTTCTACTATCGCCTGTACCACTGGTATTTTGGGTAACTGTGAACGTGTCGCCATTTTGCGGTGTTCCGGTAACGCTAAAGCTTACTCCGCTAAAACTGATCGTCGCGCCACTTGTGTAGGCAACCGGTGTATTGGCGACATAAGGAGAATATGATGTCGTCACACCGTTATTCGTTACGGTAACGTTCGATCCGACAGGAAATCCCGTAAATGCACCGCCTGTATATGATAATTTGACCGGAGTTGCGAGACTAGCCAGGGTGTAAGTCGAATCGACTGTGCCTGCACTAATTTTACCTGATCCGGTATTGGTGCTGGGTGCAGCCGTAGTTGCGGGTCCAGCGGCCGCGATTTTCGCAATGTCGGAGATAGCCACACTCAGTCCACCTGCACCATTGACGGTCGGTTGAATTAAAAATTCATCTCCCGCAGCTGGTATTGCTGCAGCTGGCGGCGGAGTCAGCTGAAATGTTACGCCATCAATCACCAAAGGTAACGTAGCAGAGGTCTGGGCAGTACCATCCGATAAGCGGGTGATTTTATAATTCGTACCGTCAAATTGCAGACGATAATCACTGGTAGTCAAAGCACTGGCGTTGGTAATCGTCGCATTGATACCGGCAGTGCTCGTATTCAAGCTGCTAGGAGTACTAACTGGAGACGCTACATTAAAAAAGTTACTGCCTAACTGTCCATTCAGGTCTTGCCCTAATTTATGTTGATCATTGAAGGTCGTCGCAAGAGTCGTTGCCACACGACCCAGTGAATTTTGAGCGACATCTAAACTATTACTTCTGAAATCGAATAATCCACCTAATTTACCACCGGGCAGACTATTTTCAGAAAGCAAGATCGATTTACCGTTCGCGACATAGGCGACATCCAAACGGGAAGGATCGGTAAGAGAGGGCGTGGCTGACAAACTATTTACGGTATCGCCAACCACCAGAGGCTGACCACTACCAATATAAATATTGTACTTAGACCCCTGCTGAATAACCGAAACCTTGGTCAGTTTGCTCAAATCTGTGACGAGCTGATCACGCTGATCCAACAAATCGTTTGGCCCTGCACCATTAGAAACGCTTTGCGCTTTTTCTATCATGTCATTAAGCTCAGATATTTGGGTCGCATAGCTATTAATTGTACCGACCGTCGTCTGTATTTCACTATTTACACCGCTACGGATTTCAGTAATACGGTTTTGCAAACCAGTAAAGCGCGAAACGAGTGCCTGCGCTGATGATAAGGCAGACTGTCTGGCTGCCGATCCGGCTGTTCCATTCGGACTGGTCGCAAGATTTTGTACCGATTTAAAAAAGTCCTGCAAGGCTGGAGATACGCCAGCGGATGAGTCAGCAACCAGATTATTAATTTGGGAAATTTGTGAATAATATGTACTAACTTGATTGCTGCTAGATTGTGAATTATTCACTTGCTGCGCAAGGAATTCGTTGTAGACGCGAGCAATTTGATTGACTTGCGTCCCCTGCCCAACAAAATTACCACCGATATTTTGCGGTGCAGCCGCGCTTTGATACAACACTTGCCGGTTGTAACCAACCGTGGAGGCATTCGCAATATTGTGTCCGGTAGTGGCAATGCCCAATTGCGCAGCAGCTAATGCGCTTTGTCCAATGCCTAAAATATTTGAACCCATGATTGATCCTGCTAAGTGTGGTTGCTGCTCATTTGAGCGGCGTCAGTCTTGTTTTCGGAGAAATTCAGCAAAACTTTAATCAGTTGCCATAAAGACTATTTTCCAAAACAACTGGTAAAACTGGTCATTTTTCATGCCCTCACTAAAACAACCAGTAATATCCGTTGGCAGTCATTAATGCCTGCTTTGCTCAGGTAGATAAAGTTTGATTAATAATCTTAGACAGTTTGTTCGCATATTGAGGGTCAGTTGCGTAGCCGGCTTTTTGCAGGCCGTAGGCAAAGCTGGTCGCATCTTTAGCATTGGCGATCACATTTTCATAGCGAGGATTTTTTGTTAAAAGCTTTGCGTAGTCTTTAAAAGCTTCGCTGTAGGAGTCGTAAGCTTTGAATTTCTCAAGCTTACGGTAAGCGACACCGTTCACGTACTCAGTGGTAACAGCATCTACCGTCTTGCCTTTCCATTGGCTGGTCGCCTTCATGCCAAAAATATTGTGGCTAGGGGTACCGTCAACAGACTTGATCTCTTTTTTACCCCAGCCGCTCTCAAGCGCAGCCTGTCCCAACATAAATTTAGCAGGGATGCCAGTTTCGGCACTGGCCTGCTCAGCGTGAACGGCTAACTTTTGCTGAAACTCTCTGACATGCGTTGCGTTGCTGCCGGATGTTTTTCCTTGTGCAACAGCTTGCTGTCCCAGTTTCATACCATCCAGATAAGATTCTATTCCACGAACACTACTTTGCGTTGATAACCCGGATTGACTGGCACTATCATTCTGTAACACCTGATTGACCTGATTACTCGACAACTGCCTGACCAGCGCATCAGCCAGGCCCATACCGCGATTTGCTATGTTCTGTGACAGCTGCTGATCCAGCATCGATGTGTACATCTTGCTTTGCTCGTTATCAAATGGCCCATCCTGCCCGCCCGCCTGACGCATCGATTTAAGCATCATATTCATAAACAAGGCTTCGAATTGTTTGGCCGCCGCTTTGAGCGCCTCAGGAGAATTGTCTTTTGAGGATTGCTTAAGTCCATCCAGGCTTTTAGAATCAAAAGCCAGTTTGTCCGTGAGATCAGTGCGTCCTATCATGGGGAATCCCTAGATGATTTCAAGCTCTGCGCGCATGGCGCCGGACGCTTTCATTGCCTGCAAAATAGCGAGTAAATCTTGTGGAGTCGCACCGATCGAGTTGAGTGCCTTGACAACATCACTCAAATTTGTACCGGCTTTTAAAGTCACCAACTGTCCTGCGTCTTTAGTAATGCTGATATCAGATTTTTGCGTAACAGCGGTCTGCCCTCCAGACAGTGCATTCGGCTGGCTAACGGTCGTATCGTTGTTGATGACGACAGATAAATTACCATGGGCGATTGCACAGGTATCCAGAGTGACTGCTTGATTCATGACGATGGAACCTGTTCTCGCATTCAGGATCACTTTGGCCGCAATTTGTGCAGGTGTAACGTCGATACTTTCCAAGTTCCCTAAAAAAGCAACGCGCTGATCGCTGCCCAGCGGAGAACGTACTTGTATCACGCGACCATCCATGGCGGCGGCAGTTCCTGCACCAAATTTTTTGTTGATTGCATCAACAACCTTGGCCGCGGTGGAGAAATCCGAGGTGTTCAGTTCAAGATGAATAACCCCATCTTGTCCTAATAAAGACGCAACGGCTTTTTCTACGGTTGCGCCTGAGGAAATGCGCCCGACACTCAAATGATTCACCTGCACCTTGCTCCCGCCCGATGCAGCACCGACACCACCCACAAGGACATTACCTTGTGCCATGGCGTAGATCTGATTGTCAGCGCCTTTTAGCGGCGTCATCAATAAGGTCCCGCCTCGCAAGCTTTTTGCATTGCCTATCGAAGAGACCGTAATATCTAGCGTCTGTCCAGGTTGCGCAAAAGGAGGCAACGATGCGGTCACCATCACCGCCGCCACATTTTTTAATTGCAAACTTGTGCCCACGGGAATACTGACACCTAGTTGCTGCATCATGCTGATAATGCTTTGAACAGTAAATGGTGTCTGCGTTGTCTGATCGCCGCTTCCATCCAGGCCAACCACGAGACCATAACCCAGCAACTGATTTTGACGAACGCCTTGAATACCTGCGATGTCTTTGAGGCGCTCGGCTTCACAAACTTGTGACGTCATTACACTCAACAGACACAGAATAGTCAGGCAAAATTTAATCCGCTGTAATTTCATCATAGTCTCACCTGCCAATACACATCATTCATCATAAAGGGATAAAACTCAGGAAAAACCGCGTCAGCAAGGAGTTTGCTTCTGCCCTGTCGATTCTTGCGGTTGAGCGATATTCAAAACGCGCATCAGCAACCTGCGTCGAAGGAACAACATTCGCAGCGGTAATCGTTGTTGGATTGACGACGCCGGAGAAGCGTACATATTCCGCACCTTTATCAAAGGCAAGCTGCTTCTCTCCACTCACCAGCAAATTGCCGTTTGGCAGAACATCAATCACCGTCACCGATATCGTTCCTGTGAAATTATTACTGGCTGTCTGAGCACCACTCTCATCAAATTTATTGGCCGATGTTGATGACAGGCCTGCATTGCTGGTGACGGCAGAAGACAATCCCAAAAATGAAGGCACATTAAAACTCGTGCTGCCACTTTTATTGGCAGAGCTTGCGACGGTTTTACCGGCGCTGGTTTTTTCACTAATTGTGATCGTCAGGATGTCCCCCAACAATCGTGCTTTCTGGTCTTCAAAAAGTGGGCGATAAGAAGCTGATTGATAGATTGCACCATTCAGTTCTTTTTGCGGCTTCGCTGACGCGGGGGGCGCACTCATCGGCTGATGCACAATCGCCGGTGGTACAACAGCACAACCTGTCATCATCAAGATACCAATCAACACTGAGAAAAAACCGAGTTTCATACTAACCTCATAGTTGCGCTAATTTTTGCAGCATTTGGTCTGCGGTGGTAATTGCCTTACTGTTGATCTCATATGCACGCTGGGTCTGTATCATATTGACCAGTTCTTCAGCCACATTCACGTTCGACGTTTCAATAAAAGCCTGACTCAGCAGACCTGCGCCATTCGTGCCAGGGGTATTTGTACCAGGATTGCCTGAAGCCGCTGTCTCTACATACAAGTTCTCACCCATCGACATCAGTCCGGCCGGATTAATGAAAGTAGCCAGCTGAATTGATCCTACTTGGACAGGCGCAGCCGAGCCAGGCTGGGTAACAGATACCGTACCGTCACGGCCAACAGTAATCGTTTGTGCATTCGCCGGAATAGAAATAGCAGGTTGAATGACAAATCCACTTGACGTCACCATCTGACCTTGACTGTCGACTTGAAAAGATCCATCTCTGGTATATGCAGTTGAGCCATCTGGCAGCAAGACCTGAAAGAATCCCTGCCCTTGAATCGCAAGGTCTTTGCTATTTCCGGTTTGCTGGAGATTACCTTGCGTGAATATTTTCTCGGTAGCGACAGGACGCACGCCGACACCAAGCTGCAATCCTGATGGCAGTTGCGTCTGCTGGGAACTTTGCGCACCAGGCTGACGAATTGTCTGATAAAGCAAATCTTCAAATATCGCTCTGGATCGTTTAAAACCCGTCGTACTGACGTTGGCCAGGTTATTGGTAATTACATCCATTTGCGTTTGCTGCGCATCCAGACCTGTTTTTGCTATCCACAGTGAACGTATCATGTCATTTCTCCCTGATCTAACGAATGCGCAATTTCTATAACGCCTACAATTTTCACATCGACCTGCTTAACAACATTGTGTCGTATTCAAACTCAACTTAATGACAGGATCTGACTGGCTTTTGTTGCGTTACTCTCGGCGTTTTGCAGCAATTTCATATGCATATCAAACTGACGAGCCTGAGTAATCATCGTCACCATTGACTCAACGACGTTAACATTACTCCCTTCAAGCATGCCACCTGCCACACCCACTGCGGGATCCGCATCAACGGCACTACCATCCTTGGTTTTAAAGAGCCCGTCATCACCACGTACCAGATTTTCTTCAGGAGGATTGACCAGTTTTAACCTGCCGATAACTTGTACCCCGTTCGGCTTGCTACCGGTCGGAATTGTGGAGACAGTGCCGTCTTTAGCAATCGCGACCGAGACCTCGGGTGGAATGGTGATGATGCCGCCATCGCCTACCACATTGAGCCCAGCTTGCGTTTGCAATACACCGTTTTCATTGAGTTTTAAACTGCCATGACGTGTCAGCGCCTCACTACCATCTTCTCGCTGCACAACCAACCAACCCTTACCCTGCACGGCGACATCTAATTCTCGTCCGGTCATTTGCAAGGTCCCGGTGGAATAATCCGTTCCTACCGTTGCGTCAACGACATAGGTTCTGGTCGGAAGACCGTCACTAACAACGGGAACGGCACGAAAAGAATCGAGCTGCGCACGAAACCCTGTTGTAGTAGCGTTAGCCAGGTTATGTGCTGTCGTTGCCTGCTGCTCCAGCACATGTTTTGCACCTGTCATCGCTGTGTAGATCAACCGATCCATTGCCAACCCCTGTTAAATAACTAAGCGCTAAGAAATACTGTGCACATGCAATGCCTGACTAGGACTAACGCAAATTGACCAGCGTTTGTAGTACCTGATCCTGCGTTTTAATCGTTTGGGCATTGGCCTGATAAACACGTTGCGCCGTAATCATATTGACCAACTCACCCGTCAGATCGGTATTCGAATCTTCAACAGCAGAAGATGTTAACAAGCCTTGCCCACCAGCACCGGGCGTACCAACCAGAGCAGGGCCAGAGGTTGCCGTTTCCGTCCATTGATTGTCGCCTAAGGATTGCAAACCATTTGGATTAGTGAAATTGGCCAATACGACCTGACCTAGTACGGCAGTTTTACCATTGGTATAGCTACCAACAATCGTGCCATCTTTTGCGGTATTAAATTTTGATAACTTCCCGGAGGTGTAACCGTCTTGTTTTAACGAACTGACGCTAAAATCAGAGCCAAATTGCGTACTGCCTGTCATATCCAATTTGATACTTAACGGGGTTGAAATCGGCGTAACAGCGCCAGTCGTCACAGGGATTGTGACTTTCAATGCCTTAGGATCCGTGACAGCAAATGCCGGTGTTGCCGCCACCAGCTTACCAAGATTATCAAATCCTAATTTACCGACAGGTACTGCGACTGCCGGCGGCACATATCCGATCGGTACACCGTCACTCGTTGCGAACACATTCCATTCAGACGTCGATGGCGCAGTAGGAGGCGTCACAGCCGGGTCGATTTTTACGAAGAATGTTTGCAGTACGTGTGAGTTGCCAAGACTATCGAAAACTGCAACTGATGTCGCTTTATTATAAGAAGTAGGATCCGTAGCAGAGAACGCAATGGGTGTCGCTCCACCTGGAACCGTATTTCTGGAGTCCAGATTTAACACTGCGTTGACGGCTGATGTCTGTGCAGGCGCGATATCAGCAGTATTGATATTGATGGCCGTTGCAGCGCCCGTAGCGAGTACCCCGTTAGCATCTGCAACATAACCCGTCAGCTGCGCACCTTGGGCATTCACCATATAACCGTTTTTATCTAACTGAAACTGTCCGTTCCTTGTGTAAGTAATGGCACCATTAGTCGACATTCGAAAAAAACCATTGCCGTTAATCGCGATATCCAGCGGGTTATTGGTTGATGTGATATTACCCTGAGAAAATTGCTGAGCAATGTTTGCAACACGAGTACCGATACCCACCTGAGCCCCGCCGGCGCCATTTAATGAATTCGCAAATACGTCAGCAAACTGCACTTGTGCCTGCTTAAAACCCACGGTACTGGCATTGGAAATATTATTACCAATCACATCCAATGATTTGGATGCTGCATTCAAGCCACTTAAGCCTTGTTGAAAACCCATGATGTTTCTCCCTTTACTGGAAATTAATTAGCTTGCTCGCGAATTAGTAGATTTTTTTCACATCGGCTAGACCGATATCGCCGACATTTGCCACATTTAACTTAACGCCTTGCGCATTCGACGTAACACTGGAAACCATTCCGAAACTTAACGCAGTTGCATCAATTGCCTTACCAGCAACGCTGGCGCTAATTTCAATCTGATACTGTCCATCAGCGGCGACGGCACCTTGATCATTCGTACCATCCCATGTCAGCGCATTGATACCACTTTCCATTGCACCAAGACTCAGTTTTTTCACCACGGCACCAGACGCATCTTTAATCGTGACATCAACTTTGTCTGCACCTTGAGCAAGCTCAACGCCATATACACCTTTGCTCTGAGAGAGTCCTAATTTATTCCCTGCCGCAACGACTCCATGACCAATCATATTGGCGGCCTGCAGGTTTTGGGCAGACAAAAAACTGTTACTCAGCGAGGTAACCGTAGTATTTAGCTTATCAATCCCTGTTACGGTAGACAATTGCGCTAGCTGACTCGTCACCTGAGCGTTATCCATGGGATTTAGGGGATCCTGATTTTTCATTTGCGTTACCAGCAAGGTCATAAAGCGATCTTGCGCCTCCTGCGTGCTTGATTTTGCAGCGGTACCGCCATTCATCGTGGTCAGCAAGCTTGGGTCAACGGTAGTAGTCTGTACGGTAGTCATTTTAATTTTCCTTTAACTTCTGGCGAAGATCATTGACCCAGCGTGAGCGTTTTTAACAACATGGTCTTTGCAGCATTCATCGTTTCAACGTTGGTCTGATAAGAACGGGATGCGGAGATCATATTCACCATCTCCTCCACGACATTAACGTTTGGCATCGCCACATAACCCTTTTCATCCGCCAACGGATGCTTAGGGTCGTACATCAGTTTAGGCGGGTTATTGTCTTCCACAACCTCTTTTACCCTTACGGCTGTAGAGACGGAATCAGCAACAGGCACCGCACTGAAAACAACTTGCTTGGCTTTGTATGGCTGACCATTTGAACTAGTGACACTATCCGCATTAGCCAGATTGCTCGACACAACATTAAGCCGTTGCGCTTGTGCGCTCATTGCAGAACCAGCTACATTAAAAATATTGAAAAGAGACATAATCTATTACCCCTGAATCGCTGACAGCATATTGCGTATCTGCATATTAAGAATCGTCAAACTCGCCTCGTATCGCAATGCATTGTCTGTAAATTGATTACGCTCCACATCCATATCGACAGTATTACCATCAATATTTCCCTGGACCGTTGTCCGGTAAAGTTGCGTACTGCCACCAACGGCTCCTTGGGTGTCGAGATGCTGGGGAGCTGTTTTTGCGAGTTCAGATGGCGCCTGTCCAGCATTTCTTTGCAAGACGTTATTCATCGCGGCAGAAAAATCAATATCACGCGCTTTATAATTAGGCGTATCTGCATTGGCAATATTGGAGGCGATCATCTGCTGACGCTGTCCCCTGATGGACAATGCCGCCTCATGAAATCGCAAATAATCATCGACTTTGCTACTCATCATCCCTCCCTAACCTGCTCTACAGCATGCACAATAACCAAAACGGTTTTTGATGTTTTGCATCTTATCTCCGCAAAAGCAAGAACAATCATTTGAGAAGAACAGGAAAAAGCCTTCTATTCCCCAAATAGGTAAGCGAGAAATTGACTACACTGCAGGAACACGTTTTTAGTTGAGTTGCGATGAAAAAGCTAATTGTTTTATTGTTATTATGTCAGTTGATGCCGACCTTAGCTTGTGCACAGCCGGAAGACCCGCAGCGGATTCGACAAGCGGCTGAGGATTTTTTGAGGAAGCAAAGTGCGGGATTCAGTGGTGAGCCACAGGTTACTGTAGGTGCTGTCGACAATCGCCTTAATCTGGCTACATGCACAAATATTGAACCATTCTTACCTCCAGGTAGCAAACCATGGGGCAAAATTACGATAGGTGTACGCTGCAGCAGTCCTGCAGCATGGGTCGTGTACTTGTCTGCCAGCATTAAAGTCTCAGGTGACTATTATGTTACTTCAGGCAACATAGCCCATGGACAAACGATCACGGCCAATGATTTGATGAAACTGACCGGAGAACTATCGAATCTTCCATCCGGAGCCATCACTAATCCGAATCAGGCAATAGGCAAGTCATTAAACGTATCTGTCACGTCGGGTACCGTAATAAAGAGCGATAGTCTAAAGAGTCCGATAGTCGTCCAACAAGGACAGTCGGTTCGCGTCACCAGTACTGGCAAGGGGTTCCAGGTAGCAACTGATGGGCAGGCTTTAAGCAACGCTAGCGAGGGACAAGTTGCCAAAGTTAAAATTTTATCAGGACAGGTTGTTAGCGGAATTGCGAAAGCAGGCGGCGTTATTGAGATCACTTATTAATCAAGTAATTTCTCAGCAGCACAATATTTCCGCAAATGACGTTAAAGTTTAAAATATCGCAGCCGATATACATAATGTAGATGTATAAAAATCCCAACATAGAGGGTGATGCTGTGAAAATTAATGATGCACTAAAGAGTACCACTGGACTGCCAGCGGGGCCGCAACAGGTTCGCGCCGATCAACAGGCAGAGAAAACAGAAGTGTCGTCGACGCCATCTGCGAAGGTACAGATTTCGCCTTTGTCGACGCAACTTCAGGCCTTACAGAACACACAAGCAAGTAGCGCTGTATTTGAGGCAAAGAAGGTAGAAGAAATTAAGCTGGCCATTTCTGAGGGGCGCTTCCAGGTAAATTCGGAAAAAGTCGCAGATGGCTTATTAGAAACCGTCAAAGATTTATTAAACGCAAGAAAACGATAATCATGAATCTCGTCAGCGCAAAACTGCCTCAATTGAATCAATCTCTGCAGAATGAATTGTCCGCAATGACATCACTGACTGAGATACTGAAATTAGAGCAAGCTGCGTTGATTGAAGGTCATGTCAATGACCTGAACGAGTTTACTAAGCGCAAAGGTCTGTGTATTGCCCAAGTTGCAGAATTAGAAAAAATTCGCAGCACGCACCTTGAAGAAATGGGGTTCTCAAGTGACTTGAACGGAATCAATGCATTTCTGGCGCAAGCACCCGCTGAAACAACGATTGCAGATAACTGGACTCAGCTTCTGGCAATCGCTGAAAAAGCAAAAGAAATTAATCGCACCAACGGCATTCTGATCAACCGTCAGCTAATGCGCAATCAAGGCGCACTCAATGTTCTCCAGCAGAGCAATCCGGCAGGTGCCATGTATGGCCCAAATGGACAGGCCAAAATACAAAACATTACAGGGCGCGGCCTAGTTATCGGCTAACAACCCACTGATAGTCCGAAAGAAATATTTATTTCTTATCGGCATTTACTGCACTAGCTGGATCCGCCAAGGGTACATCAATGACAGGTTCCGGCAAAATAGCCAGGATAGTAACTGTCACCCGCCGGTTCCTTGCTCTTCCCTCGACATTAGCATTCGATCCTACCGGTAATTTCGGCCCCTGACCAATTGCAGTCATCCTGTTTTCATCGACGCCATTTTCCGTAAATAAACGCACTACCGTACTTGCACGGACAGCGGACAATTCCCAGTTCGACGGAAAGCTAGAATTCTTAATTGGCAAATTGTCAGTATGGCCCTCAACCTGAATTGAATGGTTGTCTGCCTTGAGCACCGACGCAATCGCTTTTAACGCCTGATATGAATCAAGGTTCAATTTCGCCTCACCTGGCGCGAACAAAACACTCGCGTTGATCTCAATCGTAATACCGCGACTGGTCTGACTGACACTCACCTTACCTTCGCGCACCAAAGGCTCAAGGACGCTCAAAATATCACGCGCCATACCCGTCATCTGCTCACGTTCTTTGTGCAAAGTTTCCAGGTTTTTTTGCTTAACGAGACGGATAGGATCAAGTTTGATCGCAGGCTCTACATCGCTGTTGGCAGAATGCATCACCATCGCCTGGCCAAATGCACCTGTGAGCGAATTAGATAAGACACGATATTTGCCTTCATTCAAAGAAGATATCGCATACATCACAACAAAAAAAGCGAATAATAAGGTAATAAAATCAGCATATGACACCAGCCAGCGATCATGATTATCACTCTCATCATGATATTTTTTCCTGGCCATGGCGGGCTTATTTTTTGTGGTTGGCAAGGCGCTCTTCCACGACCCGGGGACTATCACCCAAGGCAATGCTGTAAAAAATATCAGATAACATTTCACGTCGTGTTACTTCACTGCTAATGATTTCCTTTAACTTATTACTGACCGGCAGAAAAAATAAGTTGGCTAGCCCGACACCATAGATTGTTGCGACAAAAGCGACTGCAATCCCGCTACCTAATTTACTCGGATCGGACAGATTTTCCATCACATGGATCAGGCCAAGAACTGCCCCCAGAATACCGATAGTCGGAGAGTAACCCCCAGCGGCATCCCATATTTTGACAGCCTGACGCTGTTCAATTTCATATAAAGAAATATCAACATCCAAGATTTCTTTTAAACGAACAGGATCAATTCCATCGATGACTAAGCGCAAACCTTTGCTGATGAAAGGATCTTTACTTGCTCCCATGTAACGCTCTAAGCTAAGAAATCCCTCGCGGCGAGCAACAACGCTCCAGATCAGCGCCTCTTGTATCGTCTTTTTACTCGTGTCGATTGGCATGGATACGACCCATTTCAGCATTTTGACACCACGGATAAACGTAGGCATCCGGCTCTGCAGCAGCACCGCCCCAATTGTGCCAATAACGACAATCACGAATGCGGCGGGCTGCACCAATGATGACAGGCGTCCGCCCTCGATAAGCTGCCCAGAGAAAATTCCGGCAATAACTAATACAAGCCCAATTATGCTAGCCCAGTCCACGCTTTCTCCCTTAAAGATGCTCTTAATCGAGCTACTGCCTGGCTGTGTAGTTGTGAAACCCGCGATTCAGATACCCCCATCACCGCACCGATTTCTTTTAAATTCAATTCTTGTTCGTAGTACAGCCCCATTAAGAGCTTCTCTCTCTCGGGAAGGCTGTCAATTGCAAAGATAACCGCATCACGAAAATCTCCATGCAACAAATCCTCCAAAGGATCACCCGACTGATCGGTACAATAATGATCCAGAAAATGCTCTTTGGTATCGGCGTCATGAAAGTCTTCATAGTAGACCAATTGGTGCCCACCACTTTCACTCAAAACATCCTGATATTCAGCCAGGCTTAATTTCAATTGTTTGGCAACTTCCGTTTCTAACGGAGGCCTGCCTAACTTTTGTTGAAGCGTGTTCATTGCCGTCTCAATCTTACGCATATTTTGACGGACTCCACGCGGCAACCAGTCACTATTCCTCAACTCGTCAAGCATCGCGCCGCGTATGCGCTGTACAGCATAAGTCTCAAATTGAGCACCATGATTATCTTCATAGCGGTTGACCGCGTCGAGCAAACCTATCATGCCGGCCTGAACAAGATCGTCCACCTCAACACTGGGGGGTAAGCGCGCCTTTAATTGATAAGCAAGTCGTTTTACCAGAGGAGCGTGCTCTGTGAGTAGAGAATTTTTGTCTGACTTTCCGCTGGCAGTGTACATAATTTCTTTTAAATTCCGATGCCGACACCCAACTCAGGCAAGCCACGCAACCCCAGTGTTGACTGAGCAGCGGCTGCCAACTGTTCAGCCAATTTGGAGAAGGCAATTGATGCTCCAGCCAACGGAAACGCATCAATCACGGCGCGCCCCAGATGAGCAGCTTGTTTCATGTGATCGTCTTCAGGTACATAACCTACAAAATGTAGTGGAACGGCTAAATAACGGCTTGCCGCCTGAGCCATATTGGCATACACCAGTCGCGCTGATTGTTCAGTTGCTCCAGAGACTAAAATACCGTAAGAACGACGACCAAGGCGACTATTAACTCGTTTGATCAAACCATACGCATTTTTAATAGTGACGGGATTTGCTGATACTTGTATCACGACATCAGACTCTTCAAACGACGCAAGAGGAAACGCATCGTTACTATCGATTTCACTATCAACGATCACTAAGTCGGCTGCATTTGCCGCAACATCGAAAACCCGTGATAATTTTCTCGAATTTTCGGCTGGCAACCGCATTGAATTCATCGCATATTTGGATAACATAGACACCGATAAATTTGATGAGACTATTTTAATCGCCTCTCTCATTGTACGCTGTTGTCGCGCTACATCCAACAGGGTGCTCTCGGAATCGCTACCCAACCACGATCCTATACTATGATTTGAGCAGCGTGCATCAATCATCAAAACTCGTTGTCCTTGCCTGGCAAGCGAAACACCAAGATTGACCAACATGCTGCTCTTCTCATCGTCACGCAAAGCAGACAAAAACGTTAATACGCGCGGCTTTGGCGCCTCAAGCATACGGCGCAATCCTTCTGCCTGATCAAAACTAGCCAAGGGACACCTCCCGTAAAGCACCTGGATTAATCGCATTTGCCATTGCAGCATTTGCCATCACCATCGGGAGCTCATCATCCTGCAAACTAAAAGCGGAAGTCTCGCGCTTTAATTTAAACGCACGATCAACCAGATACTGCTTGTTAGCGACATGCAGATCTTCAGGCACACGCTGGCCGCTGGCAACATAATAGATATTCAGTTTCTGGCGCACAGCAATGTCTAGTACACCACCAATCGTTGCCGCTTCATCGAGCTTCGTCAAAATACAACCAGCTAAATCGCCTTTACCCTGATAGGCCCTTACTACCTCGCTTAAGGTTTCACCGGTAGAGGTCGCATTCAAACATAAAAGTCGTTTCACATTACTATCGGCGCCTGACAACATCGCAATCTGCTCTGCCACCATCTTGTCACGTTGGCTCACACCGACCGTATCAATCAACACCGTATGCTTATTCTTTAGTTCAGACAAAGCGATGCGTAAGTCGGACTCGTCTTTAACAGAATGCACCATGACGCCGAGAATTTTGCCATAAATACGTAATTGTTCGTAGCCGCCAATACGATAGCCATCTGTCGTAATCAAGGCCAGTTTAGCCGGGCCATGGCGCATCACACAGCGCGCTGCCAATTTGGCAGTCGTCGTGGTTTTACCCACCCCGGTAGGCCCGATTAATGCATACACACCGCCTTTTTCCAATATCTCGCTTTCATTTGAAATGGTAGACAGATTCTTATTCAGTATCGCTTTAATCCAATCCAGACTGCTAACGACGTTATCGGATTCAGGCATTTTTTCGATCAGAAAGCGGGACAAACTGGCACTAAATCCGGTTGCCAGCATTTCCCGTAAAATTTCAGCTTTCTTAGGCTGCCGCTTTTGCGTATTCGTCCAGGAGAGCTCTGCCAATTGCGCTTCCATCATTCCTCTCATCGACCTGATCTCATTCATGACGGCAGATATCTCACCCGGACTAACCTGCGGAGTCGCCTCGCTATCAAAGCGACTGATACTGTTCGCAGTATATTGCTGAGAACTATCGTCCGACGTGAAGCGAGGAGTGAACCTAGGGACATCCGGCACCATTACTTTTTTATGCTCTGGCATCACTAGTGAACTTACCACTTCATCGGCCATCGCCAATATCTCTACCCGGCCCTCAACATTACGATTCGATAAAATAACCGCGTCCGAACCTAGCGCATCTCGAACCAGACGAATCGCTTCACGTGAGGTATTTGCCGAAAATTTTCTGACGTTCATAATTGCCCTCCAACGAGGCTGGTAACTCTAATGGTTTTAGTTTCAGGTAGCTCTGCTTGCGATAAGACTTTTAATTGTGGCAAGGTTCTTCTGAGGAAGCGAGACAATAAAGCTCTTAATGGACCCGGTACCAGTAGCACTGGGGTCAATCCCATTTGCTCCTGATGCTGTGCAGCTGCCTCTGTCTGACTTGCTAAAGTATCGGCAAGACCGGGCTCAATCCCTGCACCATCGGCACCATTCGTCTGCAATGCCTGCATCAACAGCCGCTCCAGGCGATTATCCAGAGTCATCACCGTCAATTCATTCGTAGAAGGGAATATTTGCTGGACAATCGCACGACCAAGCGAAATACGAACATAGGTCGTCAATTCATTCGCGTCTTGTGTGTGCATTGAATGCTCTGAGAGCGTTTCAATAATGGTTCGCATATCGCGGATATGCACCCCCTCGATGAGCAGGTTTTGTAAGACTTTTTGCAGTATCGAGAGCGGTAATAATTTAGGAACTAATTCCTCCACGAGTTTAGGTGTATCTTTCGCCAGATGGTCCATAAGCTGCTGCACCTCCTGACGACCAAGCAACTCCGCAGCATGTGATGTGATAAGATGATTTAAATGGGTTGCGATTACGGTGCCAGCGTCAACGACGGTATACCCCATCCCTTGCGCCTGTTCGCGCATCGCCGCATCAATCCAGACTGCGGGTAGTCCAAACGCAGGATCCGTCGTGACAGCACCGGGTAAATTTCCCGTGACCATCCCAGGATTAATTGCAAGATATTGTCCGGTCAACGCCTCACCAGTTCCGACCTCGACTCCTTTTAAAGTAATTCTGTAAGCCGATGGTTTCAACTCGAGATTGTCACGAATATGTACCGGAGGCGACAAGAAGCCAACCTCTTGTGCAAATTTTTTACGAATGCCTTTAATTCGTCTAAGCAACTCACCGCCCTGCCCTTTGTCAACCAGAGGAATGAGTCGATAACCGACTTCTAATCCAAGGGTATCTACCGGCAAAATATCTTGCCAGGTCGCCTCTTCCATTTCGGGAGCAGCTGCTTGCGGTGGCGCTTGTTCCTCGGCTGTGGCAACAATTTCAGATTTTTTCGTCAATAAATATCCCCCTCCAATTAGCATACCCGCTAGAAGAAGAAATGCTACATGGGGCATACCAGGAATAATTCCCATGCCACCAACGATGCCGCCAGTGATGTAGAGTACTTGAGGTTTGGCAAACAACTGACCAATCAACTGGCCACCGATATCCTGGTCACTGGCAACACGAGATACGACAACACCCGCTGCAGTCGAGATAATTAATGAAGGAATTTGCGCAACCAATCCGTCGCCAATTGCCAGTAAAGTGTAGTTTTTTAAGGCTGTTGCGAAGTCCAGATCATGCTGCACCATACCAACGATTAAACCACCGACAATATTAATAATCGTCACCATGATGCCGGCAACAGCGTCGCCACGGACGTATTTAGAGGCACCGTCCATCGCGCCATAAAACTCCGCCTCCTGCGCTACTTCGGTGCGGCGACGACGAGCTTCTTGCTCAGCAATCAATCCTGCATTCAGATCTGCATCAATCGCCATTTGCTTACCTGGCATTGCATCCAACGCAAAACGGGCACCAACCTCGGCAATACGACCGGCACCTTTTGTTACGACGGTAAAGTTAATGATGGTCAAAATCACGAATACGACGATACCAACCGTATAGTTACCACCAATCAAAAAATGCCCGAATGCCTCAATCACCTTACCAGCTGCATCCGGACCAGTATGCCCTTCAGTCAATACTACGCGGGTAGAAGCGACATTCAGCGATAGACGTAACATCGTACTAACCAACAGTACCGTTGGAAAAACCATAAAATCGAGCGGTTTTACCGTGTACAGACTGGTCAATAAAACGATAATTGCCAGAGCAATATTAAAACTAAAAAATACGTCCAGAACAAACGCAGGCAGTGGCAACACCATCATCGCCAGCATCATAATAATCAAGACGGGTGCAGCAATCGCCTTATTAGTAAATATGCTCATCCAGGCGGGCAATTTCAAACTATTCATTCATGAGCTCCGATTAAAGGAGACTGTTGTGGTAATTCGTTATTAGGATCCAACTCTGAGGGTACGTCGATTTCTGTCGGTAAAATCGGCTTTAAACCACCATGCTGACGGAAAGTCTTCAGTTGAAATACATAAGCAAGCACTTCGGCCACAGCGGCATACAGCTTCTCCGGGATTTCATCTCCCAACTCCGTGTGCTTGTATAAAGCCCGCGCTAAAGGGGGAGCTTCTAACAAAGGGACATTATTTTCACCTGCAATTTCACGGATTCTCGCGGCCACTGCATCAGCACCTTTAGCAACGACTCTCGGCGCACCATTACCACCATCGGTGTATTTCAGCGCAACGGCAAAATGCGTAGGATTTGTTACGACGACGTCTGCCGTCGGAATCTCTGCCATCATGCGACGACGTGCCATTTCTCTTTGCTGGGCTCTGATTTTTGCTTTGATTTGCGGATTACCGTTAGCCTCTTTCGACTCTTGAATCACTTCCTGATGTGTCATCTTCAACTTATTAGCGTAATGCCACATTTGATAAGGAGCGTCTATTGCTGCGATAAAAACAAGCGCGCCAACAATCGATAAAAAACAAGCTGCAAGTAAATTACCCATATGAGCACTGCCTTGTGCAAGCGGCTCAAGAACCAAGCCAAAAATTGCATTTTTTTGACTCATTACAACCATCAGGGCAACACTACCAACAAGAATCGTTTTGATAATGGCCTTGACGAGTTCTACCCCGGCCCGAGTTGAAATCATATTTGCCAAACCGGACAAAGGATTCATGCGAGAGAAATTAGGTTGCAATGCCTTCCCGCTAAACAACCAGCCACCAATCAACAAGGGAGATCCGATTGCCACAAGAACTAACAATCCGGCAATCGGCGCAAATGCAATCAACACATCCATCAGGCCTACAGCAATACTTGAAAACAATAAATTGATATCAAATGCGAGGCTACGATCCAGCGATAAACCATTCATCAACATATGACTTAACTGACGTATTAAACTGCCTCCAAAGATCCAAAGTGCACTCCCAGCAGCCAATAAAATAGTGCAGGTCGACAGCTCTCTTGAACGTGGGACATCGCCCTCCTCCCTGGCTTGCTCCAGACGTTTGGGTGAGGCTGGTTCGGTTCTTTCGAGATCGCTTTCTTCGGCCATTGCCGACTCCCATTCTTTTCTGAAATGCAAGCCAATTAATGCCAGTACATTTCTACAGTTAGGATTATTCGCGAAATTAGAAAAGTGACATACGAGGAATAAGTGATGAATTACCCCTCATTTCACAGGACGTGTTAACTCGCACCTTACGAGCAATAACAATTTGAAGTAACGCTAAAAAGTTAATGCAAGATAGTGGGCAAAAAATTCGCTTGTCTAAGGTGGAAGAGCAAATGAAAAATGCGCCAGAACGGCGCATTTTTTAAAAAGAAGTAAAACAAAAATATAATGCTTAGGCAGCAGCAATATTTTTTGCCCAAACTAAAGCTGACAGATGTGCGGCATTAACCTCATTCGGTTTTATGCGTAACGACTCTGATAAAGACCCTACTAACATGCTGTTCAACTCACAAGCTTCTGCAAGCGCGAGGTAAGGGCCATAAGCACCACCTCTCGAAATTAAGGCTTCAGTAACTGCCTCTGGCAACTGAATCGTTGACAAAACCTCTTCCATTGAAATTCCAAGCAGACGATCTAACAAAGAGAACATCCCGGCAACAAACAGATTTTCCGCCTCAGCTTTAGACATGTAAGGCTGGCCTAAGAGTTCCGCAAAACGTCCGCGAACAATCGCTGTTTCTAGTAATACCGGTGAATATCCACTGGTACTCGCTGTCGCAAGCAAAAGGGACAACCAGCGATACAAGGGGCTATAACCAAGAATTTGCACTGCATGTTTCAACGACTGCACTTCGGTTCTTAACCCAAAACCTGCAGAATTTATATATCGCAATAATTTATAGGCAAGTGTCGCATCTCTTTTTACGACGGCCTCAAGCTGCTGAATATCCGCATTCTTCCTGATCATTTCCATCAACTGCAGAATAGTCGTCTGCGCAGTATTTAAACCTTTTTTCTCAGCACTCGGTCTCGGTGTCAAATGCAACTTACCAACAAAGGAATCAAGTCCTAAAGCAGAGCAAGCATCAAAATCCTGCCAACTGAGGACGTTTCTAGCAACCATACGAACCGAAGATTGTTTGAGCGCCGCATAGACCTTGGCCTGTGATGCCAGATTAGCTGGATTTAATTGAACTTCTATGTGGGAAATTTGCGAGAAAAAAGATCTTTCCAGTGTACTCAGATCAGCGCCACGCATACAGATTCCGTAGCCCAATTGCCGTAGTTCTTTGATTGACTCAAGTGTCTCAGGATTTGTAAAGTCACGTTTTGATAATACCAAAACGGTATTTTTTGGCGGCAACAGTTTTAAGCCCTCGGCCTTCAATAGCCCTGGAACAGCATCCATAAATAAAATACTGTCACCCAACAAAAAGCCCGTATTCTCATCATTAAGCTTTTCGGCGACAAATTCCATCAGGGAATTCAAATCGTCAACACTGAACTCCGCCGCTTGGCTTGAATTTTGCCATGATAATTGAAAACCGATAACACGCTGCTTAGGATCAAGCAAAGGCTCTCTAACAATGAAGTTAGTTTCGTTCATATGAATTTATAAGTAGTAACTTTATTTAGGCGAAAGGACTAGCTAAAAACCAAGACTATCAAGCAAATCATCTACTTGCCCCTGATTTGAAACTACATCGACATTGCCTTCAGGATTAATTTGCGGCCCATTCATCAGACCATCTCCAACATCTCGCTTAATTTCGGCAGGAGAATAGTCGATCAACAATTGCACAAGCTGTTGCTCAAGATTCTGAGCAATATCAGTTACTCTCTTTATTACTTGCCCGGTTAAGTCTTGAAAATCCTGCGCCATCATAATATTCATCAGATGGGATTTTGTCTCTTTACTATTGGCAGCAACTAGTTTTAGGTAGGCAAGTGTTTCTTGTGCAGTTTGCTGATATTGCTCCAACGTTGTGGAGCTAGATATCAATCTTTCAAGATCTACAGAAATTTTCTTGGCGCCGTCGTCAAGGGATTCCTGCAGCGGAATTGCCTCGTCAGTTGCATTAAGAACACGCTGCGCCGCCTGCTCCGACATTTTTGCAACATAATCAAGTCGGTCACAGGCTTCAGGAATGTCTTCTGCCGCTCTTTCGAGTACCTTATCTAAACCCAAACCTCGTACACTATCGTGCAACAGCCGCGTCATGTGGCCTACTCGTGAGAGCAGGTCATCATGTTGCTCCTTGTTATTCAACTCATCACTCATCGTAGCTCCTTGACAGGCTGCTCTTTGCTACGCAGGTTTTCCTAATTTTTCAAAAATTTTTGACAGCTTTTCATCCAATGTTGCGGCAGTAAATGGTTTTACCACATAGCCGTTTGCACCAGCCTGAGCAGCAGCAATGATATTTTCTTTTTTTGCTTCTGCAGTTACCATCAGAACCGGCATTTTTGCTAATGCGGGATCAGCACGAATGTGCTGGAGCATAGTCAGACCATCCATATTTGGCATATTCCAGTCCGAAATAACAAAGTCAAAATCGCCACTCTTCAGTTTGGCCAGTCCCATAGCACCGTCTTCGGCTTCATCTACATTGGAATAGCCAAGTTCTTTGAGCAAGTTTCTAACGATACGGCGCATCGTTGAAAAGTCATCTACAACTAAAAACTTCAGGTTCTGATCGGCCATGAATTACTCCATTGTTTCTTTAAAGATAGTTAATAACATTATCGGTCAGTTTAATACAAAGTGCTGCTAATAATTAATAACAATTTTGAATTGTCGGATCTAAACACGTAAGGCACGACTTCCATGCAAGGCTAAATAGTGCAGCACCATCGAAGGCAGCTCATTTAAAGGACCAACCTCATGGGTAGCACCAACTGCAATTGCCTCACGTGGCATACCAAATACTACACAAGTTGCTTCATCTTGGGCAAAATTGTATGCCCCTGCATTCTTCATTTCCAGCATACCATTAGCGCCATCTTTCCCCATACCCGTAAGGATAACGCCCACCGCATTTTTGCCAGCATAAGTTGCTGCAGAAAGGAATAATACGTCTACCGACGGTCTATGCCTGTTAACCGGAGGTCCATCATCTAGTTTAGTCACATAATTAGCTCCACTTCTGGCTAACAACAGATGTGAATGACCAGGAGCGATGTAAGCATGTCCCGGCAAAACACGTTCACCGCCGGCAGCTTCACTTACCGAGATTTTACATAAGCCGTCAAGCCGCTTTGCGAAAGACCTGGTAAAGCCCTCTGGCATATGCTGCGTAATTAAGATTCCGGGACAGTCTGAGGGCATTTGAACTAAAAAATTTTTAATGGCTTCCGTACCACCAGTTGATGCACCAATGATGATGAGTTTCTCACTACTTGTCAGTGGGTTTTTCACCAAAGGCAATGCTGTTAAGGCCGCTTTATCGGCATCAGTTGACTGAAGAGTTCTTGGCCGGATACGCGCTTTCGATGCAGCGCGGATTTTATCTGCAATCAGTTCCGAGTATTCCAACATACCGCTCTGAATTGACAGCTTAGGTTTAGTGACAAAATCAACTGCACCCAGCTCAAGGGCTCGCATCGTAATTTCTGATCCACGCTCCGTTAAAGACGATACCATGATGACAGGCATTGGCCTCAGCCGCATTAATTTCTCTAAAAAATCCAACCCATCCATTTTGGGCATTTCAACATCAAGTGTTAAAACATCTGGGTTTGTTTGTTTGATCAGCTCTCTGGCAACCAAAGGATCAGGAGCAACACCAACAACCTCCATATCCGGCTGGCGGCCAATGATTTCACTCAACACACTACGTATCAGTGCGGAGTCATCTACGATCAATACTTTAATTTTCATAAAAATATCCCGCATCAACGCTAGATTTCATACACTAAATTTAAAACAAATCAATATCGCCGCCAACTGGTACCGTTTTAAGGCGACTAGCATAGTCTTGCTCGCGTTTTCTCAATGTATCGTTATGCTCAACCTTCAATTTTTTTACTAAGACTTTTCCAGTTTTTGGAAAAAAATATACTTTTCGAGGATAGATATCATTCAGATCCTCTGCAATCACACGCATTCTCTCAGCACGCAAATAATCGAGTACAAATTTTGCATTCCGCTCACCAACATTAATCGCTGTGAATCCCCGCAAGACATTTCCGCCACCAAAAACTTTGGCCTCCATATTCTCGCGTTTAGCTCCTGCTTTTAATAGCTCGTTAATTAACACTTCCATTGCATAGGTACCATATCGCATAGATGCGGACACGGGGTTATCTGTATCAGCCCCTCCGTCGGGAAGCATAAAATGATTCATCCCGCCAACACCAGAAACACGATCTCGGATACACGCTGAGACGCAAGAACCAAGGACTGTGACAATCAACATATCTTTTCCTGTGAAATAAAATTCACCAGGTAAAATTTTTGCGGCATCACAATCAAAAGTACGATCGTAATAAATGTTCGTCGCAAAATGCTCTTCACTTAATTGGCTCATGACTTAACCTTTGTTTGTATGATTCGAAACAGTCTTACGGCGCGATTCGTGCATACCCGCAAGTTCGTATACTGTTTTACCTCTTAATTTGAAGTCATCAGAAACATACAGAAAATTTTCAGAATGTCCGGCAAAAAGTAGCCCATCAGGTTTCATAAGCGGAACAAACTGCTTTAAAATTTTCCCCTGAGTTGGCTTGTCAAAATAAATCATTACGTTACGGCAAAAAATAGCATCAAACTCACCATTAACCGGCCAGCTATCTGCCAAAAGATTTAATTGTTTGAACGTGATGAGATCTCGCAATTCTTGTCGTACTCTTACCAATCCATCTTGAGCACCTTTCCCTTTAAGAAAAAATTTCTTTGCTCGTTCAGGGGACATTTTATCTAGGCGATCAATGTTATAAACACCTTTTGAAGCTGTTGATAAAACGTTGGTATCAATGTCTGTCGCAATGATATGTGCAGGTGGCTTTAAACTACCGAATGCCTCACATAATGTCATTGCAATCGAGTAAGGCTCCTCTCCCGTTGAGCTTGCAGAACACCAGACGCTGATAGGATCTTTCCTTTTTTTCACGTGTTCAGCAAGCAAAGGGAAATGATGCTCTTCTCTAAAAAAGGAAGTCAAATTCGTTGTCAGTGCGTTAGTGAATGCCTCCCACTCAGCACCAGCAGGTTCTTTCTGTAACTGATCCAAATAAACAGAAAATGAGTTAATACCTGTCGCACGTAAGCGACGTGCCAAGCGGCTATAAACCATTTCCTGCTTGCTGTCAGCCAAAGAGATGCCAGCCTTTTGGTATATTAGCCCTCTAACCCGGTCAAAGTCTTTTTCATTAAAATCAAATTCCTTTGCTGTTTCGGCTCTGTTTTTTTCTGCAGATTTGGTCATTAATTTATCCTTAACATGAGGCTTACTTAATCAACCAATATTTAGGCAGGATTGATTTCATATATATGAGTGCGTACAACACAATCAGTCAATCTTACGTCACGGCAAAACCACAGTTATTCAGGAAATTCACAATATTTAATTAGTCCGAGTAAATATCATTATTTCGATTCGTCAAAATAGAAGTGGAATCTAAGTAATCTAAAACAATCCAAAGAGTTTAAAATTCATCCCACTCGTCGTTAACAGAACTACTATGCTGTCGATTTGGAGATGGCGATGACTCTTTTCTTGCAGTCAATTGCTTCACAGGCGAACGCCCCTTAGAATTTACATGTGCAGGCGCTTTAGTGGATTTAGCAGGATTAGCCGCTGAAAAAGTATCAGCGCCACTGAGCTTAAAGACACTGACCGCTTGCGCCAAAGCCTGAGCCTGTTCCTCCATACTCTCTGCCGCTGCCGCTGCTTGCTCTACCAACGCTGCATTCTGTTGCGTCATTTCGTCCATCTGGGTAATGGCAAGATTGACTTGTTCAATCCCCGCACTTTGTTCCTGGCTCGCTGCAGTAATTTCGCTCATGATGTCGGCGACATGCTGGACACTGGTGACAATTTCGTCCATGGTCTTGCCTGCTTCGTCGACTAGTTTGCCGCCTTGTTCTACTTTGTCGACGGAGTCGTCAATCAGGGCTTTGATTTCTTTGGCGGCACTGGCGCTGCGTTGAGCTAAGTTGCGTACCTCTGAGGCGACAACGGCGAATCCACGCCCTTGTTCGCCAGCTCTGGCGGCTTCGACGGCCGCATTGAGGGCGAGGATGTTGGTCTGGAAGGCGATACTGTCGATGACGCTGATGATGTCGACTATCTTGCGGGAGCTGTCTTTGATGGAGCCCATGGTGTTGACGACTTGACCTACGACGGCGCCTCCTTTGACTGCGACACTGGAGGCGGAGACGACGAGCTGGTTGGCTTGTCTGGCGTTGTCGGCATTTTGACGAACGGTACTGGTGAGTTCTTCCATGGAGCTGGCTGTTTCTTCGAGCGAGCTGGCTTGTGATTCGGTTCTGCTCGATAGATCGGCATTCCCTGATGCAATCTCTTGGGATGCTACTGTGATTGCCTCAGTTCCGGAGCGAACCTGCCCCACAGTTTTACCTAAACTATCATTCATATCTTTAAGTGCACTCAGCAAAGACGATACTTCATCATTGCCGCTAACAACTACTTGTGAAGACAGATCTCCCGCTGCAACTTGTTCTGCAATAGAGACAGCATCACTTAAAGGCAAGGTAATACTTTTCGTAATAATCCAGGCGACAAAAATACCGATGAGCATAGCGCAGAGTAAGATCAAAAATAGCCAGAAACTAAGTTTTGAACTACTTGCAGCCGATATCTCAAATTGATCCTTGGAAGCCGCTTCCTGAAATTCGACGAGTTTATTAATCTGCTGTATCGATTTACTACTTAGTGGATCAATGATGGTCGCAATGATTTTTGATGCCCCTTCTGCATTGAAGGCGAGGGCCTGACCAACAGCGTCTTTAAAAGGCTTCTCAATTTCTTTATCTATTTTTGCAAGCTCATCAAGTAATTTTTTTTCTTCCTCAGTTAATCCTAAAGAAGAAATTTTTGCTTTTGCTTCCTCATATCTTTTTCGTTGTGATTTAACTTTAGCATCCTCTTTTTGCATCTCTGCGACATCGGACAGTATCCCGATGTTACGCATTGATATTCCGCCTTCAAAAAGAGCGCTTTTCATCGTATTAGCCAAAGCTTGTTTTTGGCTTGAATTATTTAAGCCTTCAATTAAAGCGTTTCTGTTTTTTGTAGCAAGCACGTTGGCGAGTACCAAAGTCAGTATCAACCCGCCAATAATTAATCCGAAACCAAGCCCTAAGCGTGCACCGATTCTGAAGTTACGCAAATTCATAGCATTCTCCTCCTTCAATTCTTATTTTTTATTTTGCTGATTCGATTGCGAAACAAACTGCTAAAAACAGTTTTACTACTTATCAAGCCTGATGATCGACAAGCCCCATTTCTGGACTAGACATCAATTTATCGATATCGACAAGGATTAACATCCTCTCTTCAAGTGTTCCCAGCCCGATAAGGAAGTCTGAGCTAAACGTTGTTCCCATTTCTGGCGCTGGCCTGACTTGTTCTGGCAACAATGTCGTAACGTCAGAAACGCTATCGACGACCATACCAACAATACGCCCACCAATATTCAAAATAATGACAACAGTGAACTGATCGTAAGTCGGTTCACCTAAATTAAATTTAATACGCATATCTACAACAGGAACAATAATGCCGCGCAGATTAATAACACCTTTGAGGAATTCTGGCGCGTTGGCAATGCGGGTAACAGCTTCGTAGCCGCGGATTTCCTGTACTTTCAGAATATCAATTCCATATTCTTCATTGCCCAATGTAAACGCCAGAAATTCATGTCCGGAAATATCAGAACCGGAACCGTCTACTTTGGTAGTACTTCCTTCAGATATTGGTAAAGACTGCGCCATATGATTACCTCCCGCAATTGTTTATATAAATTTTATTGATCATCGAGCTGAACGCAATAACGCTGAGACATCCAGAATCAAAGAAACCCCGCCATCACCCAAAATTGTAGCGCCTGAGATCCCAGGTACTTTACGATAATTTGACTCTATATTTTTGACGACTACTTGTTGCTGACCGACCAGATCATCGACAAATAAAGCGGCCTTCTTGCCGTCTACTTCAACAATCACGGCAATACCATCGGACGGCTTGGTAAACTTGGGCTCGATATCAAAACATTCGTACAAAGGGATAAGCGGTAAATATTCGTCCCTAACTTTGACCACACGCCCCTTACCGCTAATTTCCTTCACGTCTTGACTGGTTGGCTGAAGTGACTCAATCACAAACCCTAACGGGAGGATATATATTTCTTCACCAACCTTAATTGACATACCGTCTAAAATTGCTAATGTCAGAGGCAATGAGATAGTAATCGTGGTACCAAAGCCCTTGGCAGAACGAATATCTACAACACCCCCCATCGCCGTAATATTTCGTTTGACCACATCCATACCGACGCCTCTCCCGGAGACGTCCGTAACTGCCTCTGCAGTAGAAAAGCCAGGAGCAAAAATCAAAAGCCAAACTTCGCTGTCGGTCATAGAATCAGTAACAATCAACCCGTTTTGCTTGGCTTTCGCTAAGATTTTTTCACGGTGAAGTCCTCCGCCATCATCACTAACCTCAATAATGATATTGCCACCTTGATGAACGGCAGAAAGAGACAATCTGCCAGACTCATGCTTACCTGCCTGCAAGCGGGCTGCTGGCATTTCTATACCATGATCAATGCTATTGCGAACAAGATGCGTTAGTGGATCGACGATTCTTTCTATCAGCCCCTTATCCAATTCAGTCGAAGCACCATAGGTTACAAATTCAACTTTCTTACCTAACTTCGTCGCCAGATCTCTCACCATTCTGGGGAAGCGCGAAAATACATAATCCATCGGCATCATGCGTATAGACATTACCGCTTCTTGCAGATCACGTGTATTTCTCGTTAAATGAGCAACGCTACTAAGCAAACGCTCATTGGCGATGGGATCTAATTCCTGCGTGCGCTGCTCAAGCATTGCCTGCGTAATTACAAGCTCGCCAATTAAGTTAATTAGTTGATCAACTTTCTCGATTCCAACTCTTATAGTAGATGCCTCTTGAGAAGCATGCGATTTCTCGGACTCCTTTTTGACAGGGACCTTTAGTTCCACTTTTGCAGAAATCAGATTAGCCGTATTGGGATCTGTAGTTGAAGGTGATGCCACATCGGCATTCGGCGGGAACATCGACTCAATAGGCTCAAAAAAACCGTACCCCAGATCATCATCCGACGATGCAACATGATGCGGGGTACTTAGGGCCGGCATCTCTTGAGTAGATATCTTCAGGTCATCGGGATCGAGAATAAAAGAACATATTGCAATAATATCGTCTTGAGTTCCATTAGTTCTTAAAATCAGCGTAGTAAGTCCATCGGCTTTTTCTTCTTTCGAAATAGCTCCTAGCAAACCTAATTCTGAAAAAATTGCAGCTAAATCGTTTGCAGTAAGTTTAGGCAACTCTATCCGAAAGCAAGTAGAGTAAGTCTCATTCTCCAGTTTTGCATTTGATCTTGAATGATCCTCAAACGCAGCTACCGGCGCCTTCACCGGCACAACATCTTGTGACAAAGATTGCAAAAGCATTCTTACATCGGCGACTGCATCCTGATCAACAGGAGTACCTAGCCGATGTCCATCCAACTGCATCTTTAATATATCTTTGGTAATCAAAAATGCATCGACATGCTCAGCCGTTAACGCCATCTCTCCTTTACGAATTTTATCAAGAAGTGACTCAAGAATATGGGTCACTTCTGTCATATCATTTAATCCGAAAGTAGAAGATCCGCCTTTGATCGAATGTGCAGCACGAAATATCGCGTTGAGATCTTCAGGGTCCGGAGAGGAGATATCGACAGCCAGTAACAATTTCTCTTTTTCGGCCAAAAGCTCTTCAGCTTCGTCGAAAAAAACTTGAAAAAACTGACTCATGTCAATCGTCATTATCTTGCTCCGTGGTGTACTCGAATTTATAAAATCTAGTCAGAGGACAATTAACCAATTACTTTTTTGACGACTTCTGTCAATTTCTGCGGGTCAAACGGCTTCACCAACCAACCGTTCGCACCTGCCGCCCTCCCCTTCGCCTTCATATCATCACTGGATTCAGTCGTGAGCATCAAAATTGGTACACGTTGATAAGTTGCCAGGCCACGAAGAGATTTGATGAGCGTTAAGCCATCCATTCTTGGCATATTTTGATCGGTCAAAACAAGATCAACCACTTGATTGCGGGCTTTTTCCAAGCCATCCTGGCCATCCACCGCCTCAATTACTTGATATCCTGCAGCTTTCAAACTGAACGCCACCATCTGCCTCAATGAACCAGAATCATCAACCGCTAAAATTGTCTTGGCCATCATCACTCCGTTAAACTAATGAAAAGTACATTAACCCACCAACATTAAAAGCAATCAAAATAATTCGATATCACCACTATCCAAGTGTTTTTGATTGACTGCCTTCCTTAACAAGCTTTTCAGCTCCACACTTTGTTTCTCCAGCCTCAGCGTAATTTCTCTAAGCAATATCGCAATTTCGTCGGTTTCTCCATCGTGAGGTATGCCGTCGCCAACAATCCCTAAATTGCTTAAAACCTCACGCAAACCTGCACTACGCTGAACGGTTCGGGAAATTAACTGGCTTGTGAGATCTTGAAATTGCAGGCTGGTGACGGCAGCATTAATATGTGATGCGATATCATCTTTGAGCACTTTAAGTCGGTCGATGCTCTCGGCTGGAGCCTCGCCAGTAGAAATAATTAAATCAATCTCTTCTTGCTGACTGGAAATTGCAGCATGCAATGCCAAGAAGCTTGAACCGAGTTTCTCAATCGCCTCTGCGAGCAATATGGTCGTTTGCACAAGATCAGTTTCGACCTCAAGCAAGTGCTCCTTACCGTGATCAGACACGCCTGACAATAGTTCTTTAACCTCAGATCCCAGCATTTTCTTTTTTGACATCTTCAGCATCCCAATTCTGAATTTACCCGACCTGTTGATAAACAATGCTTATTTATTGACCTTAACCGAAACCTCGCCACCTGATTCAGTTTGATTACTGACTTCAATTGAACCTCCATCCTGTGACGCAGATTCTTCAGCTTTTTTATTCATCACAATAATACTAATACGCCGATTGATCGGATTGAGCGAATCATTTTTATCAAATAGAACGGAAGACGATAAACCGACAACTCTGAGTACTTTTGTCTCATCCATACCACCATAGATCAACTCACGACGTGAAGCATTGGCCCGATCTGCAGATAACTCCCAATTGCTGTAACCTTTTTCACCACTGCCATATGGAGCAGCATCTGTGTGGCCGGACAAGCTAATCCTATTGGGCACATCATTCAGCGCTTTACCAATTTCATGCAAAATCTCTCGCGTGTATGGCTGTAACTCTGCTTTCGCAGAAGCAAACATAGGGCGGTTCTGTTCGTCCACCATCTGAATACGTAATCCTTCGGTTGTTATATCGAGCAAAAGTTGTTTCTTATATTGTTTTAATGTCGCGTTTGATTCAATGGCAGCCTCAATTTTAGTTTTGAGTCCTTTCAGTCTTTCGGCATCTACCTTTGCCAGAGCAGCTTCCGCAGCTTGGAGGTTATAGCTCTTTTTGGGAGCCTCAACATCCCCCTTTTTATTTTGCCCTTCGCGCAAGGTCAGATCTTTACCACCACCTTTAATAACACTAGAACTATCACCACTGCCCTCGCCACCCGCCATTGCAACTTTCAAAGGAGTCTGAAAATATTCAGCAATCCCCTGCAAGTTACCTTTCGCCGTTGAGCCGAGTAACCACATCAACAAAAAGAAAGCCATCATTGCGGTCACAAAGTCGGCATACGCAATTTTCCATGCACCGCCATGATGACCACCGGCGACTTTCTTTATACGCTTGACGATAATTGGCCGTAGTTCCTCATTCGCCATATTGCGCTCCCAATGACATTAAATTACTTAGATTTGGATTGCTTTATGTGCTCTTCCAATTCACTAAAGGTTGGCCGCTCCGTAGAGTAGAGAACTTTACGCCCGAACTCCACTGCAAGTGCCGGAGCGTAGCCGTTCAAACTAGCAAGCAAGGTTACTTTAATACATTGAAATGTTTTGGATGACTCATCCAACTGCTGCTCCATCAAACTCGATAATGGGCCGATAAAGCCATAGGCAAGTAAGATACCTAGAAATGTTCCAACCAGTGCATGTGCAATTAAAATCCCCAACTCAGCGGGAGGAATACCTACAGATTCCATGGTGTGAACAACACCCATAACAGCAGCCACGATACCAAAAGCGGGAAGACCATCACCCAATTTCGCAATGAAATGAGCGGGCATCGCACCTTCATGATGGTGCGTTTCAAGCTCGTTATCCATCAAATTTTCGATTTGGAACGCATCCATATTTCCGGAAACCATCAGCCTCAAGTAGTCCCCGATAAATTCCATCAAATGATGATCAGAAACGATCAAAGGGTATTTACTAAAAAGCGGACTTTCTTCCGGCTTTTCAATATCGCCCTCAATAGACATCAACCCCTCTTTGCGCACTTTAGTCAGCACATCAAACAGCATCGTCATCAGCTCCATATAGAGCGCTTTAGTATACTTAGACCCTTTCAAAACACCTGGAATCGCTTTGAGAGAGGCCTTAAGAGTTTTGCCATTATTACCAACCAGTGATGCACCAACGGCAGCACCACCAATCATCAGCAACTCGAGCGGCTGAAACAAAACAGCAAGATGTCCACCGGACATGACGAATCCGCCAAATACAGATCCCATTACTACAATATAGCCGACGATGACTAACACGAGCCATACTCCTTTATAAGCAAATGGACCTACTCATTTAATTGGAAGTGAAAATATGATCTGCAAACTAATTTAGGACCTTCATTTCTACAAATAATATCAACAGCTAAATATTGCCTTAGAAATATATTTCATAAATATCATTATATGCGCCATGCGTAGAGAATTGGATCGTTAGAATCAGTATTTATACATAAATCTGGCTCTATATCAGGGACAACAAATTCATAACTCAGCAGCAATGTACCGGGGCGCATTTCTGATTTTGCTTTTTCCCAAAGTGAAGGCATCGCTGCAGGTGAAAGATAGGCGAATACAACATCATATTCACCCAGAGTCATGTCATGATAATTTTTTAAAAAAAAACTTACCTTGGCTGAGTGAATTTGAGCCCTCAAGTAACTAATCAGCCAGGGTAAAGGCGCAATTTCGACACCGCAAAAAAAACTATCAGCTCGTTTTAACGACAAACTTAAAGTCAGCCCACCGAAACCACTTCCCAAATCAACAAACCTCAATGGCTTACGCGGCAAAAAATCATCGATGACCGCGGGCAATGTCGCCTTAGATGGGTAATATGGAACTTGCGTTCGAAAAGTACTCCAGTAGAGTAACGCCATAAAAATAAATGACGCCAAATAGTAATGACGAGAAATATCTAAGGAGAGAAGTGCAAAAACCGAGATTGGAAAGAAGAATTGGATAGCCCACCACCACCAATCCATTTTACGAAAATAGGAAATAATGGCCGCAACGAAAGCGCCAACTAACAAGAAAGATATTAAGGAAATTTTTTTTGCAAATAACAGGTGAGTAAAAAAAATACCTGACCCACAAATACAAAAAGAAAAAATCTGGATGAATAATGCCTCGGCCGCCGGAGGAAACCTTGCCTTATCCGACAGAATATTTTGAGCCTCAAATTTTTTTTCTAATTCTATGCTCAAAAGATCTCCGGAAAATTATTTACATCAGGCCACCATCGCCAAAGGAGAATCCAACTCCCGAACTCGTTTTGTTTTCCCAGCACGAGAAGGAACGTGGCACAAACCACAAGCATAATCATCATGCAAATCCAGTGTATGCGCAACAAATTGTCCACCACATTTACTGCATTTTGCAAATTTTAATATTTTTGCGTCGAAGAAACGAACCAAAGTCCAGGCACGAGTCAGAGATAGTACAGATTCCTCACCAGAGGCAACCGGGGCCTGCTCAAGATATAGACGATATGCCTTCACTACCGCTTCAATACCTTTAATCTCAGCATGGTCATTCAAGTATTTGTGAATATTCATAAATAGCGAAGAATGAATGTTTGGCTGCCAGGTGATGAACCAATCTGTGGAGAATGGCAACATGCCTTTTGGTGGAGATACGCCCTTCAATTCTTTATAGATCTTTAAAAGGCGCTCCCTGGACAAACTTGTCTCAGATTCCAGCAATTGCAGCCGCGCCCCCAGATTCACGAGATCAATCGCCAATTGGATTTCTTGCGCTTCGTTCACGACACTTTTGCTCACCATTTTACTCACCCCAATACGAATTAACGACAACCAACTAAATTAATGAATTTCTTCGACAGCTTGCCCGGCCATTAGAATGGCTGCATGAGAATGAGCCAAAGCGCGCTCTTTGTTATAGTTTGTCAGCATGCATAAAATGGCACTATCTTCAAATCTGAAGCGTGCAAGCATCATATTTGAGCCCGCCAACTTAAGGATTTGTGCGTTATTCAAACCTTCGATCAGGTCAGCAATTTCTTTTGCTATACCCAAGCGAAATATGGCAGTTGCTTTATCTGCGCGTATCATCTGCTGAGCAAGCATTAGGTAGCTCAGGTTTGCATCGCGAATTTCAGCCATCATATCGTTCGGTGTCATTTTCACATCCTCCATCATGTTATCCCGGCACAGAGTTGATTGCCGTTGAGACACATTGTGAGACCAAGAAATTTACCGATGTATAGGACGAACTAGGAATATTAAGTAATTGAAAACTGAAATATCCCGTAGGATTTTTTCCTACAGGATATATTTGATATCTTTTTAAAAAGAATTAAAAAGAAAATTGAATTTTATTGAGCAAAGGAGAACACCAGAAAAATATCAATAAAAACAAAGGCTTATCGTAAATTTCAAGTAGAAATCTCATCAGCTACACTACATTAACGGCAAGAATCTCGAGAACTTTAGGCTTTTTTTAAAAAAAACTTAAAAATATTTTCTGTTATTTTTAACGTCTGAATATCTAAAAACTTTAGAGAGTTTTAAAAATAAATCGTGTTTTCGCAACAATTCTCATATCAATAGGAACTATTTTTTGCAAAAATAGACACTAATTGGGAGAAATTCTTACAGGAACGCATGAAAGGAGATGGGACGCAGAAAAATTACTGCGTCCAAATTAAGGAAGGGAAATATGTAACGAAAAGACCTATTGATGAGACTGACGCCAGATACTTTGCCCGCGAACTTCTTTGTCTAAGACATTGAGCAAGGATTCATGTGCCTCCAAATCGGAATTTGATGCGTAATGCACAATTACATCGCCAATTGGTATGTCAGGAATAACCGCTTCCACCATTTTTATCTCAACAGTCTCCTCCACTTCAATGGCAAAACTGTTTTGACCACGCGACATTGCCAAAAACACATCGGCCAATAATTCTGCATCTAGTAAGGCGCCGTGAAGTTTTCGATGAGAATTTGATACCTCGTATCTGTCACACAAGGCATCCAGAGAATTTCGTTTGCCAGGATGCAACTCTTTTGCCTGTACGAGCGTATCCGTAACCGCCTCGGCATAATCAGAGAATAATGGCAATCCTAGTCGCGCAAACTCAGCATTAAGAAATCCCACGTCAAACGGCGCATTATGAATTACGACCTCTGCACCTTTAATATATTCACAAAATTCATCCACAATTTCGGCAAATTTTGGTTTATCGCTTAAGAACTCTGTGGTTAAGCCGTGAACTGCTAATGCGCCTTCTTCTGAGTCTCTCTCTGGATTAATGTAATGATGAAAATTATTTCCGGTTAATTTGCGATTAATCAGTTCTACGCAACCAATTTCAATTACACGATCACCTGTTCTGGCACTTAAACCCGTCGTTTCAGTGTCTAATACTATTTGTCGTTTCATAATTTTATGTAGTCACTTTTTATTGAAGTATTGAGATATTGAAATAATGAAACACTATTTTATTCATTCACAATGAATTCCCAGCGTAAGCGAACCAGCGGGTTTGGCAACGTATCAAAAAATGCGGCATCTGAACCGATGCCCGCAGCAAATAGTAATTTTTTTCCACAAGAAATAAGAGGCAGACGATCTCTCTCCCAAAATGGGATTTCCATACTTTGATAATGGCTTTTAATATCACGCGTTGGTCGATTTGATGCTAACTTTAAACGCTCCCCGCCTTGTCGCGGATGCATTGTCAACATAGTCTCCTTTAACCAATCGGCTGAAATGCCCGAATCAGCATCGTCAAAATGAAGTATCCCGCCAAATTCAGGAAACGCCATCAATGCCTCACCATTCCAGCAAAACTGTCGAGGAACCACATCTGCAATTTTTATTGCACTCCTTAAAGACGAATAAATTCTGTTTTTATATCGGTGGATAACTAAATTATCATGATAAACACTGATTTTTGCGTCCTCACGGCCTTCGAAAAGCTGATGACGTAGCTCTGCTAAACGAGCAGTGGTCGGCATACGTGAACCTTTAAGCGCCAGCCAATACCGAAGTAAATTATCGATCCGGTCAGCCCCCAAAGCGATCACGCTAGGAATATACAATCCTTCTTTGTCTGCAGCGCAAGAATGAAGATCCTGTTTTGCTATCTCCGTCAATAATCGGTTGGTGGACTGAGCATGCATTGCGCTTCTGGATAGACGCTCAGCATAACCAGGGGCAATAGACGACAAAATTGGCATCAATTGATGTCGCAATGCGTTCCGCACATACCGTGTATCGATATTGGACTCATCTTCGACATAGGCAATCACATTGTCATTTGTGTACTCAACCATCCTCTGCCTTGTAATCGCAAGTAAAGGTCTGGCGATGAGTAAAGAGTCATTGCACAAAAGCCTAGGGGCTCGGTTAAATTGATCCATGCCAGACAAACCGGCCACTCCCGAGCCTCGCAAGAGCTGTAACAATACCGTTTCGGCCTGATCGTCTTGATGATGGGCGGTCAGAATCAATGGCAATTTATACTGTGAGCACAACATGCCAAGACTTTTATACCTGGCATCCCTTGCCGAGGCCTCTATTCCGTCTTTATGCACATTTTCGAGAACAACCTTAGTCCCGACGAAAGTCGCGCCCATGGATTCGCATTGTTTCGAGCAATGAAGCAGCCAGTCATCTGCATTCGGACTCAGCCCATGGTGAACATGAAAAGCAAAAAGAGGAATTTTTTTTCTCTGACAAAAGACTTTTGCCAGATCTAGCAATACTGAAGAATCTAAGCCGCCACTGTATGCAACAGCAAGGCCTGTATCACTTAAATCGATATCATTTATTTGCAAAATATGCTCAAGCGTACGTTGAAAATGATCAATCAACGTACGCTCGTTTTTTACTACTGTCATTCTGAAAGCTTAGTTTCCTTGAACTTGCCGTAACTCATCAATTTTTCATGGCGGGCAGCAAGTAAATCTTTCGTTTTTAATCCTTGAAATTGACGCAGGGTATCAGCCAGAGCGCGCTTGACCAAGGCGCACATTTGTTTAGGATCGCGATGTGCACCACCTAAAGGCTCATTAATAATTTTGTCAATCAAACCCATGGCCTTCAAACGATGTGCAGTCAAACCAAGTGCTTCGGCCGCATCAGAGGCTCGGCCTGAGGTTTTCCAGAGAATGGAAGCACAGCCTTCAGGTGAAATTACCGAATACGTAGCATATTGCAGCATCAGGACGGCATCACCTACCGCTAAAGCAAGCGCGCCACCAGAACCGCCCTCACCGATGATGGTTGTAATCAACGGCACCTTTAATTCCGCCATTACGTATAAATTACGTCCGATCGCCTCAGACTGGCCGCGCTCTTCTGCGTCAATACCTGGCCAGGCACCGGTTGTATCAATAAAAGTGAATACGGGGATATTAAACTTTTCAGCCAGCTTCATCAACCGCATCGCTTTGCGATAACCTTCCGGTTTCGGCATACCAAAATTACGCATAGCACGCTCTTTAGTATCGCGTCCTTTTTGATGACCCATGACCATACAGGCCTGACCGTTAAAACGAGCCAGACCACCTACAATCGATTGGTCGTCAGCAAAACTACGGTCACCATGTAATTCGTGAAAATCGGTAAATATTTGATTCACATAATCCATCGTATATGGACGTTGTGGATGGCGTGCAATTTGAGAAACCTGCCAAGGTGTCAACTTCGCATAGATATCCTTGGTCAACATTTGACTCTTTTTAGAGAGCCTGTCGATCTCCTCCGAGATATCAACCGCAGAATCGTCCTGCACAAAGCGCAATTCTTCGATTTTTGTTTCGAGCTCAGCAATAGATTGCTCAAACCCAAGGAATGTCGTTTTAGTCATCGTGCCTCCTACTATTTCAACCAGCGTTGAAGATAAGCTTTACTTAAAATTACGATTTAGCAACGGGATCCAGGCTACGCCACAGATACCAGGTCGCTACTGTACACCACGGCCCCCAATTCGCAGCCACTTCTCTTGCGTCGCTACGGGAAACCGGCTCACCTGAAAAATAATTGCTACTAATGCCTTTGAGTAAACCAGGATCATCTAAAGGTAATATGTTCGGACGGAGCAGATTAAATATCAAAAACATCTCTGCTGTCCAGCGTCCTATGCCCCGAATTTGTATCAGCTCCGAAATAACGTCTTCATCTGCCATCTCCGTCCAACTATTGACGTGCACTCTTTTTTCTTTAAAGTGCTCAGCTAAATCCAGAATATATTCTGTTTTACGCTTGGACAGGCCGCAGACCAGTAGTTTTTCACTACCCGCCTTTAATACCTGCGTATAAGTACATTTAGGACAAAGTTCAAGAAAGCGCTGCCAGAGTAAATCAGCCGATTTGACTGAAATTTGCTGCGCGACTATTGAACGCGTCAACGTGGTAAAAGGATCATCGCGCCCGACCAAATACAAGTCGCCGAACTGAGGAATCAGTTTGCGCATGATCCTGTCGCGCTTCATCAACTCGATTTTTGCGCTCTCCCAATACTCAGGAACTTGCGGAGCCCCTCTATGACTCAATGCCGTATCCGCGCCGCTCATACCCTGCGCCACTCAGTCAAACCAACGGCCTTATCTTCAAGAACGATCCCTTCACGCAGCAATTCATCACGAATGCGATCGGACTCAGCAAAATTTTTCGCTTTTTTTGCCGCAAGACGAGCATCAATTCTGTCTTGAATCGCCGTGAGTTCACCGGCATCCGCTAGCTCGGGTGAAGCACGCAAATAATCGTTCGGTGAACGCTGCAACAAGCCTATGGTACCGGCAAGCATCTTAAGTTGCCGAGCCAATTGTGGCGATTTTTTCTTATTTACATCGTTTGCCAAATCAAATAAAACCGAGATAGCAATAGGTGTATTAAAGTCGTCACACATCGCCTCTGCAAACCGTTTTGAGTAATCATCATCCTGATCCAGAGGCAGATCATCAGTAAGCGTTTCTTTCAGAGCGATATAGAGACGGGATAACGCAGCTTTCGCATCATCAAGATGTGCATCGGAATAATTTAAAGGACTGCGATAATGTGCACGTAAGATGAAAAATCGGACAACTTCAGGATCGTATTTTTTCAACACGTCGCGAATAGTAAAAAAATTGCCCAAGGATTTAGACATTTTTTCATTATCTAAACGCACAAAACCATTGTGCATCCAGTAATTTACAAAAGTATGTTGATGAGCGCCTTCAGATTGGGCGATCTCATTTTCATGATGCGGAAACTGCAAATCCTGTCCGCCACCATGAATATCGAAATGTTCCCCTAACAGATCGCCCGCCATTGCCGAGCATTCGATATGCCAGCCAGGTCGTCCAAGTCCCCACGGAGATGGCCATTTAACCTCGGCAGGTTCAGCATCTTTGGACGATTTCCACAAAACAAAATCCAGAGGATCTCGCTTACCTGTGTTGATGTCGATACGTTCACCTGCACGTAAATCATCAAGGGACTTGCCGGACAATTTTCCGTAACCGGGGAAATCACGGACAGAGTAATTCACATCACCATCCGTCGCCTTATATGCCAAACCATTGACTTCAAGCTTAGAAATTAATTGCAACATCTGAGGAATATATTGTGTTGCTCTCGGGGCATAGTCTGGCGCCTGCACACCCAAAGCCTGCGCATCCTCATTCATGTAGTCAACAAAACGATTCGTAAGCTGTGAAATAGTTTCGCCATTCTCCACCGCTCGTTTGATGATTTTGTCATCGATATCAGTAATATTGCGGACATACGTCACATCAAAACCTGAACTGCGCAACCAACGCTGCACCATATCAAATACCACCATGACGCGCGCATGTCCCAGATGACAATAGTCATATACCGTCATTCCGCATACGTACATGCGTATCTTGCCGGGTTCAATTGGAACAAAAATTTGTTTTTCGCGGGTCAGGGAGTTGTATATTTTTTGTTTGTTCATGAGCTGCGTATGAATTATTTTTTTGCGATCTTTGTTCGAATTTGCGCCAACTGATTCAATTTCAAACGACCTGTAACTGACAGTTGACGGCAAAGCGTGTCAAAAACCCATTTTGTGCGCATATTTGTTAAGATGTCGCTTTATATTCAGTATAACATTGCTGAACCAATGTTCCCCAGCTCCCCAATGAAACCAAGTCCATTTACTATGCGCCACCTTGTTCAAAGTGTTTTTGCATTATCTAGCCTGTCTCTTGCGCTCATGTCTTCGCCCTGTTTTGCAGATGACACGTCCGATATCGCCAAGCTTTTTCGTGCAGGACAAACGGCTGAAGCGCTGCAAAAAGTGGATTCTATCTTGGCGCAACGCCCAAAAGATGCTCAATTGCGTTTTTTAAAAGGGTTGATACTGACCGAACAAAATAAATCAACTGAAGCGATTACGGTGTTTTCTAAACTCACTGACGACTATCCGGAATTACCAGAGCCATATAACAACCTGGCTGTACTGTATGCGTCTAGCGGGCAATACGATAAAGCACGTGCCGCGCTGGAAATGGCAATCAGAACCAATCCGACTTATGGCACTGCTCATGAAAATCTTGGAGATGTATACGCCAAGTTAGCCAGCCAGTCCTACGACAAAGCACTGCAATTGGACTCTGGCAACTCCGGCGCAAAACTCAAACTGACGTTAGTTAAAAATCTGATTGGCAACACCACAGGCGGCACCAACCCCAAAAATTCAGTCAGCCCGGCGACAGTAGCTGCCGCAAGTCCGGCAAAAGCCACCCCAGCCAAAACCGAACCGGAACCAAACAAGCAAGAAAAAGCTGAAGCCAAAGTTGCCAGCAAACCAGCTGCTGCACCTGCAAACGGCGATCAGGACGAGGTTCTGAAAGCGGTCGAGAATTGGGCAAAAGCCTGGAGCAGCAAAGACACCAGCACTTACCTAGCCCATTATGCGAAAGATTTTGACACACCCAAAGGTGAGTCTCGTAAAGCCTGGGCAGAAGAACGTCGCACACGTATTGAGGGCAAGGGTCGTATCAGCGTTAAAATCGAGTCCCCTAAAGTCTCCTTAGATGGCAGCAGCGCCATCGTTAAATTCCGACAAATTTATAGCTCGGATCAATTGACTGCAAATAGCAGAAAATCCTTGTCCATGGTCAAGCAGGATGGCAAATGGCTGATCAAGCAGGAGCGCGCGGGTAACTGATGTATCGCTCTGTTCCGTTTTTGACCTCCCCGCCCTACAAGTGCGGAAAATATCTCGTCGCCGTTTTTTTATCGCTGATATTGATTGCGCTCTTGAGCGCAGCTATGCCATCGCATGCAAAATCGCGCGCTGAGAAAACCTCTATTGCTGAAGCAGTTCAGCGACTGCCGAATCCTGACCTTTTATTACTTGAGGTATATAAAAGTCTGGCGGCAAACAAGTTGCAGCAAGCGCAGTTAAAAGCAGATGAATTAGTTGAAGCCTATCCCAACTTCCAGCTAGGACATTTGATCCGTGGCGATCTCCTCCTGATGCATACGAAGCAGGTCAATAGCTTTGGCGGTAATGCAAACGCATCACCGGAAAAACTCAAGGATCTGCGGGACGAAGCCTATGCAAGACTAAAATCTATCCGCGAAAAACCGGACCCGGACCTGATTCCTCGTAACATTTTGCAATTGCGTGATGATCAAAAGCAAGTACTGATCGTCGATGCGAAAAAGTCCCGCCTATACCTGTATGAGAACAATGCGGGGCAGCCTAAGTTCGTGACGGATTTTTATGTAAGCCAAGGCAAGTTCGGCATCAATAAAATTAAAGAAGGCGATCAAAAAACTCCTATTGGGGTGTACTACATTACCAGTCGTCTGGCAGGATCTAAACTCCCTGATTTTTATGGCCCGGGAGCACTACCAATTAATTATCCAAATGAATGGGATAAGATCAATGGCAGAAGCGGTTCCGGTATTTGGTTACATGGTGTTCCTTCAGAAAATTTTAGCCGCCCTCCTTTAGCCTCGGATGGCTGCGTGGTCTTAACCAATCCCGATTTTTTGAAAATTGCTGCCATGATTGACATAGGAAAAACACCCGTCATTATCAGCGAGCAAGTAGAGTTTTCAAACTTTACAAAATGGAATGCAGATAAACAATCGGCGAGTAAAATGCTGGAAGATTGGCGTGCGGATCTAGAAAGTCAAAACCCGAATCGCCTTCTGAATAATTACTCGAGAAACTTCAAAACCGTTCAGGGTGATAATTTGAATGCATGGTTTCCCAAACAGCAACAAGCAACCGAAGGTCTGCACAATCTGTCAATCAAGTTAAAAGAAGTCACCCAGTTTCGTTATCCGGGAAAAGATGAAATGATCGTCAGCACTTTCACTCAGGAAACTACAGCGAGCAAGAGCAAAACCAGTGTCAGAAAGCGGCAGTATTGGATTAAAGAAGCGGCAAAATGGAGAATCATTTATGAAGCACAAGTTTGATATTTCGAGGAAAACTATGTCACTGACCCGTCGCCACATCATCACCCTATTCGCTAGTACCGCCATGTTACTCGGTACATGTGCCGCCTGGTCGGAAGACTTACCTAAAGTGGCACTCAAAACCAATCTGGGCGAAATCGTACTTGAGCTACATCCTGAAGCCGCTCCGAAAACGGTTGAAAATTTCCTCCGCTACGTTAAAGCCGGGCATTACAACGGTACAGTATTCCATCGTGTGATTGATAATTTCATGATTCAGGGCGGTGGCTTTGATAAAAACATGAAAGAAAAATCGACTGGCAAGCCGATTGCATTGGAGGCGAAATACGCACTTGAGCACGGCTTTAAAAATGAGCTCGGCACCGTTGCGATGGCACGCACGAATGATCCAAACTCTGCGACTGCACAATTTTTTATCAATGTAAATGACAATGACTTTCTGAATCATCAAGTATTACCTGAAGGCGATCCTGTGCAGTATGAACGTAGAGGCAATGTCATTACTGCACCACGGGCACAAGCCCTGCTGGCAACGGCTGGCTACACACCATTTGGCAAAGTGATCAAAGGAATGGATGTCGTAGAGAAGATCAAAGCAGTAGAGACAAGCGAGTCGGGAATGATGCAAAACGTCCCAAACAAAGCTGTCATTATTGAATCAGCCAAGTTACTTAAATAATATACAATTACATCAATTTTCTTCACTTCTTCAAGGATTATCATGGCCGTTATTCTCACCACTAACCATGGCAACATCACCATCGAACTCGACGCTGATAAAGCACCTAAAACTGTCGCCAACTTCATCGCCTATGTGGAAGCGGGTCACTACAATGGCACCATCTTCCATCGCGTGATTGACGGATTCATGATTCAAGGTGGCGGTTTCGAACCAGGGATGAAACAAAAAGCGACGAATGCGCCGATTGAAAACGAAGCAAAAAATGGCTTAAAAAATCAACGTTATTCAATCGCCATGGCACGTACTGGCGACCCACACTCAGCATCAGCACAGTTTTTCATCAATACAACGAACAACAGCTTCCTTGACTATCCGGGTCAAGACGGGTGGGGCTACTGCGTTTTTGGCGCAGTCTCAGAAGGCAAAGAAATCGTCGACAAAATCAAATCCGTAAAAACTACACGCACTGGCATGTTCCAAGACGTACCAGTTGAAAACGTAGTGATCGAAAAAGCCGAAGTCGTTTAATTCTGCTTTTGAAAAGAACGAAATAATAGTGACTGATCAACACAAGCACGCAAAAGCGCAACCAGCACTGGTTGCGCTTTTTGTTTCTGACATCCATTTACGCGCATCACTTCCAAATACAGTGGCCGCCTTTTTTGACTTTCTGCATCGGCATGGCAAACAAGCCAGACAGCTATTTCTATTAGGCGATCTGTTTGAGTATTGGGCAGGTGACGACGCGATCGATGCGCTATTCAATCAGACGGTCATCAGTGCTCTACGAGCAGTCAGCGACACGGGGACTCAACTCTACTGGATCGCGGGCAATCGTGATTTTTTAGTTGGCGAGCAATTTGCTAAAGCAACTGGCGCCAGGCTTCTGCCAGACCCAAGCACGATCGTGATCAATGAAAAAAAAATTGTGCTGGCACACGGTGATCAGCAATGTACCGATGACCTTGATTACATCGCGTTTCGCAATCAAGTGCGTCAGCCAGCATGGAAACATCAGTTTCTCAGCATGCCTCTAGCTGAGCGCACAGCGATGATTGAAGGAATGCGGCAAGATAGTAAAATAGAACAGCAGAACAAGACCGCCGCAATCATGGATGTAAATTCTGATGCGATCAATCAGCTCTTTTCAGACAGCGGTGCTGAAGTGATGATACACGGTCATACCCACCGGCCAGCATTCCATACTCATGAGTTAGGAATCCGTTATGTTCTGCCAGATTGGGAGTGTGATGCGGAGGAAAAACGCGGAGGATGGCTGGCATTATACGAGGATGGTCAATTCATTCGATTTGATGTAGATGGCACACCAATCGTCGCCTAACAATTCATATACTCCAGTCTAGTATATTTTTACCCACCCATAAAACAGTGCGGATACAAGGCATATTTTTCACCATGAGTGGGGAGTATGCCTTTTTATTTGGTTTAAATGAGTTGGAATGAGAATTAGATCACGGACAAAGATGTTTTAGTACAAGCGCCTCCGGCGATCGCACCAATGTCGTATAGCAGCCTAGATTCACCTGTGCCTGCTACTTGAATATTTCGCCTTAATCAACCAAACTATTGATCTGCTCAGGATTCAGCTTTTCTGCTAATAACTGGGCTTCGCATGCAATACCTGCCGTCGCAATCGCTGCGGTCAATTTTTCTATTTGCTCTTGCTGTGATGCTGCATGATCGATCAACTTGTGCAAGACTTTAGAAATTGGATCATCGCCATTAGACGTGACCCCATACGCGCTGAATAAATTCGCCGTCGCCTCATACTGTGCATCTGTTTCTTTTTTCACGATATGCGCAGGATTACCAACGGCAGTCGCACCGGCGGGCACAGGTTTAACGACGACAGAATTTGATCCTATCTTCGCACCGGCACCGATCGTAAAGCCGCCCAGCACTTTAGCACCAGCTCCGACTATCACGCCCGACTCCAGGGTCGGGTGACGCTTGGCGCCTTTAGACAAAGAGGTTCCGCCCAACGTCACCCCCTGATAAATCGTACAGTCGTCACCGATCTCTGCCGTCTCGCCGATCACAACACCAAAGCCATGATCGATAAATACCCGGCGCCCTATCGTGGCTCCGGGATGAATTTCAATTCCGGTAAAGATACGCGCCAGATGAGAGATAAACCGCCCCAGCCATTTAAAGCCATGACTCCAGCACCACTGCGCCCAGCCATGCATCAGAATTGCATGGAACCCTGGGTAGCAAGTGACGACTTCCCACGTATTACGGGCAGCAGGATCTCGTTGGATGATATTCGCGATATCTTCGCGCAAACGACTAAACATGGAGTAATAAAGGAAAGGGAAAACGAATAATGAAAACTACTTAAGGAAGTGCATCTTAGCGCGTTCAGCAAAAATCTGCTGGCGGCAAGGCCAGCGCCAAGATGATATTCAGGCAGATAAATTAAGGACGGGGAAGTCGCTGGCGGCGCGCCTCGTAGAGACAGACACCTGAGGCTACAGACACGTTCAGACTTTCAACTGAGCCGAACATAGGAATACTAACCAACTGATCACAGGTCTCTCTGGTCAAACGGCGCATCCCCTCGCCTTCAGAGCCCATCACAATGGCGATACCCCCCTTAAAATCAACATCATAAATCGTCTGATCTACATCATCCGAAGTGCCTACCAGAAAAATGTCACGCTCCTTCAGCTCACGCAGCGTGCGTGCAAGGTTGGTCACAGTGATGTAAGGAACCGTTTCAGCCGCACCACTAGCCACTTTAGCGGCGGTAGCATTGAGTCCTACGGCTCGGTCTTTTGGAGCAATTACGGCATGCGCACCAACACCATCGGCGACACGCAGACATGCGCCAAGATTGTGAGGATCAGTAATGCCATCAAGTATCAACAAGAGCGGCGGGCCTTCGATTGCATCCAGCAATTCATCAAGATTACGCGCCAGGGATAACTCGCCAGCCTTCGCTACCACGCCTTGATGGCGACGGGTGCCGACGATACTCGACAAGCGCTGATCATCCGCGGGGATAATGCGTACGCCGGCTGATTTTGCTGCACTGATCAAATCCTTCATACGTCCATCGACGCGAGAGGAATCGACATAAATTTCTTCCACCGACGATGCCTCATGACGGATGCGTGAGGTAACGGCATGGAAGCCAAAAATCATTTTATTTTTCATTATTTACTTTACTTCACTATCTAAATATAACTACCTGTTAATACTGCACCGTCAACCTTCATTACGTCTTTATTACATGTTATCGTTTTTTCTTGCCGGACCGGGATGCGGCACGCGATGGACGCTCTGTGGTTTCCTGCTTAGTGCGACGCGCTTTTGCCGGTGCTGCCGGGGTCTTTATTGGAACAACTTTTGCGCCTGATTTCGCTGTTGGCTGAGAGCCAGATTTAGCAACGACCTTTTTCGATTTCGTGTTGCCTTTAGTCGCGCCAACTTTAGTAGCACCACCGCGTCCGCCACCAATATTCTGCTCTCGCAGATCTGGCCCTGCTGCCGGTCTCAGACCACTTGGCTGCACAATTGCCAGATCAATTTTACGCGCGTCCAGGTCAACACGGCTGACCTGAACTGTCACACGATCGGTCAGCTGGTAGCGCTTACCAGTACGTTCGCCACGCAGTTCGTGACGGGCATCGTCAAACTGGAAATAATCAGCGCCTAGCTCGGTAATGTGTACCAAGCCTTCGATATAAATTTCATCAAGCTGCACAAAAATACCAAATTGCGTTACGCCAGAAATAGTGCCGGTGAACTCTTCACCGAGTTTATTCCTGATGAAGTAGCACTTGAGCCAGGCCTCAACGTCGCGTGACGCCTCATCCGCCCTGCGCTCATTGGCAGAGCAATGCACTCCCAGTGCATCCCAGATAGTCAGGTCCTGCTCAGATTTTGGTTTTTTACCCGCGGCCTTATCGAGAATCTGCTGCTTGCGCGCAGCATTTGATACAGTTGTATTGAGCAAGCTAGTATCGATGCCTTTCGGCTCGTATTTCTTGCCTTGCAAAATTGCTTTAATCGCCCGATGTGTCAACAGATCGGGGTAACGTCGTATCGGGCTGGTGAAATGCGCATAAGCCTCATAAGACAGGCCAAAGTGACCAATATTATCCGGGCTGTATACCGCTTGCTGCATTGAACGCAGCAACATGGTCTGCAGCAGGCTCGCATCAGGGCGCCCCTTGATCTTGGTCATCAGCTCAGCGTAATCAGACGCAGAGGGCTTGTCGCCACCATTCAGATATAACCCGACTTGTTTCAGGAAATTGCGAACCTGGTTTAATTTCTCTTTTGTCGGTCCCGCATGGATACGGTAAGTACCTGGCTGTTTATACGTCTCCAGCAAATTGGCAGCACACACGTTGGCTGCCAGCATACATTCTTCAATCAGCTTGTGAGCGTCGTTGCGTGTACGCGGCAGAATTTTTTCAATCTTTCCTGCTGCATTACAAACGATATAGGTTTCGGTTGTTTCGAAGTCGATAGCGCCACGACGATGACGGGCTTTCAGCAAGGCCTGAAAACAGTCATACAAATCTAGTAGATGCGGTACAAGTGGCAGACGTTTGTTCGCCTCAGGCCCTTTAGTATTTCCTAAAATAGCAGCGACTTCGGTATAGGTAAAACGCGCCGCGGAATGAATAACGGATGGATAAAATTGATATGCCGTCACTTCACCATCAAGCGAAATGACCATATCACACACTAGGGTCAGGCGATCTACATCGGGATTTAAAGAACACAGGCCGTTAGACAGTTTTTCCGGCAACATCGGTATAACCCGGCGCGGAAAATACACTGACGTGCTACGTAACAAAGCATCGCCATCGAGAGCGTCGTTTGGTTTCACATAATGACTGACATCAGCAATCGCGACGATTAGTCGGTAGCCTTTTGTGCGTCCAATTTTTGTTGTTTCACAATAGACAGCATCATCAAAATCACGGGCATCTTCTCCATCGATGGTGACCAATGGCACATCACGCAAATCAACGCGATCCACTAGATCTGTATCACGGATTTCGGATGGCAATTTAGCTGCCGTTTTTTTTGCTGACTCGGAAAATTCATGAGGAACACCGAATTTTCTGACCGCAATTTCGATTTCCATACCAGGATCATCGACATCGCCCAGCACCTCAACGATATGACCAACCGCTTGCGCATATTTGGTCGGCTGCTCCGTCAATTCTACGCTGACGACCTGACCTGATTTTGCCTTACCCGGCGAACCGGCAAGTAAAATATCCTGACTAAACCTCTTATCTTCCGGAGCAACGATCCAGACACCGTTTTCATTGAGCAGGCGTCCAATGATATGGGTATTGGCACGCTCAAGGATTTCGATGATGCCACCCTCTAGGCGACCACGCCGGTCAGTACCGACAACACGCGCTGTGACTCTATCGCCGTGCAACACGCGCTGCATTTCTCGTTCTGGCAAAAACAAGTCTTCACTACCATCATCAGGCGTCAAAAAGCCGTAACCGTCACGATGACTGCTGACACGACCGGAAATAAAATTATCTTGATTGGCAAGTGTGTAATTGCCGGACTTATCCTGCTTGACCTGACCATCTCTTTCCATCGCGTTCAATCGTCGCACCATGCCATCAAGCTCCTCAGGTTTTACGCCTAGTTTGCCTGCAATCGTTTCCACTTTTTGCTTAGTGCTCGATGTGCGCAGGATGCCGAGAATTTCCTCGCGGCTGGGAATGGGATATGAATGTTTATTCAAAAGGTGAATTTCTTTTCTTTTTGTTGTTAAAAATAGAGTGTGACGATATCAGTCTACACCCCATCTAGTTTACCGGAGAGCAAGCTAATTGCCTAACATTACTCCAAATCAAAATACTGAGAACACGCTAAAGAGTTGACAATTTTACTGAATACTCTATAATCATGGTCTTCGTTGCCCACGTGGCGGAATTGGTAGACGCGCATGGTTCAGGTCCATGTGCCTTCGGGTGTGGGGGTTCGAGTCCCTCCGTGGGCACCACAGCATTGTAAGCCTCGTTGATTCGTCAACGAGGCTTTTTGCTATACAACTCTGCTCGTTCAATTAAATTCTACGACATTCTTTGTTAAAGATCTCCACGTCAGTTTGATTTTAGCCAGATAGTCTTAAAGAACTGCGACCTGTATCAGCTCATCATTAATCCTACTCACGTTCTCAGATACATCTATTCTATGGAATGAATATGACGCCTTTGCGTCACATCATATAAAAACATTTCCAAATACATCATGAGCTCAAGCAACATAAAATAAAACGGCAATGTAATGGCACACACTACCAGCCAAGACAAAAAGATGCCAGACACCATGACCATGTTTGACTTTATGATCCGTCGCATAGAATCCTATCCCCAGCGTGTAGAACAGCCCCCCAGCAGCAAGCCAGCTAAAACCGGGCACACCTAATGCTGCAAGCAAAGGCTTCACGCCAATAATCGCAAGCCATCCCATCATCATATAAATAATCAGCGATGAAATACGAGCACCTTTAGCAAACCAGAGCTCCTGAACAATTCCTATCAAGGCCAGGCCCCACACCACAGCAAAAAGCGCCCATCCCCAGGAACCACGCATCGTGACCAGTGTAAAAGGCGTATAGCTACCCGCAATCAGCAGATAAATAGCGCAATAATCGAACTTGCGAAACACATCTTTGGCGGCGCCCCGCAGGCTGTGATAAAGCGTAGAAGCAAGATAAAGAATCAGTAAAGACGCTACATAAATACTGAAGCTAACGATCTTCCAAGGATCTCCCGACTTTGCAGCAAAAACAATTAATACTGCACCACCCACAACCGCCAGAGCCGCACCTACGGTATGGGTAATACTATTAAAACGTTCACCGTAATGCATGTCAAAATCACCTTTTGCAGAAATTACATCTTATTTTCAAGACTCGATACAACGATAAAACATCATAGATTAAACAATCTTCAATCTCGTCTGGAGACGAAGATGCAGATCAAAAGAGCGTTCACGATATTTATCATCCATAAAATAAAAAACGGGAGCAAATTTCTCTGCTCCCGTATCTATTACTCTTTCGTTTCGCCTTTTTTTGACCAGGCATTCAACTGATGCGGTCGAATACTGTCGTATTCTTCAAACGGTTGATGTATCCAAGGATTACTTGCCAAATAATCGAGATAAAAGTCCGGCTCTACCGACGAGCATGCCTTGTACCAAATGACTGCAGATTTTGCCTCTGTCACACCCGGGAAATTCTCACGTAAATGATGTAGAACTTTTTCCAATGTGACACCAGAGTCAACCAGATCATCAACGACGAGCACACGGCCTTGCAATGTACCTTTAGTCGTTGAAATGTATTTTCCTATATCCAATTGACCTTGAACCGTACCAGCATCTTCACGATAAGAGCTGGTGGACAGAATCGCTAGCGGCACATCAAAAATGCGAGAAAAGACATCACCCGGACGCAGGCCACCGCGTGCCAGGCATAAAATCTGATCAAACTTCCAGCCGGACTCATATACCTTCAAAGCCAACTGTTCGATGGAGCGATGATACGCATCCCAAGAAACCCAAAGGTCTTTTTCTGTTGAAGCTGGCAACGTCATGTTACTTCCCCTAGCCTTATTTACTGTATAAATTATTTATAGAAATGGATGACGCAAAACAATGGTTTCTTCACGATCCGGCCCTGTCGACACCATATCAACAGGTACGCCAACCAGAGTTTCAATACGCTCGATATAGTTGCGCGCATTCAATGGCAATGCATCCATCGATTTTGCGCCAACTGTCGTCTCTGTCCAACCTGGCATCTCTTCGTAGACTGGCACACAACGGGCGGCCTCTTCTGCACCAACCGGAAAGATATCTACCGCTTTACCATCTACGGTATAACCTGTACATAATTTCAAGGTTTCCAGACCATCTAACACATCAAGCTTCGTCAGACACATACCAGAAACACCGTTAATCTGAACAGAACGCTTCAACAATGCTGCATCAAACCAACCGCAACGGCGTGCACGGCCAGTCACAGTGCCAAACTCATGACCTACACTGGCAAGATGTTTGCCCACACCCTGATCTGTTGGCAATTCTGATGGGAATGGACCGGAACCAACGCGCGTCGTATAGGCTTTAGTAATCCCCAAAATATAATGAAGCATGTTGGGACCGACACCAGAACCAGCAGCAGCATTACCAGCCACGCAGTTACTTGATGTCACGAACGGGTAAGTACCATGATCAACGTCCAGCAAACTACCTTGCGCGCCTTCAAACAATAGACTGGCACCGTTTTTGTAGGCTGCATAAAGATCACTCGACACGTCGGCAACCATAGGACGAATACGCGGTACATTTGCCAGAGCATCGTCCAGCGTTTTCTGGAAATCAACGGCAGGTGCCTTCAGATAATTCGTCAAAACGAAATTATGGTAGTCCAGATTCTCTTTTAATTTTTCAGCGAAACGTTCTGCATTCAACAAATCCGCGACGCGAATGGCGCGACGAGCGACTTTATCTTCGTAGGCAGGACCAATACCTTTGCCTGTTGTGCCGATTTTTCCGGCACCACGAGCCGCCTCACGTGCCGCATCCAGAGCAGTGTGATAAGGCAAAATGACTGGACATGCTTCTGAGATTTTCAGCCGAGACACTACCTCAACGCCATTTGCCTGCAGCTTGTCAATTTCACGCAAAAGATCCGGGACGGACAACACAACACCATTCCCGATATAGCAAGCAGTTCCTGCACGCATAATGCCTGACGGGATCAATTGCAAAGCCGTTTTTTGGCCACCGATCACCAAGGTGTGACCCGCATTGTGGCCGCCCTGAAAGCGCACCACGCCTTGCGCATGATCCGTCAGCCAGTCAACAATTTTCCCTTTGCCCTCGTCGCCCCATTGAGTACCAATAACAACGACATTTTTTGCGATTTTATTTTGAGACATCACTTAACCTACGCTTTTAATAATCCATTGACTACCATCAAATGCGACTGCCCTATTGCAGTCAAATTCGTCCTGTTCGCTCTCATGACCCGGCAAACTTTGAATAACAACCTCTCCACTTTGACGCAGCTCACTAATTTTTTGACGCAAAGCAGGATCCTGGCTCCAAGGCGCCAGAATCGCATCTTTACGCTCGGCGGATGGCATTAAACGTGCCAATTCACGCAAATCCAGTGAGAAACCTGTCGCTGGGCGGGCACGACCAAATGCTTCACCGACGTGATCATAGCGACCACCGCGTGCAACGGCATTCGGCAGACCGGGAACAAATGCATTAAACATCACGCCACTGTGATAATGATAGCCTCGTAAATCCGCTAAATCTATCGTTACTTTAGCATTGCCGGCTAGTTTAACCAGATAGTCCAACTCATCCAGAGCCGTAGCAATACCTGCCAATGACGGCAGCACCCCACGCGCGCGTTCAATGACAGTTATATCGCCATACAACCTTGGCAACTCAAGCAATGCCTGCCTGACAACAGGATTGAAATCTTGAGAAATTTGCTCTAAAGCAGGCAAATCTTTAGATTCCAATAAAGCAAACAAACTCGATTCATGTTTTTTCGCCAGAGGGTCGCTCTCCAGCAAAGACCTTAGTACGCCAACATGGCACAGGTCCAACCTGACTTCTGAAATATTAGCCAAAGCCAGCGAAGCCAGCACCAGCTCCTGGATTTCAGCATCCGCCTCCAATCCGGCATGTCCGTAAATTTCCGCACCGATTTGAATGGGCTCACGTGTAGCATGCAAACCAGACGGGCGGGTATGAAGAACACTACCGGCATAACACAAACGTGTAACAGATATGCGATTCAGCAAATGTGCATCGATACGCGCCACCTGTGTCGTCATATCGGCCCTGACACCCATGGTGCGGCCAGACAATTGATCGACTAATTTAAAGGTACGTAAATCCATATCCTGGCCTGCACCACTCAGCAAGGATTCTATGTATTCGAGCAGAGGTGGCATCACCATCTCATAGCCATAGATCCGGAAGTTATCCAGTAATACGCGTCGCAACTCTTCGATCTTGCGTGCCTCGGATGGCAAAACATCCGCAATATTTTCAGGTAAGAGCCAATTTGGCATGAGCTTGCAATCAAAAACAAAAACAACAAATAATCAAACTTTATACGTGACAAACGTAGGCACGCTATTTTTGCAAATAACGCAACCTACGTTGTATATGTAAAGCTACTTACTACTTAGATTTTCCAGCACTGACAGCAGTACCTGCGCCAGGTGTCTTAAAGTATTTAAAGAATTCAGAGTTAGGATCCACAACCATCACGTCATTCTTTGTCTTAAAGCTTGCGCGATAAGCCTCAAGACTTCTGTAAAATTTATAGAATTCCGGATTTTGGCCAAACGCCTGAGCATAAATTTGAGAAGCCTCTGCGTCACCAGCACCACGCATTTTTTCCGCTTCTTTATACGCTTCCGCCAAAATTACAATTCTTTGCTTATCTGCATCTGCCCTGATTTTTTCAGAGTCAGCAGAACCAGTGGAGCGCAACTCGTTTGCCACGCGAGTGCGTTCAGCTTTCATGCGATCATAAACAGAGTTATTGATTTGTTCGACGTAATCAACACGTTTTAAGCGCACATCAACAATTTCCACGCCAATCTGCTTCGCTTCTTCTGTGACTTTTTTGCGGATAGCTTCCATCACTTTTCCGCGCTCACCAGAAATAACCTCACGCACAGTTCGCTTGGTAATTTCGTCGTTTAAAGCCGCTTTCACTATTTGAGACAGCCGGTCACGCGCTTTACCCTCGTCACCTTTGAAGCTCACAAAGTATAGTTTAGGATCTGTGATATGCCATTTGACATAGGCATCGACCAAAATATTTTTCTTCTCTGCCGTGATAAAACGATCAGCATCCGGCGTATCAATCGTCAAAATACGTTTATCAAGGAACAGAACATTTTGAAACGGTGGTGGCAATTTAAAGTGCAAACCAGGTTCACTAATAACCGCTTTCATTTCGCCTAAAGCAAATACTATCGCATATGATTTTTGATCGACGACAAAAATCGTTGAGTAGGCAGCAACAATTGCCACGACAACTGCGAATAAAGAAGAAAATAATTTATTCATTATCGTACCTCCCGATCACGGGAGTCACGGCTATCACGGGATCTGCCATCTTTACTATATCGTAACTCAACGGTAGGAATTTGCTCTGTCGCCGGCGGAGTAGGTGCCGCCGGAGTCGTCGTAGTTGATGACGGGACTGCTTTGCCTGCGGCAGACGCTTCCGTGCCGGGCACCAATTTATCTAAAGGAAGATAAATCATGTTATTTCCCGCTTTTGCATCCATCATCACTTTCGTCGTGCTGGAGAAAATTTGTTGCATCGTTTCCAGATACATACGATCACGTGTCACAGCCGGCGCTTTTTGATACTCAGCCAATACTTGTTTAAAACGAGATGCATTACCTTCAGCGGTTGCGACGATTCTAGACTGATATGCCTCAGATTCTTGCAACATGCGAGACGCCTCGCCTCTGGCAATTGGAATCACCTGATTTGCGTAAGCTTGTCCTTCATTTTTTTGACGCTCTTTATCCTGTCCCGCCTTCACCGCATCATCAAATGCCGCCTGCACTTGCTCTGGCGGCTGGACGCCTTGCATAGTCACATTAGCTATCTGAACCCCAGCCTGATAACGTTCAAGGATTTGCTGCATTAAGACACTGACATCTTGAACGACCTTATCACGCCCCTCATACAAAACAAAATCCATCTTACTTTTACCAACAATTTCGCGAATTGCAGTCTCTGCAACCTGTCGTATCATTTCTTCCTGATCACGATTATTGAACAACCAGTCAGAAGCGCTTTTGAGTTTGTACTGCACGGCAAATTGAATATCGATGATATTTTCATCATCGGTCAACATTAAAGCTTCTTTAGGCTGCTTGTTTTTTACGTTCGAACGGTAGCCAACTTCAACTGTACGGACCTGAGACACGTCAACAATTTCGTGAGCCTGGATAGGATAAGGCCAACGCCAGTTAAATCCTGACATTGTAGAGTGACTGTATTTGCCGAATGTTGTAATTACACCAGTCTGACCTTCTTGGACAATGAAAAATCCGCTAACCAGCCAGATGAATGCCAGAACCGCGACAACAATCCCAACACCCATTTTTGCCCCGGCCGCATCGGGGGTAAAACCACCGCCGCCATCGTTGTTATCGCCATTTTTCTGACCAAACAAACGACTGATGCGCTCGTTAAAATCGCGCCAAAGCTGCTCAAGGTCAGGGGGACCTTCAGGCGGTTTTTTTTTGTTCTGGTTATTGTTTTGCGAACCGCGTCCCCATTGAGGGTCGTTCAAAGACATAGTTAAACCAATTCTTTTAAGAAGTGAAACCAGCATTCTGTCGCTATCCATTGAAATAGTGAGTTGAACTACTAAGAAAGTTCAGAACCTAAGCAAAACGCGCGTCGTCCAATTCAGCGACTTGCGGTGTTTTAATTCTTTTTGATGCATCTAACTTCGCCAACTCTGCCACTGCGTGCCGCAACAAATCCATCCCGGCACCGGTTTGTGCGCTCAGAAAAACTCTTTGAATTTTATCATACTCACCCAGCTCTAAATTCGGTTCTAAGCCAGCCAGATCAATCTTGTTCCACACCAGAAGCTGGGGAATATGATCAGCTCCAATTTCCTTCAATACCTGATTGACTTGTTGAATCTGATCAAGTCGCACCGGACTACTCGCATCAACCACATGCAGCAACAGATCTGCATGAATCGTTTCTTCCAAAGTTGCGCGAAATGCAGCGACTAATTGGTGGGGTAATTCCCGGATAAATCCAACGGTATCAGATATAACAACATTCCCTGCGTCACCAAGGTATAGACGGCGCGACGTAGTATCAAGAGTTGCAAATAACTGATTCGCTGCGTAGGTACCGGCTTTTGTCAACGAATTAAACAGAGTTGATTTACCTGCATTCGTATAACCGACCAAAGAAACAGAAAAAGTATTACTTCGTCCACGCGAGCGTCGCTGGGTTTCACGTTGCTTGTGTAACTTCTCCATTTTTGCTTTTAAGGCCTTGACTCGCTCACCTAACAAACGACGATCCGTCTCCAACTGGGTTTCACCCGGACCACGCAAGCCAATTCCGCCTTTTTGCCGCTCAAGATGGGTCCAGCCTCGAATTAATCGCGTTGCCAGATGTTGCAATTGTGCCAGCTCAACCTGTACTTTACCTTCGTGGCTGTGAGCACGCTGAGCAAAAATATCGAGAATTAAACTGGTTCTGTCAATCACCCTGGTCTTTAGATGGCGCTCCAGATTTCTTTGCTGAGCCGGAGACAATGCATGATTAAAGATTACGATGTCGAGCTGAGCATCTCGAATTGCATCAGCAATTTCATCCGCTTTACCGGAACCGACGAACAACGCGGCATCCGGGCTTGAGCGCTTACAAGTGATGGTTGTGATCGGCTCTGCTCCGGCAGATTGGGAGAGCAGAGAGAGTTCTTCTAAACTTGCGGCGAAATCATCTTTGCCGAAGTCCACGCCAATTAATGCGGCGCGCATAGAAAACAATATTTTTTCAAAAATAACCGCCTGGAAATTTACTCGGCTTCTGATTCAGTGTTGATGCTGACTGCACGAGCAGGAACAACAGTAGAAATGGCATGCTTATAGACCATTTGTGTCACAGTATTACGTAGCAGGACGACATACTGGTCAAACGACTCAATATGACCCTGCAATTTAATACCATTCACGAGATAGATGGATACGGGAATGTGTTCTTTACGAAGTGCGTTTAAGAACGGGTCTTGTAAAAGTTGCCCTTTATTACTCATAACAGCTCCAATATGTTGTTGTGATCAGGAGTTGGGGACACATTGCAAAAGTTCAAGAGTCCCAATAGTTGATTACCTTGTAACTGTAATCTATTTTCAAAGATGCTGCATGAAACAACTTACAGCATCCGGATGAATTTTATTTTTCGGATTTTGAGAATGGATTTTTTCCTGATCTCATTTCGATACGCAATGGTGTTCCCGTCAAAGAAAACGTTTCACGGAAATGTTTTTCCAAATAGCGTTTGTACACATCACCAATTGAATCCAGAGCATTCCCGTGAATCACGATAATCGGCGGATTTTGACCGCCCTGATGTGCATAGCGCAGCTTTGGACGAATCGATCCCTTACGTTTTGGCTGCTGATGTTCAACAGCCTCAATCAAAGCACGTGTCAGTTTCGGCGTGGACAAATTCGCCATTGCGGCAGCATAAGCAGCATCAATTGACTTCAACAACGGTGCGATACCTGTCGACTTTAATGCCGAAATAAAGTGAAATTTCGCAAAAGTCAGAAAATTCAATTTACGCTCAATGTCGAGCTTAATCTCATCACGACGATCACTTTGCAAGCCATCCCACTTATTGACACCCACCACGAGAGCACGTCCAGACTCAAGGATAAAGCCGGCAATATGCGCATCTTGCTCAGAAATATCCTGCTGCGCATCTAGCAACAGTAAGACCACATTCGCCTCAGAGACCGATTGCAAGGTTTTCACTACAGAAAATTTCTCGATCGCTTCAAACACTTTGCCGCGACGGCGAATGCCGGCAGTATCTATCAACGTATAGTGCTTACCATCGCGCTCAAAAGGAATCTCAATTGAGTCCCGCGTAGTGCCGGGCATGTCGAATGCAATGACGCGATCTTCACCCAGCAAAGTGTTAACCAAGGTAGATTTACCAACATTGGGACGACCGACTATCGCAATTTTGATGCCTCTGACAACATCATCAGGCTCCTCTAACTCCGGTGGACGCTGCGCGAAAGCGATATTGAGCGACTCATCTACTAGGTCAAGAACGCCATCGCCATGCGCTGCTGAAATGACATACGGGTCACCGAGTCCAAGCTCATAAAAATCAGCGGTGACCGAGCTATATTTCATTCCCTCAGCCTTGTTGACCACCAACATGACTGAACGGCCTGATTTACGTAAAAAATCAGTAATGGTTTTATCATGCGGCGTCAAACCTTGACGACCATCAACGATAAAAATAACCACATCTGCTTCGGCGACAGCTTGCTTAGTTTGCTTCGCCATTTCATGCATGATGCCTTCTTTGGCGACAGGCTCAAAACCACCTGTATCGATCACCAAAAATGGTCGCTCTCCCATACGCCCTTCGCCATAATGCCTGTCTCTGGTTAAGCCAGGCAAATCTGCTACGAGTGCGTCGCGAGAACGTGTAAGCCGATTGAACAGCGTGGATTTGCCGACATTAGGTCGACCTATAAGTGCAATAACCGGCTTCATTTTTAGTATTACTCGGTTGCCAACGCAACCACTGCCCCAGATTTGGTTTGAACAATCAGATTCGAGCCAGCCACAATAGGCGCGGCAAGAACAGGACTGCCATCGGTACTAATACGACCGATAAAAGAACCATCTTCTCTTGAAAGAAAATGGACAAAGCCAGAACCATCACCAACGGCGACAGATCGACCAAAAGAAATAGGGGCGGACAACCGACGATAAGCCAATTTGTCGTTACGCCAAGCGCTGGATCCGGTGGAGCGGGCATAAGCGGAAACTGCACCCGCATTGTCTGCAGCAAAGACGAAGCGTTCATCGACACTGACCCCAACTTCGCTAGATAAATTCTTTGCCCAGCGTGACGTACCTGTTGCAATATCGTAACAACCGACACGTCCTTGATATGCAACGACACACACATCAGTACCCGCAACCACAGGCGTGCCTGAGACATCAACAATACGCTCAAGCTCAGTTGCGCCCTTAGGATCTGCAGCAGCTACTTCCCAACGCAAACCACCATTATTCAGAGAAAAAGAAGCGAGCTTCCCGCCAGGCAAAGCGACAATCGCAGCAGGCTCAGCAATTGCAATCCCAGGAATAATACGCAAAGTCAGGATAGGTAACGGACGCTCAACTGACCATTTTTTCACACCAGTTTCGATATCATACGCCGCGATTTTATTGTCAATACTTCTGATGACAACTACATCTTTCGCTACCGCGGGCGATGCCAATACTTCACTTGATGCCTGGGCTTTCCAACGCAAATTTCCGCTTGTGTCATACGCAAACAACATACCTTTTTTTCCGACAACAGCTACTGTCGTTGCGCTCGCTCCTACACCGGCAGTCAGTCCTGTACCGGCATTCACACGCCATATCTGACGTCCGCTTACTCCATCTAATTTAACGATAGAACCATCAGCGGCCGCAGCGTATACATCAGAGCCAATCTGGATCGGGGTAAACACGCTGTCTCCTGCTGCACCAACCGGACTAGACCACAGAGTTTTCACCGCCATACTGATTTTAAAATCTTGCAGCACTGCAGGAACATTTTTTGTTTCCGCCTTGCTTGCAAATGGATTCAACGATGAACAGCCTGCCAATGTAAGCAACGTCAATGAAGCCAGCAATTTGCCAGAAAAACGCATGAACTACTCCTATTATTTGCTTGTGGAATTGCTTGCAGCGCCAGTAGTGCTCGCCACTTTTGCTTCGGCACCGCCAAGAGCATCCAGCTTCAATTGAATCAACGGACGGCCAGGATTTTTTTCTTTGAGTTTATCCAGCGCCGTTTGAAAAGCTGCACGCGCTTCTGTCGTTTTATTTTGAGCCAGATAAATATCGCCCTTTCTGTCAGCGACGTCGCCAGCAAATTCCGCAGGGAAGTCGCCGGACAGCAGAGACAAACCTTCATCGTAAGCTTTTTCATCTAAAGCAAGACCTGCAAGACGAATCTTGGCAATACTCTTATATTCATCAACACTACTGTGATCAACGACCCAATGCAATTGCGTCTTGGCGGCCTTGACATCATTTGCGTCAAAGGCGCTTTTAGCAGCAGTCAGTGCGGACATTGCGGCATAGGGTGTTTTAGCAAACTTCTCAACAAGATCGTTTGCCGCACGCTGAACTTTGGCATTATCTTTGGCCTGAACAGCCTTCTGCATTTCATCATAGAGTTGCGATGCCTGATTCGACTGATTGCGCTGGTAGCTGGTCCATCCAGCCCACGCTGCGTATGCCGACAATGCAATCACCAGCAACCAGGTAACCAGATTACCGTACTGTTTCCACCATGCTTTGAGCGTGTCTAATTGCTCTTGTTCTTCGAGATCGTATGCCATGTTATGTAAGTCTAATGATGAATATGAATATGTGTCGGGTCGTCGCAGCAATGATCTGCATCGTCAACACCTGTAATTTGATCAACTAAATAATCGACTGCCGTATCAAACGGCACACTGACCTGATTATTTTCCATATCGTTGGAGCGCATTGCTTTCACGACAATCGTATTTGCGGAGGCTTCATCTTCTCCGATGATGACAGCATAAGCAGCACCACTGGCGTCAGCCTTCTTCATCTGCGATTTAAAACTACCTACTCCGCTCGCCGTTGCGCAATGTAACACAACATCTAAGCCCGCATCGCGCAAACGCTCTCCCAAAACAAAAGATTGCGCCTGAGCCGCAATTCCCTGGTGCACAAGGTAAACGTCGCATTGTGCGGGCGCATGAGCTTCGCCGGATTCTTTCATCAATTCAAGCAAGCGTTCAATACCCATCGCAAAGCCGCATGCAGGTGTGGGCTTGCCACCGAAAATACCGAATAATGAGTCATATCTGCCGCCCGCGCAAACCGTACCTTGCGATCCTAGCTGATCAGTTACCCACTCGAAAACCGTCCGATTGTAATAATCCATTCCACGCACTAATCGCGTGTTAATCGTGAAGGGAATACTGTTATCGCGCAAGATTGTTTGCACGCCCTCAAAATGCGCCAACGATTCAGCACCCAGATAATCCAGCAATTTTGGTGCCGCGTTCACCATGTCCTGCATTGCCGGATTTTTGGTATCAAGAATACGTAAAGGATTGCTATGCAGGCGACGCAAGGCTTCGGCATCCAGCAATTCCTTGTTTGTCTCGAAATACGCGATCAGTGCGGCGCGATGAAGATTACGCTCTTGGGCATCACCGATTGAATTAAGTTCAAGACGGACATTTTGCAAACCGAGATCATCCCAGAGGCGCTGACACATCATAATGAGTTCAGCATCGATATCCGGACCACTAAAACCTAAAGCTTCAGCACCCACTTGATGAAATTGACGATAGCGTCCGCGTTGCGGCTTTTCGTGGCGAAACATCGGGCCGTTGTACCACAACCGTTTCGGACCTTCGTAAGTGAGGTTATGCTCTAGTGCGGCACGCACCACGCCTGCAGTATTCTCGGGGCGCAATGTTAACTTATCGCCATTCATTGCATCTTCAAATGAATACATTTCTTTTTCGACGATATCTGTTACTTCACCAAGCCCGCGTGCAAACAAAGCTGTTGGCTCAACGATAGGCGTACGTATTTGTTGGAAGCCATAACTTTTCAATACCGATTGCACTGTATTTTCAAATAACTCCCACAGCGGAGCGTCGGTCGGCAAGAGGTCATTCATTCCCTTAACGCCGACAATTTTTTCTGGTTTTTTATTCTCTGACATTCTTCACTGCCTAATTAATATTTTTCAAAGCACCGTCTTTGGCGTGTAATTATTTTTTACGTAATCCAGCACAATCGCCTGAAATTCTTCTGAAATACGTTCACCACGTAAGGTCATCGCCTTAGCACCGTCAATAAATACCGGCGCCGCTGGCGACTCGCCTGTGCCTGGCAAACTAATGCCAATATTTGCGTGCTTGGACTCGCCGGGACCGTTGACGATACATCCCATTACAGCAACGTTCATATTCTCAACGCCCGGATATTGCTTCTTCCAGACGGGCATCTGATCACGTAAAAAGGTTTGTATGCTATCTGCGAGTTCTTGGAAAACGGTTGATGTCGTGCGACCACAACCAGGGCATGCGATCACCATAGGCGTAAATTTACGCAGACCCATTGTCTGCAAAATTTCCTGCCCGACAATCACCTCTTTGCAACGATCACCGCCTGGCTCAGGTGTCAGAGAAATTCGTATTGTGTCGCCAATACCCTCTTGCATCAAAACCGACAATGCAGCGGTTGAGGCGACAATCCCCTTACTTCCCATGCCGGCCTCAGTTAAGCCCAGATGCAAAGGATAATCGCAGCGCTTAGACAACTCTCGGTACACTGCGACAAGATCTTGCACGCCAGATACTTTGCAAGACAAAATAATTTTATCGCCCGCAAGACCCAGCTCTTCTGCACGTTGTGCGTTTTCGATTGCCGAGGTAATTAAGGCCTCATACATCACAGTTTGGGCGCTCCATGGGGCAGCACGTTGCGCGTTTTCATCCATGATGCGCGCCAGCAGAGCCTGATCCAGGCTACCCCAATTAACACCAATCCGGACGGGCTTATCATAGAAACAGGCCATTTCTATCATCTGCGCAAATTGTGTATCTCTCTTGGCACCCTGCCCGACATTACCCGGATTAATTCTGTATTTGGATAAGGCTCTGGCGCACTCAGGAAAGTCTTTCAGGAGCGTATGACCGTTGTAGTGAAAATCACCCACCAATGGCACGTCGATTTCCATTTTGTCCAATTGCGCACGTATCGCTGGTACAGCGGCTGCAGCTTCTGGATTATTGACAGTGATACGCACTAGCTCCGAACCGGCTCTTGCAAGTTCTTTAATTTGAATCGCTGTAGCAATCACATCAGCGGTATCCGTATTCGTCATGGACTGCACCACTACAGGCGCAGTGCCTCCGATCATGACTTCTCGAGCGCCATACACAATTTTCGTAGCACGACTGACACGACGAGACAAAGGACCAGATGAGATACCAGAGAAAGAAACAGTCATACTATTTACTTCACATTCAAATTAATAACATTGCTTTCTTTAGTCGCAGCAATATTCAAAGACGTTCCGCGCAGTGTACCGTCAACGCCGGCGGCATTGCCAATTTTGATCTGCAAAGCTTCTTTTACATCGAAGCTCTCTTCCGTACCCGCTTTAGCGAGATGCGATGTGACAACCGTGCCATTTTCACGCTTAATTTGTATCCACGAATCCTGACGAAATTTAAATTTCATCAGATTTACAGACTGCTCCAGTGCAGCAGAATTATTCGCGACTGGCGCAGGCAATACAACAGGTTGACTGGCTGTAGAAACAACCAAAGGCGTCGCTTGGGCAAGCGTCTGCGGAACTACTGCAGGATTGCTGGCAACCTGCTCAGACACAGGTACTGGCCTGGACACTTCAGGTTCTTTATCCACAGTACTAGCAGCCGCTTCTGTATTCTTTTCAGAATTGACGCGAATTGCCGGAACAGGTGAGGCTGCCATCAATTCTGCCGAATCAGAAACATTTGAGGCCACAGTTTCAGGCGCAGAAGCTAGTTGATGAGATAACAATTTTTGCATTAAGCCAGTGTGCTCAAGTTTTTGAACGGCAAAAAAACCCGCCGCTAATATAGCCAATACAACCGCACCCCAAATATATCTACTATTAGTCGGATCCTGGCGCCCCATCAAAGGCAATTTAGACTCAAGGAAAGGGGTCGTCAATGCAGGTCGCAAATGAGGAAATTCAGCAACAGAAGCCGACTCCTGAGGTAATTTCGCGAGTATCGGCTCAGCATCAATCTTCAGCAACTTAGCATAGGAGCGGATAAACCCACGCACAATCACCATTTTAGGCAAAGCATCGAACTGATTTGCCTCCAGAGCGACAATCTGACGCGCAGACAGTTTCAATTGCTCAGCGACTTGCTGAACAGTCCAGTCTTTTTGCGATCTTGCTACAGTGAGCATCGCACCCGCAGTTTGTGGGGCGGCGTGATTTTTTTGTTCGGAATCTTCGGTAACCGCAGAGGTATTCAATTGTTCCACTGACAAATTCAACCCTGCATCACTCATCAAAAGCCCCGCGCTGGAATAATAAATATTCTTTAGAGTTCGGATGACGTCGACGCAATTGCGTGCCAAGGCCGCTGACGGCAGACTGATCACCGAGCTTATTTTCTACTTTGATTGCAAGCCACAAGACGTCAGCCGTATAGACTTCGTCCTTCAGTACACGATTAACGTAAAATTTCGCCTTCTCATATTCGCCTCTGTCGTAGTACACCTTGGACAGATTGGCATTGATCGTCAAGCTAGCCGGGTCTGCACGGAAACCCATTAAGAAATATTTTTCAGCCGCGACCAGATCCTTCAAACGCAAACCACAAACCCCGGCATTATTCAACGCCTTGGCAGGGGTAGGATAGCTAGAGTCTAGAATGACACGCTCAAAATATGGCATCGCCTGCTTTTCGTGGCCGTTATTACATAGAAACCAACCGTAGTTATTTGCGATGTCTGAATTATTCGGCGCCAGCTTTAATGCATGCTGAAAATTATCTTCAGCTAATTGCTTTTCGCCCATATCCATAAAAATAAGTGCTCTGACGCTATAGGCATCTACCAAGTCCGGCTCAACCAGCAAAGCCTGGCGAATCTCGTCCAGTGCGACCTTTTGTTGACCTTGCTGATAATAGCCAATCGCCAACTGCATACGAATTGCTGCTCGCTTCTGCAGCTCCGCCTTTTCCAGGCTAGGCGTCGATTCTTGCGATGATCCCTCAAGCTTTTTGCTTGCACATGCGGACAAAATCAGCGCCAACAACACGCCAGATAAAACACGGTAGTGCAATCCAAAAATTTTCACTGAGTGATCTCCACGATCTTGCCAAAATTTTTACCGAACTTGGTTTGGTATTCCGCCATTTTTTGCATGCGCTCCTGAACACGCGTCCTATCCTGCACTTCACCTGCCAACTGCCCGCATGCAGCATCAATGTCATCACCGCGCGTTTTACGTATTGTCGTCACCAGACCTGCATCCATCAGCACCTGAGCAAATGCCTTGATACGTGGATTAGCCGAGCGCTTCAGGCCAGACTCTGGGAAAGGATTAAACGGAATCAAATTAAACTTGCAAGGCACATTTTTAACCAGCTGCAGCAATTCGCGCGCATGCTGATCCGTATCATTAACACCATCCAGCATGCAATACTCAAAGGTAATGAAATCACGCGGCGCGAATTCAAGGTAACGTTTGCATGCGGCCATCAATTCTTGCAAAGGATGTTTTTTATTTAGAGGAATCAAGCTGTCACGCAGGGCATCATTCGACGCATGCAAAGACACCGCCAAAGCCACGGCACACTCTTGAGACAACTTATCAATCATGGGTACTACGCCACTAGTCGACAACGTAACACGGCGACGTGACAAGCCATAAGCATTATCATCCAGCATCAAACGCAGAGCCGTGACAGTCGGCTCAAAATTCAACAGAGGCTCACCCATCCCCATCATGACAACATTAGTAATCTGACGCTCACCCTTGGGCCCGGGCGGAATGCCTTTGGTCTGGCGCAACAAAAATTCAGCCATCCATAACTGGCCAATAATTTCGCCCACACTCAAATTACGATTAAAGCCCTGCTTACCAGTAGAACAAAAGCGGCAATTCACCGCACAACCAGCCTGGGTAGAAATACACAAAGTACCGCGATTTTCTTCTGGAATAAATACGGTTTCAACCGCGTTACCCTGCCCTACATCCAACAACCACTTACGCGTCCCATCCGTTGAGGTATGGTCGCTGATAATGGCGGGAGCGGCAATAAAGGCACGTGTTGATAATTTTTCACGAAGAGATTTAGCGAGATCGCTCATCTCTTCAAAATTACTGGCACCAAACTGGTGTATCCAGCGCTGCAATTGTTTCGCACGAAACGGCTTCTCACCCAACTCACCGCAGTAAGCGATAAGTTGAGCAGGATCCAGATCCAACAAATTGGTGAGTGCCGTCATATACATCTTCTTTCACGCCTTGCCTCTGCAATCAGGCAAATACAAGGCGACGTTGCAATAAAACGATTAACGTGAATACACGTTCAACGCAGGGAAGAAGTAAGCGATTTCGACAGCCGCTGTTTCAGCTGCATCGGAACCGTGTACTGCATTTGCGTCGATGGATTCAGCGAAATCAGCGCGGATTGTGCCCTTTTCTGCCTTCTTAGGATCAGTTGCACCCATCAGATCACGATTTTTCAAAATCGCGCCTTCGCCTTCCAACGCTTGCACAAAAACTGGACCGGAGATCATGAAATCAACCAGATCTTTAAAAAACGGACGAGCTGCATGAACTGCATAGAAGCCTTCTGCTTCAGCACGTGACAACTGTGTCAGGCGAGCGGCAACTACTTTCAAACCAGCTGCTTCAAAACGGCCGACAATTTGACCAATCACATTTTTTGCAACTGCGTCAGGCTTAATAATAGACAATGTACGTTCGATAGCCATCTAAAAAACTCCAATAAAATGAAAGGGTTAAGACAAAATTTCAAGAATTCATCTAACCTTAGATTTTATCACGAAACAGCAATAGCTAGGTAAGTTGTCAATGAAAGCTATTACTATTGAGAATTATTTTCTTTATTGACATGAATTGCAAGTCTTTCATGCAAAAGATATCTGAACACAGGCTACGCTAAACTAACGAACTCAGCCAAGCGCTTATAAAAAGCGCCAAGATGCAGAAGATTTTTTCGAAATAGAGGGAGTATGCTTAAAATATATGTCAAACACGCAAAATAATAGAGCGCATTAAAAACATACACCCCTCAGTATAAACAACATAGCGAAATTAAATTAAATCAAAAACTGCCATCGATTCCACATGGGAGGTATGCGGAAACATATTAACGACGCCCGCAAAGCTCAGTCTATAGCCCGCCTGACTGACTAACATGCCAGCATCTCTTGCCAAAGTAGACGGGCTGCATGAGACGTAGACAATCCGCTTAGGCTTCAGCTCTGGAGCAATATCACCCAAATCAATCAAAGCCTGACATACCGCCATCGCGCCGTCGCGAGGTGGATCGACCAGGAAGCGATCAAATTTACCTAGAGCAACAAAATCTTGCGCCGTAATTTCAAATAAATTCCGCGTGCTGAATGAGGTTGATTTATGCAATCCGTTCGCCAGCGCATTTTCTTGGGCGCGCTCAGTCAAGGTATCACTTCCCTCAATACCAACAACCTCTTTCGCCATCGTCGCAATGGGCAAAGTGAAATTACCCAGACCGCAGAACAAATCTGCAATCCGCTCATCTGCCTGAACATCCAGCATACGCAAGGCGCGCTCGACCAATACGCGGTTGATATGGTGGTTGACCTGCGTAAAATCGGTCGGTTTAAACGGCATCTTAATCCCAAACTCTGGCAACAGATAATGCAATTCGCTTTGCTCGGGATAAAACGGCGTTGCGGTCTCCGGACCTTTTGTCTGCAGCCACCACTGAACAGCATATTGATCTGCAAACACCCGTAATTTCACCTCATCGTCAGCACTCAAAGGCGCCATGATGCGCAAGACCATCGCAGTCACGCCCTCGCCGATACCAAGTTCAATTTGCGGTAACTCATCAACAATAGACAAACTTGCGACCAGGGCGCGCAGCGGCATCAACATTGCGGAGACATGCGGCGGCAGTATTTCACAAGTCTCCATATTGGCGACGTAACGGGATTTTTTCTCGTGAAAACCGACCAGCACGGTACCTTTTTTCTGCACATTACGCACCGACAAACGAGCACGGTAACGATATCCCCACGTGGGGCCATAAATTGGGCGCAACATGGTATCTGCTTTAACCTTACCGAGATGCCAGAGATTGTCCTCCAGCACCCGCTGCTTCATTGCAACCTGCGCACTGGCATCGAGATGTTGCATAGAGCAACCGCCACACAGACCAAAGTAGGCACATTTAGGCTTCACCCTTTGTGAAGATTCGTGCACCAGTTGCGTCATCGTTGCAGCTTCCCAGCTTGGTTTTTTCCTGAAAGTTTGAAAGCCCACTTCTTCGCCTGGCAAAGCTCCCTCGACAAAGACAACTTTACCAGGACTGCCGTCTTCATTTTCAATATGGCCAACGCCGCGGGCGTCCATATCAAGGGAGCGGATATTAATTGTTTTCATATTGAACAATACATGACATACATGCCATGCAGATTAGGAAATATTCAGAAAGCGGGATTATAAGAGAATCTGACTGGTCACCCGCAATTGATGCAGAGAATTTGCATCAAGACCCCTCGCAGGCAAAAAAAAACAGGTGAATAAAGAGGCTGACAAACGGAGTCACAACTACAATAAAGCATCCCTGCCTACGCCACGCGAGGCAAATGAGCGCTTCAGCTTAATCAGCGCCTCTTGCTGAATCTGGCGCACACGCTCACGCGTAATACCCATTTCATCGGCCAAGGTTTCCAGAGTAGCTGGATCATCGTTATCCAGACCAAAACGGCGCACAATCACAATTCTTTGCTTATCCGGCAATTTAGACAGCCAGTCACGTACCAGAATCGTCATTTCGTGATGCTCTGCGCGAATATCAGGCGTATCCTCACTGTCGCCAGGCAACATATCCATCAAGCTAGACTGCGGATCATTATCGAGCGGCGTATCAAGTGAAGTTGCGTGTTCTGATAACGCCAGAATATCCTGCACCTCATCAATCGGGCGGTCCACCAGATGCGCAATATCCTCCAGTGCGGCATCACGCCCATCATGCTGCTGTGACTCAAGATGATATTTTGCACGAAGAATTTGATTCAGTTCGCGGACCATGTGCACCGGCAAACGAATAGTTCGCGCCTGGTTCATGATGGCGCGCTCAATGCTCTGGCGTATCCACCAGGTGGCATAAGTAGAAAAACGGAAGCCACGCTCAGGTTCAAACTTATCGATGGCATGCATCAGACCGAGATTACCCTCCTCGATCATGTCGAGCAGAGCCACTCCGCGATTGATGTAGTGCTTGGCGATCGAGACAACCAAACGCAAATTATGCTCAATCATTTTTTGACGAGCTTCAAAATTTCCCTGCTTCGCCAAGGTCGCGTAATGCAGCTCTTCTGCGACGGAAAACAGTGGTCGCGTGCCGATCTGATTCAGATAATGTTGCGTCGTATCAGTGGATAATTCCGCAGCCAGCACCGTTTTTAATTCATCAATCGGTGCGACGATTAATGAAACAGGATTATCGTTTTGTCCATCCTGATTATCCTGGACTTCGTCACCCTCGTCTTCAGAGAAGTCTGAGGGTACAGCCAACTGCTCAGTCGCTACATCAACGCGGCGCTCCTGATCTTCATCTATTTCAGTCGATTGCAGTTGATGCTTGGAAGAAGTTTTCGGCATAGTTGATTTAATAAAACGACTTATCCTATTTTAATGATGGTTAGCAGACTCACCGGAACCATGTTGATCGACAGATGTTGACATCACACACTCTTACTGCTGACGCGGCAAAAATTTTGATGGATCAACCGGTTTACCTTGCTGGCGAATTTCAAAATGCAGCTTGACCGCATCGCTATCTGAATTTCCCATTTCTGCGATTTTTTGCCCCTTATTAATCGCCTGACCCTCTTTAACTAAAATCGCTTTGTTATGCGCGTAAGCCGAAAGCAAGGTGTTGGTATGCTTGATGATAACAAGATTACCATAACCGCGTATCCCGCTACCTGCGTACATGACCTTACCGGCACCTGCGGCCAGGACATCCTGCCCCAATTTACCTGAAATATCCAAGCCCTTATTTTTAGCCTCGTCATAGCCCGCAATGACTTTACCATCTACTGGCCACATCCAGTCAACAGCCTCACCATCGGCAGGCACTGGAATCACATCAGCCGGCTTAGATGGAGTCGTCACTTCGGTTTTTGGAACATTAGCAAGGACTGGCGGAACGACAGAAGCAAGGGCTGCATTTGACACATCTGATTTTTGCATATCGGCCAGCGTCGCTTCGGAGTAAGGTCGTTTATCGCCACGCGGAGAGGTTTTATTCGTTGACGGATTCACCGATGATAAAGGTCGGGCCTCCACGCCAGGGCTAGCAATGACGGCACCGGTCTGCACTGTGGCACTACCATCAGGAGGCGCTACGCGTAGTACCTGATCAACCTTGATGTCATTCGGATTTTTAAGATTATTCCAGGTCACGATATCGCTGTAACTTTGACCGTGATCCAAGGCGATACGAAATAAAGTGTCGCCTTTTTTAACGATGTAAGTATTGCGGGTATCCACCGGTTTGGCGACCGGTTTAGTCGAAGCCGTTGCCGATCCTTTTAAGGTATCAGAATTACTGTTATCAGTGCCACGTTCAACCACCGGGGCATTATTTGGCGTAGTGCTACAGGCACAGACCAATGCCAGCAAAATTGATCCTGCGACTAATTTTAATTTCTTCATACTCATTACTAATTCACTTGATTAAACATGCGCGCTTCGAGATCAGATCACGCCTTGGTGCAAAGGGACGAAATGACAGTGTTCCAGTACAGAACTTTTCCACTCATTTTTCGCCGTACGTTGAATTAATTGCAGAACTTGCCTGGCGCCACCGACGGGAGCAATTAAACGACCACCTATTGTCAGTTGCTCCAGCAGCGCTTTGGGCACTTCCATTCCTGCGGCAGCCATAATGATACCGTCAAACGGAGCCACCTGAGGCAATCCGAGCATGCCATCGCCGTAATGCAAGCGAATATTCGCAATTCGCATCGGTCGCAGATTGTTTTTCGCCAGCTCATGCAGAGCTTTTATACGCTCGATAGAAAACACCTCTTTTGCCACCAGCGACAATACGGCAGCCTGATATCCACAGCCCGTACCAATTTCCAGCACACGGTTTAAAGCGCCGCCGTCACGCATAATTTCAGTCATGCGAGCGACAATATACGGCTGTGAAATAGTCTGATGATGACCGATAGGAAGTGAGGCATCAATATAAGCCTGACTAGCCAACCCTGACTGTACAAAGAGATGTCTTGGTATTGCATCTAACGCGGATAACACAAGCTGATCCTTGACGCCTTGTTGCTCCACCCGGGCAACCATCGCACGCCGCACAGCGTCCGACACCAACGGACTGCCACGAGATGATTCGGGTGTGATTTTATTCTGACGGATGTTACCTTCAGACATCGGCTGACCAGTAGCAAATTGTTTTTTTACAGGCCCATGCGTCATCGCGTTTTGCATTGCCGTTTGCTGCGTGGCCGTCTTCGGAGAATGTGCAGGCCGGCTTGTTGCTTTACCTGGCGGATCAACGACCGAGGACAAGCCGAGAGGGAAGCGTTTGCCGTCCTTATTCATATCTCGCCAGCTCCGAATTCGCTTTGCAATTGAGCCAATTGGCGCATATTGGTTAAATCAATTTGCAACGGCGTCAGTGATACATAACCCTGCCCTGTGACATAAAAATCGGTTCCCTCACCAGCATCTTTTGCCATACCTGGTGGACCGATCCAATAGATATCCCGGCCATGTGGATCACGTGCTTTGATCACTGGTTCAGACGTATGACGCTTTCCTAATCTAGCAGCCTTAACTCCCTTGATCTGCGCATATTCCAGATTAGGAATATTCACATTCAACAAAAACGGCTGACTCAAAGTCGGAAAACCTTGCTCTATCATCTCACGCGCGATTCTTGCCGCAGAATCGAGATGTGACCAGCCCTTTTCCACCTGGGAGAACGCAATTGCGGGAATACCAAACAAATACCCCTCAGTCGCTGCGGCAACGGTACCAGAGTACAAGGTATCGTCACCCATGTTTTGCCCTTGATTGATACCAGATACAATCAAATCGGGTCTGGTCTGCATGATTGCCGTCAAAGCGATATGAACACAATCTGAAGGCGTACCATTCACGAAATAATAACCATTAGCTGCACGATAGGCAGACAGGGGACGATCCAGCGTCAACGCGTTGGAACTGCCAGAACGGTTACTATCCGGCGCTACTACGGTAACCTCTGCGATCGAGGATAAAGCATCTACCAGGGCAATGATGCCGGGCGCAAGGTAACCATCGTCATTACTGATCAGAATTTTCATGATGAACATTTTAACCGATGCAACTTTGTAAAATCAGACAACAAGTAGTTTTTTACGGCATAATCATAAAATCAAACGACCGTACTATTTTAATCAGGAGACAAAAACATGAAAGCGGTATTGTGCAAAGCCTGGGGGTTACCCGACACGCTGGTAGTAGAAGAGTTACCGGACTTGGTAGCCGGTGCCGGACAAGTTGTCATTGATGTCAAAGCAGCCGGCGTTAACTTTCCCGACGTCTTGATCATCCAGAATAAATATCAATTTAAACCTGAGCTGCCGTTCACTCCTGGCAGTGAACTTTCAGGTGTTGTACGCGCCGTCGGTGAGGGTGTCAGCAAGATAAATGTGGGTGACAAAGTCATTGCCTTCATCGGACACGGTGCATTTGCCCAGCAAGTACTCGCCCCTGCTCAGGCCGTGATGCCTATGCCTCCCGGTATGGATTTTGATACCGCTGCGGCCATCACACTAACTTATGGCACATCACATCATGCGGTTGTTGATCGCGCTCAACTCAAAGCAGGCGAAACCATGCTGGTACTTGGCGCGGCAGGCGGTGTCGGCCTGGCAGCGATAGAAATTGGCAAAGCATTGGGTGCGCGCGTTATTGCAGCAGCTTCCTCCGATGAAAAGCTGGCTATCTGTAAAGAGCATGGTGCAGATCTGACCATCAATTACAGCACTGAAGATTTGCGTGAAGCGATCAAAGCAGCCACCGATGGTAAAGGTCCGGATGTGATTTACGATCCGGTCGGTGGCATTTACGCAGAGCCAGCATTTCGCTCCATCGCATGGCGCGGACGATATCTCGTGATCGGATTTGCAAACGGTGAAATTCCTAAGCTACCTTTAAACCTGACGCTACTCAAAGGTGCATCATTAGTCGGCGTATTCTGGGGTGAATTTGCCAAACGCGAACCCAAAGCGAATATGGCAGCAATGCGCGAACTGATGGGCTGGTTAGCCGAAGGTAAAATCAAACCGCATATCTCTGGTCGCTATGCGTTAAAAGATACCTCAATCGCGCTGAATGATATAGCGGCGCGCAAAGTAACGGGTAAAGTCGTTATCCAACCCGAAAAATAAGTTCATATGAACTTAAAGTTTGTTAGTAAGTTAGCGAACTGGGAGCAAGAGTAGAGCAGGACTACACAAAAGTGAGATCTGGATTACCAGGCAGCCTGTCAGGTTAACCTATCTCCCGGTTTTATTATTTCGTTCTTTGATTATTTCACGCTTAGCTGACTTCACAAGGCATCAATATCCCCCATAAAAAAGCACCTCACGAAGAGGTGCTTTTTTATTCTGCCCAACATGTCCGCTATCGAATCACACCTTCAATTACCAGGCGTTGAGGCATCCCCTAACCAATAGCGATTAATATCCTTCAGCCCCCACTTGACCGCATCCTCGCGGGCTACGATTTTATCCTGCAATCCAGGGCCTGCAAGATCAAGCAACTCAGGCATGATATACGCCATCGATTTAATAGAAAAAAACACCCTCACCTTTGGCGACAATAAAGACTTCCCAGTCTGCTGCTCGACAACAACACCGAGCCGGCCCGATTCTAAGCGCACCAGAGTGCCGACCGGGAAGATGCCGATACTCCGGACAAAAGCCTGAAATACCGCCTCATCAAAATGCCCCTTACTCCACTCCGCCATTTTTTTAACGGACTCTGCCGGACACCAACCTTGCTTGTACGGACGGTTCGAAGTGATTGCATCATAGACGTCGCAAACCGCCCCCATCTTCGCAAAAAGGCTGATCTGTTCACCTTTTAACCGCTCTGGATAACCTGAGCCATCAACCTTTTCATGGTGATGCAGGCACACATCGAGCGCCACTTCGCTAATCCCCTCGACTTCCAGCAACATTTTATAACCTGCGACGGGGTGATGCTTAACCGAAACGAACTCAGCATCAGTCAATTTGCCAGGTTTATTCAAAATATCATCAGCCACCATCATCTTACCGATATCATGCAACAAGCCAGCGAGACCAGCTTCACGTGTTTGCTCGTCGCTAAGGCCCAATTGCTTCGACAGCGCAATCATCAATGCGCAGACAGCGATGGAGTGCATATACGTGTAGTCGTCTTTGGTCTTCAACCTTGCCAGACCAATCAACGCACCAGAGTTACGCATGACGGAACTTGCTATTTCATCGACCAAAGGCAGGACGTTTTCGACTTCGACCGCCTTACCCATACGGGCTTCATTAAACATCGAAAAAACAGCTTGCTTGGATCGGGAGACTATCTTAGCTGCACGCCCAACCTCATCTTCCATCGAAACACCAGGAATCTCGCTAAAAGGAGGCGGAGGCGGCTTAACAATCGTAACAACTTCTGGCTCTGCTAATTGAATTGTAGGAGCTGGGGGTTCCGGTTCAGTCTCCACATAGACATCTAGTCCTTTGCTAGTATCGATCCAGGCTTCTTTAATTTTGGTGCTCAAAACTTTTGTTAGGATGTTTTGATCATCAATCATAAAAGATTTTTGCCAGAACGGTGTATCCATCCAGGAACTACATAATTCCTGCACATACATACCGACTCGTAGCTGTTTTATTTCAATTTTCTTCAGCATGTTTGATTTTCATTGCCTGAGCTGTATCAACTAAGCATTATCGTATCACCGATAAACAAGGAAGGATGACGTATTTTAAGCAGGTCGTTTGATCTATGTCTGATATCTTAAAGGCTACATTTCACTGATACGATAGATAAATGGACAATAGTAAGAAAATTGATGAACAAGAAAATAGAATAATGAATAAATCGATAGGCTAACGTTTCTCAATTTTTTTGTAATACAGACTACTCTAAAGTCGGGCGTTGCAATAAGCGTAAGGGTCTAAAAAAGGACTGCATCGTTTTGTTGCAAATAAACGATAGGTTATAGGGGTGCTCTGCAATTTGCTGTGAAAATAATTCAGTCACCGAGATTTGCTTTAACTGCTCTGCAATCTTCCCCCATAAGACAAGAGTCACCGCTGTCACAACGTGTGATTCTGATTTTGCTTGACGTTCATGGAGAGCAGTCAAAATATTGTGCAAGAACGGTTGCCATGCTTTGGCATCTTTGGCCGGCGCGACATCAGGTCGAAAAACCAGCGTCGCGTTCAGCAATAAAAATCCTTGGCTCAATAAATTCTGTTGCAAGTCAGGCAAAGTCTGAATCAAATCAGCGCCTGGTAATCGTGCTTGCCTTGCAACGACAGACATCGCCGCAATAGAGGTATCCGCTTCAGTTAAATAGCCATCTGCGACCAATAGCATTTTTATAAAATTGCGAAGAGAAGTAGCACGATTCACTTTTTTCGATAACCCGCCATCCGGATCCGGGGACCATAGATCCCCTACGGCGCCATCCATAAAGCAAAAACCCGTCGCACTCTCCGCTCTTGGATACGGTCCTTCACCAATTAATACATAATGGACTCGATCGATCGGCAATGCAAACGCCGCGAATAAGCGGGTAGCCTCTGGCAAAAAAACAGTATTTTCTAGCTGCGACAAATACGCAGAGTCTGCGCGCTGCAAGTCGGATAAGGCACTCCGTAAGACCGGCAGCCATGAAGGATCTGCAAGCGTTAACGCTTGTTCAATAAAATTGGGAAATGACAAAGAATACCCTAGCGTTGATTGTCTGGAGCTGAGGCAGGTGGATTAACCACAGGAACACCACTACTGATCCCGATACCGGGGTTCGGTCCGTTAAAAACCTGACGGTTATTTTGCGGAAATGCGATGGGGTTCGGCGGCGGTATTGCCGGGCTATTTATCGCTGCAGACGGTGAAGAGACGATGGTCGCAGAGGACGGCAATTCAACTCGCTTAATTATTCCATTTTCGGATATCAGAATATATTGATCATGTACTTCTTGCAGTGTGATGCCTGGAGACAGTTCCTGATTGATACCGACAGCCTGCGCAGGTTTGCCATTAGCGCTCACAATAGCAACGCTATCGTTGAGACGTCTGGCGAGGATGACTCCTTTTAGCTGGTAATTGCTGGCGGCTTGCGCAATCTGGCTCGCGCCAAAAATATTTCCCCATTGCCCCGCACCTGGCTCAAACGCTACCGCTTGCGAAGGCACTGTAACGGCACGTGCCTTTGGCTTAAATAGTTGAATGCCCCAAAAACTGAGCGACATGCAAACGACAATGAACATCAAAAAACTGATGATAAGAGGTACACGCTTCATTTCATTCCTTGATTTCATTCTTTATTTACTGACACCGATGAAGGGCAGGCATACAAGAGATGTTGCCATTGCACAGTCATCGAACCAACTGGTTAATTTCAATAATCGGCATCAGTACCGCAAGCACGATCAACAAGACAACGACACCCATTGCGAGGATCAGCGCAGGTTCCAGCAAACCGGCAATCGTCAGTGCACGACGCTCCAGGTCTTGTTCCTGCGCATTCGATGCACGCTCCAACATGGCAGGCAACTCTCCGGTGACTTCGCCAGCACGTATCATATGAATCAGCATAGGCGGAAAGTGCTTGTGCGCAGATAGTGCACGGGCGAGCCCCACACCTTCACGCACACTGGCAGTCGCTTCTTCAACCTGGGCTTGCATCGCAACGTTGGACAAAGTCTCACGACTGGTTTGTAAAGCCCGGAGTATCGGCACACCAGATCCGGTAGTGATCGCGAGGGTATTAGCAAAGCGTGCTGTGTTCAAGCTACGTTCAAACTTACCATAAAGCGGTGCGGTCAAAAGCCAAGTATGCCAGCGCATTTTAACCTCAGGATTTTTAAGCGCAGTACGCCAGGCCCAAAACGCCAGAGCGATGATTATCGCGACATAGATACCGTAATTACGCACAAAGTCAGAAATTGCCAGCATCATCACCGTCAGCAAAGGAAGCTTTTGCTTGGTATTCGCAAACACCGAAACAATCTGCGGCACGACATAAGTCAGCAAAAATATGACGATTAAAAAAGCGACGACCGTTACGATTGCCGGATAAGTAAACGCCAGTTTTACTTTCTGAACTAAGGAATTACGACGTTCGATATAGTCTGCCAGGCGCGACAAAACACGTGATAAATGACCAATCTGCTCACCCGACGCAACCAGAGCACAATAAATATCGGCAAAGTCATCGGGATGCTGCTTCAAGGCATCGGATAAAGCGGCTCCAGCCATGACCTCTGATCGGATAGAGCCGATTAAATCACGGATATAAGTGCGCTCAGCTTGTTCCAATAAAGCCGAAAACGATTGTTCCAGCGGAAGTCCGGCTTCCAGCAAACTGGCGAGCTGACGTGTGAACAAGGCTAGTTCAACATTGGACAAATGCTCACCGAACAAGCTGCGTCGTTTTTTACCTTCCGCATCTAATTGATTGGCAAGAGCTTCAACAGAAACAGGTAAAAATCCCTGGCTGCGTAAATCAGCACGTGCAGCGCGTGCGCTGTCGGCATTCACTACGCCTTTTTTGCTGGTGCCGTCCTGATCAACGGCTTCGTATCGGAATGCTGGCACGGTTGATTATTCTTTCGTCACACGCAGTAATTCTTCTGGCGTCGTAATGCCAGCACTTAACCAGCGCTCACCGTCTTCTCGCATCGTTCTCATGCCATCTTTCTGTGCAGCCGTACGTATTTCGGCCTCAGCCGCCTGATGATGGATTTGAGCGCGAATTTCTTCCGTCGTCAGCAGCAATTCGTAGACCCCTACCCGCCCCTGATAACCGGTATGTCCACAGTGCTCACAACCCTCGGCATGCCATACTTTGCCGTCAAACCGTTTGCAGTGAACGCATAATTTTCTCACCAGGCGCTGCGCAATGACACCGAGCAAAGACGAGGACAGCAGGAATGGTTCAATCCCCATATCCAGCAAACGCGTAACCGCAGCAGCAGAATCATTGGTGTGCAACGTAGCCAGCACGAGATGTCCGGTCAGCGACGCCTGAACAGCGATTTGTGCGGTTTCTAAATCACGGATCTCACCGATCATAATCACGTCAGGATCCTGACGTAAGATCGCACGCAAAGCTTTCGCAAACGTCATGTCAATTCGCGTATTTACTTGCGTCTGCCCCACACCGGCAAGCTCATATTCGATAGGATCTTCGACCGTCAGAATATTGGTAGTACCCGCATTAATGCGCGACAGAGCCGCATACAATGTTGTGGTTTTACCTGAACCGGTTGGCCCGGTTACCAGCACAATGCCATGTGGCTGAGCGATTAATTTATCAAATTGCGGCAACACATCGTCACTCATACCAAGCTTGCTTAAATCAAGCCGGCCAGCCTCTTTATCGAGCAAACGCAATACTGCACGTTCGCCATGCCCCGTCGGCAAAGTCGAAACACGGACATCAACAGGCTTACCACCGATACGCAAAGTAATCCGACCGTCTTGGGGCAAGCGTTTTTCCGCGATATCAAGCTGCGCCATGATTTTGATACGAGAAATCAATGATGCATGGATTCCTTTTTTCGGGCGAACGATATCGCGCAAAGATCCATCAATTCGAAAACGCACAACAGATATTTGTTCAAACGGCTCGATATGAATATCCGAAGCGCCTTCTCGCAAAGCCTGAGTCAACAAGGCATTGATCATACGAATAACTGGCGCGTCGTCTGCGGACTCCAACAAATCCTCGATCGCAGGCATGTCAGACATCAGTTTAGCCAAATCAAGATCAGATTCGACTTCACCGACCACGTCTGCAGCATCGCCGCCAGAGCCAGCATAGGCCTTGGCAATCAGCTCAAGCAAATCTTCTTGCGGCATGACCTGCAATGTAATCCGACCAAAGCGGCGCCCGACCTCAGCAATCGCAGCAGGCTTAGTCTGCGTCGACACAGCGAGCGCTACTGAAGAGGTTTCTTTGCTCAGATCACGACTTGCCAGCACAGAAAAATCACGAGCAAACGCGTAGGGCAATAAGCGGTTCTCTAGCATGCTCTTATTTACTCTCTTTACTGTCAGACTTGGACTTATCGACCGCTGTTGCTGCTGGCGCTTTAAATAGTTTACCCTTTTCGATTTCGGGTAACAAAGTCGCTGCGTCCGTTTCTTTAGTCGGCGCAATTTGTGCGCGCATATAGTCATAGCGGTCTAAGGACACGTTATTACTCTGCTCGGCATTACGAATCACGATAGGCCGGATAAAAATCATCAGACTTGTTTTGCCGCGTGTCTTGGTCTGATATTTAAACAAATTCCCCAGTACAGGAATTTCACTAAGCAAGGGCACGCCCTCGTTCGAATCGTCTGTCGTGTCTTTCATCAACCCACCAAGCGCAATAATCTGTCCGTCGTCAACCAGCACATTCGACTCAATCACACTCTTGTTCGTAATCAGACCTGAGGCATTCACGGTGGTCTTATCGACACTGGATACCTCTTGATAGATCGACATTTTGATCGTACCGCCATCAGATATCTGCGGCTTAACTTTCAGCGCCAAGCCCACGTCTTTACGCTCAACGGTAGTAAAGGGGTTGACGCCACTACTGCCTGTCGATGCGGTCGATGCATATTGTCCGGTAATAAACGGCACGTTTTGACCAACACTAATTTTTGCCTCTTCATTATCCAGCGTAATCAGAGTAGGAATCGACAAAACGTTGCCATTACCGTTGGATTGCAAGGCATGCGCCAAGGCGCCTAGACCCAGTTGACCATTCACCTGTTTAAACAGACCCAGAGTCAATCCTGCGCCCGGGAGCGTTGATCCGCTACCGGCAATCAGGGAGCCAATATTATTCGTGGTCGATGTCTGAAATGAAGTACCGCCGCCGACCCGATAATCGCTATTACTATTACCGGACAAACCTAACCATTGAATGCCAAATTCATTTTCTTTATTCGCCTTAATTTCGACAATCAGCGCCTCGACATAGACCTGCGCACGGCGCGCATCCAGCTGATCGATCACACCACGCAGATTACGATAAACCGTTTCGCTTGCTGTAATAATCAAAGTATTGGTAGCCGCATCGGCTTGAATAAATCCACCAGCACCACCAGCAGATAAACTTCCGCTTGAACTAGTACTGTTCGAACCAAAGCCTGTTGTAGCAGAACCAGTCGTCGCAGATGACGCCAGCCCGCCCGTAGAGCCCGTACCTGTTGCCGATGTGGATGGCGTATTAGCTGACAGATTGGATGTGGAACTGCTTGGCAAAGAGCTGTCTTGCGTCACGATAGAGCGCAATGTCTGCGCCAGCTTTACCGCTTCCGCATTTTTCAGGTACACGACATGGACATTACCCGGCAAGGTCGTTGGCTGATCGAGTTTGGCAATCAAAGATTTGAGCAAATTTCCGCGCGCACTGGAAGGCGCTTTGACCATGATCGAATTGGTACGCGGATCAGCGAGCAAGATGGCTTTTCCCGCATCTGCCGATGCACCGGACGTCTCAGTCAATTTTGCTACCATCGCCGCCAGATCACTGGCAATCGCGTGTTTGACCGGGATAACATCAACATCATTGGAGGCCGGTACATCAAGCGCATTGATAATTTTGGTCAGGCGCTTGATATTGTCAGCGTAATCGGTAATGACAACGGAGTTATTACCAGGGTTCGCATTGATTGTATTATTCGGCGAAATCAGAGGCCGCAATACCGTCACGATATTATTCGCCGATTCATAATTCAGGCGATAGATCTGCGTTGCGACCTGATCGCCTTTCAGTGCCTCAGCTTGAATAGGACCTGCCTGCAATTTAGCATCTGACTCCGGTACAACTTTTGAATAACCGTCGCCAGTCACTACTGAATATCCTTGCAAACGCAAGCTGGATGTCAGCAATTTAAACGCCTGATCCTTGGTTAAAGGTTTTTCTGAAACCAGATTAATCTGCCCTTTTACCCGCGGATCGATGATAAACGTCACACCGGTGTAATGCCCGATAGCTTTGACCACCGACTCAATATCAGCACCGACAAAATTGAGGGCCGCTGTATTTTGCCCCGGATCCTGCGCATACGCGGGAAACGAGCCAGAGCATAGAAAAGCCGCGCTCAACAAAGCGACCAAGGGGAGTCGGCGCACATTCACGCCATGTTGTACTGATACGTTCATCGCAGATCTTGCTTTCAATGGATTTTTTCTCATTTGAACTCTAACGCTATAACATCCTTATCGCCATCCCTACGGCGCTGCCCAAGCAAATTCAACAAATTTGCCAACCTGTCTTCCTGCCCTTTTTCTGCCATTGCTTTGCCAGAAAATTGAAATCGTCCATCACGCAAACCACCGGCACCACTAAGTAACAAAGGTCCTTTGTTGGTGTTCAACGCTAGATCAGCGGTCTGCCCTTTCCAGTCAAATGTCAGCAAATAACTGCCCAGAGGTTTAATCGCTGAGAGGCGTGATGACATTTCATTCATTTCAAGCCGCATCGCACCGATCACGTCGAGTTTCGCGCCCTGACGATTAAATTGCAAACTATTCCAGGACAACCTTAACTGTCCAGATGGACCAATCGTATTCAACGGTGCGCCTAAACCCTCCAGACGCTCCGGAGGTATCATTAAATCTGCACCGCTAACAGTCCACTGTGAGAAATTCCCCGACAGAGTAACAGGCTGAGAAAGCGATGCCGGATTTTCTACTGCAACATCGAGCTGCCCTAACAACAATAGCGGAGAAATACGCCAGCTAAATCTGCCAGACAACAAAGGCGTCAGCGGCGCATTGCCGCTCGGCGCACCACCAATGAATGCCGATCCTCGCCAAAAACTACCTTGCGCATCACCCAGGCTAACCCGTCCCATCGTTTGCTTTTCGACCAACAAAGCCATCCAGCTCGCAGGCAAAAACACCAATACCGTCAATACAATACTGAGAACAGCAGCGATAACCCAGATGATTTTTTTTATTTTCATCATTTCAGAGAGTATTTTTTTGCTGCTTCATCGTCAATGTCGCACTGACCTGGCCACTTTCAGCCAAGGTGGTCAATTTCGATTCTTCCACTGTCAGGCGGCTCGACTTCTGCATCTCGAGTAACCATTCCATCAGGGTCGGATACGCCACAGTCGATATCTGCAATCTGACCATATCATCAGATACCGAGAGATTCTGCGCTTTGACGCCACGACGAGACAGAGACAGCTCAACCGCTTCGCGTGAAATCGCATCGACGTTTTCTGCCATTGCGGCACCCAGCTGAGCACTTTGCCGGCTCAATACGTCCATCTCAGCCACCTGCTGTTTTAGCTGCGGAATCGCTTTTTGTAATTGTTTTTTCCCTGACCATGCAGGATCAATGCCGACAAAATACAGCAAGGCCGCAACAATACTGGCGACACCGAGTAAAAGCATGCGACGCTCACGCGTTTCTAACTGCTGCAAGTAAGACGTGATGGCATCCATTAAACTTAGCGCTTTCATTTAGCACTCCCTGAAACCGGCTTAATCTGCAAAATACCGTCCTTGAATGAGACCAGCATCAAGGCCTGTTCTTGCAATGCAGTTTTCAACTGATCTGGTGCATTAAAGGATTTTGTTTTCACAAATAAATTACGCTCCCTGTATTCCACACCCAGCACACTGGCTCCCGGCACACCAGGTGCCAGACGATCCCATACTTGCGCAAACTGAGCCGTCAGTACCACGAAATCATCGGGTGACGATTGTCCCGACATTTTTTTTGCAGCAGTGATTTTTTGTTGCATCTGTGCCAGAGGGTCGATGACAACCGACTCCTTAGGATAGGCAGAACGATAGACTTGTGTCATTGACGCAGTCAGTGACTGCGCTTCACGCTTCAAAGACCACCACTCAATATTTAAGCCGATCATATTAATGAACAAAGCTGCGACGCCCAAACCTAAGGGCCAGCGCCAGATGCGCCAGTCAACATAGGATTGATTGATTGAACTGATACCTGCCAGCAAATCTGGCGTGTGTGTGTCGAGTCCGGTAATACGATTTTTCCAGCTCAATGTCTGTAGTGTGATGCGCTGAGCCATCTCTACATTTTCTGCCAGCGCATGTTGAAACGGCGCTATCGCTTTTGCATCAAGATATACCGTTACATCCGACTCCGGCACAAACAAACTCAATGCCTGCAAACACTCCAATACACCAGCCGTCTGCTGCTGAGTATCGGTCGACATCGCTTGATCCAAGCCCAAACCGAGTCCGATAAACGAACCGTCAAAACGACGTGCTGCAAACTCGATGATGGAATTTTCCTGATCCAGCAAAACGCTGGTCGCGCCAGCGCGATACTCCATAGCCATCTGGGATGGATACGCCACTACTTTTTTGGCACCCGATATCAATACAGTACGATAGACCGTTTCCATCCAGGTTTTATCCACGACGGCGACCGTACACAACCCATCAACAACGCTGACCGGTTGCAAGATCACCTCGGATGCTTCAGTAGAAAGCTGATCCTCGAGCAGATTCGGCAGAGACATTCGTAATTTTGATGCGGCCATCGGCGGTACTTTCGCCTGCAACAAGCTCACATCACTTGCCGCCAGCAAGACCACGACCTGACGCGCTTGCATCAAAGCCGGTTTTAACTGAGTGAGTGTCTGACAACCTTGTTGCTCTATTGTTCCGTTGGCAGACACTGCGGCAAATGGTCGCGCCAAATTAGCCCAGTCTGCACTCGCCTGAGCAGTGACTTTTGAAGGTAACAATATGTACAGTGTACTTGCCATAATCTATTTTCTATTCACGCAACAGCATCCGCGCATCATGATGGTCAAACTACCAAAACTACTACCGTTTTCTTTATAACTCTCGTATCCAGATAATTTTCGTTACGGCGTCGTTACGCTCAATCAGAGAATTGAAATTCAAGAAAGATCTACCCAGGCGAATTTTTCCTGACACGATAAAAAATTCCGTAAATACGGAAACCTCGCCTTCTGCGAGATTTGCAAGTTTATCCGGAAATCTTTGTTTAAAATCCGGCAAATCCAAAAATTCAGCTCTGTCCCGGCTAGCGACGATTGCGGCCGCATCTGACATCGACAATGTTGCGATGTATGCGGACAGTACTTCAGCAGAAGCCGTATTGACATTCAATGCCGTAGTGCGTGGCAAAACCACGACAAAGTCTCGCAACTTCGTCAGCATGTCAGCATTAAATCCTGCGACAGACAACAAATCATCGATTTGCGTGAAGCGCAGGAATTGTACTGCAGGAACACTGTCTGACGATGTCTGAGATGGATTGCTTGCTGTACCTGTTGTCACCGTGGGATTAGAGGCAGCTCCGGTAGTCGTAGCGGGGTTACTAGTCGCTGTTGTTTTTTTTGTTTGGGACGAAGCAATTGCTTCGGCCGCGGCAGCCGCCAAAGAAGTATCCAGGCGAAGATTTCCTAACAGGCGTTGAAACGCGATGATCGCCTTAGGATTCATCACACCGTCTGTCGCCAGATTGTTTAGATTAAATCGTGATTGTGCATCGCTGATTTGTCCGGACAAGCTTGCTTCACTGCTCTCGGAATCAGCCCGGCCGTTCTCCACATATTCATCGAGACGAGTTTCTGCCAGATTCGTTGCCCATGCTTCTTTCAAGTGATCGACTTTGCGACCACGTCCATCTTCCCGCAAGATGAGGCGTGCCCAATCCAGCGCACCACGCAGCACCCATTTTTTTTGCAACTGAAGACGTTGATTCTCAATCGAGCGAACCTGCACCTGCTGCTGCCAGAACAGACTGGCGACTATGGTAATTGCCAGGGTAGTCAGTAATAGGGCCGTGACGACTGCAACGCCTGCCTGCTGGCGACGGGGAGTTTTCATGCGGCTCCCAGCAAAAATACTTTTAACATGGTGTGTTCTCTGCCCCGCAATTGCAAAGACATTTCCAATCCGCTTTTCAGGGGAACAGGTTTAGCGGCACTACCACTGCTGTTCGTCGGATTTTGAGCGCTATCAATATCCGTACCGGCAACACGCCAAGCTTTCTCATCGTTATTCCAGGTACGCATAGCAATTGATGCCACATTGTTTTGCAGTACCACGACAGGCATTGCGTCTGTCTCATTTAAAGCGCCTTGCCAATCCGCATCAAGCTGCCTTAAGTCACGGGTCGCAGTCGATTCGCGCCGGGTCAGTACGCCGTCAAGCAAGCGATAAGCGACCACCTGCAAACGTAAGGGCTGGTTGTCGTCAAAAACCGTACGAATCAAAAATAAACTTCGCTGGGATGCCCGCAGACTCTCGCGTGTCGCTAACAAATCTACACCAGCCAGGTGCGCGCAGTCATTTTCGAGTTGCGCAAAGCTAATCTGCGTACCGCGCGATTGCTCTAATTCATTGGTGAGTCCGATTCGTGCTCTGACGATACTATCCAGCCCACGCCAACCGAGCACGGCGACGATCGCCAAAATCGTGATTGCGACTAATAGCTCGATTAAAGTAAAGCCGGGTTGTTTTTTTTCAGGACGCATTGGGTACCACTTGAGTCAGCTTGACGATACGGCGCTCTGCGTGTGCCGCATCGAATACATACACTTCCACTCTGCGAATCAGAGGGTTAAGTGTACCTAGTACATGTTCTTCACAAACCAGATTCAATTCACCCTGAGGACAAGGGAATGAGCGTTCGCCCAAAGCAGGCCATTCGTTGCTGAGACGAATCTGCGCTAGTCGATTTTCGGCGGACCAGTTTGCCATCATTGATGCACGCAAATCGTTACTGTTCTGTGTCAGGCTTCCAATCGCCCGCAGGCTTGCGCCAAGCGCGGTGCCGACGATGACTAGCGCGACCAGCACCTCCAGCAAAGTAAATCCAGACAGGTAACGAGAGGGTGTTCTTTTAAGAAGAGAATGGGGCTTCATCTTATTCCACTACAAAATGGCCAATGCCATCTGCCCTGATCAGTACCTGATCTTCGCCTGAGCTCATACTCAAGACGAAGGGTTTGTCGATTGGCTCTCGCCCAAAGATAATACGTAAATTGGCATTATCTATATTTGTTGCAGGGCTGATCGTAAGACGCACCGGACTCATCACGAATTCGCGTTCGCGCAGCATATCTACGTCACGAAGTACTTCCCAGATTAATTCGTTACGAACCAGAAAATGATATTGGTTTTGATCCGCCTCAAAAGCAATGGGTCGGTTACGCACAATCGCTTCTTCGCGCGCCAGCTGGAGCAACACCGCAATTCTTTGCGCATCCGTTTGCAGACGCTGATGACTGCTTTGCATAGCGTTAAACGACACAGCGCCGAGCATTATGCCGGCGATGACCAATACCACTAGTAACTCAAGCAGGGTAAAGCCCGCCTGATTACGCAATCTGAAACACGGGGAAACTTGCACTACGATCCTTATTGATCCCAGGAACCGATGTCAGCATCGTTACCGGTGCCACCGAGCTGGCCATCAGCACCCAATGAAAAGATATCGACCTCGCCTTTAATGCCTGGCGACAGATATTGGTAAGGATTGCCCCATGGATCTTTTGGCAATTTGTCGATGTAGCCGCCCGTTTTCCAGCCATTTGCGGCGGGTCCGGCAGTCGGCTTGATGATAAGCGCTTGCAGCCCCTGCTCTGTGGTCGGATAACGCTGGTTATCGAGACGATACAGCTTGAGTGCCTGCATCAGGGTAGAAATATCTTGTTTTGCAGCGACGATGCGTGCGTCGTCGGTACGTCCCATTAATTTAGGTACAACCAGTGCAGCCAGAATCCCCATGATCACCACAACAACCATGATTTCAATCAAGGTGAAGCCACGCGAAACAATGGATCGAGATGATTTAATACGGCGAATTGAATTATTTTGTTGAAAAGTTTGATCGCTCATAGGGATAAAAAGTAATACATGTAATCTGCAAAGACAAATTTGCCCGGCAAAACATAGATTCATCAAATTCAGAAACCTGCCGTGACCAGAACATCATCAAAGCAAACATCTCCAAAACTCATTATGCGTCACGAAACTGGCAAAGCCTGTCTCTGTTGCACTTATTTACGCTAATTTACGGCACATCATTATTGCGCATAAAAAGTATCGCATAGTACGCGAAGTATATTTCAAAAAAATAACAGTCTAGTTATTAGTCTCTAAATAGTCTCTGAATAGTTTATGAATAATACTTCGCGCAACTATACCCTCCAATTGCAATTCGGCCTATTACGGTGTGTTATTGCGATCTTATTGCGGCCTGTAAGTGACTTTTAAGGTGTATGTCGCAGCAGAATACCCATTTAACAGAACGTAGGCATCACCGTTTGCCGTTAAATTGATGCTGCAACTTTCGGTCGATGTTGATCCGTCTGACTTGCAATCATAGGTCGTCGTCGTTGGTGCCGATGTTTTGCGCACATACAGATCCGCATCTCCGGTTCCGCTCAACGCTGCAGCAAAACTACCTCCGGCACCGACTTTAAATGGACCGTAACTGGCTTTTTGTCCCTTCGTCAAACTGCCGGTAAAAGTCTCTACCTTATCTACAGGTCCGGGCGTCGCAGCACCATCACTACCCAACTCAACAGCAAATGATAAAGCTAGGCGTGCGAACTTCAGCGAGTGATTCGCCTGCCCACCACTATTGGCGTAGGTATCGTTTTCCGTATGAATATATGGATTATCCTGGGTAAATGCAGTTTCAAAAGGCATGGAAGTTGCATAACCCTGGGCATACCAGGACGCATGATCCGAACAGCCATAACCGCACTTATCATAGCCAATGCTTAAACTTGGCTGATACGTTGAGATCAGATTGGCGACAAACTGGTTCTGGGCGCTATTCGTGTAATCGGTATAAAGATAAATATCTTTATCCGAGCCTTTGTAGTTAGTCATATCAAGCTGCATCATGCCAATCACGTTGGTATTCGCCGCCTTAAAGCTCTTGGCAATCTCCTGGGAACCCCGCAAACCCACTTCTTCTGCGGAATAGCCCATGATTTTAATGGTCCTGCGCGGTTTATAGCCGTTAGCGACCAATACGCGTATGACCTCCGTCAGGCTGGCGATACCCGAGGCGTCATCGTCGGCACCCGGGGCCTTGGTCGTTTCCGTTGTGCCTTTGGTATTAATGGAATCCAGATGTGCGCCAAGAACAATCACCTCGGCAGCATTTTCAGTGCCTTTGATGGTGAGGATAACGGACTTCTGACTCCAGCTTGCATGAGTGAATTGTTCTACGGTGATATCACTGCGGGTCGACGTCATCTGCGCCCATTTTTGCTTTAACCAGTTAGTGGCATTGACACCATTGGTGGTCGTGTAATAACGATTGGCATAGCCGGACATATCAATAATTGTCTGACCGATGTTACTTGCCTGCATCTGCGACAACATCGGTGTCACAACTGTCTGATTATCGATCACATACGATGGCGCCAGACTTGCCGCAATTGCATTCAGGCTAGCAGGCGTGCTTAATGCAACTCGCCCTGCACTCTCATTCGGATGAAACATAAATCCACCGCAACGCTTTAGCTCCTGGTGTATTGCTGCCGACAATCCGGCGAGCTGCTGCTCATCAACCTCAACTAAGTGGACCTTCTCCTGGATCATGGAACCAGTGAGCCCCTGAAAACCGGGATTGGCGACAACGATCTGACTATCTTTCGCAATTGTCTGTGGCGCGAGTTTTTGTAACTGATGAAACGCTGTATCACCCAGGGTGATCCATACTTTATTTCCCGCGACGGCCTCAGCGCTTATACCGATCAACAACAGACTGGCTAACATTCCAGAAAACAGTCCAGATACGATTTTCTTTTGCATGACAATACCCCTTCGAATGCACAATTCTGGCACTCTTCAAAAATACTGATTGAAAAAAAATCCCGCTCCGGACGGAGCGGGATTGAGAGTATCTACTCAATAACAACTAAAGAGTATTACTGATAAGTTGCGACCAGAGTAGTGCCGCTTACTGCAGCATAAGCGCTGACCAGAACATAGTAAGTTGCTGTTTTTGGTGCAGCAATTGTTACTGTCTCAGCATTTGTGGAGCCTTCAGACTTACCATCGTAAGAGGTCGTCGTCGGTGCTGCACTTGCTTTGACATACAGATCACCGTCACCTGTACCACCAGCCAGTTTGACGCTCAGATTTTTTGCACCTGCTGGAACAACGATGGAGTACAGCTTAGTCGCACCTTTAGCCAGTGTGATGCCAGTGACTGTCACGCCTTTAGTCAACGGTGTTGCTGTTGGTGTGGTCGTAGCGCAGCTTACGCCAACTGAACTGAATGCAGAAGTAACATCAGCAACTGTGTAACCACGGTTGCCTGCTGCTTTTTCTACGCCGCAGGCACCTTGATTAAACGTGCTGCTCGCAGTCCAGTACAAACGGTTTGCGTCAGCCATAACTTCAAATGCTTTGCGTGTGTTCCAGCCAGTTTTAGTCGCCAGCAAATAGAATGCTTTATTGTACACACCACTTGAATAATGCACATCGAGGCTGCTGGTGTAGTTCGCTGCATTATCGATAGAACCGCCATCCAGCGGTGGGTTGTACATATAACGCAAGGCGCCACTGGCTTTGAAAATGTCGACACCGACTTTGAAGTCATTAGTGCCTTTGACATAGTACTTGACTGCCTCACCTGCCATATCCGAGAACGCTTCGTTCATACCACCGGACATACCGGAGTATGTCAGATTCGAGTTCTGTTCTGTGAAGCCGTGGCTAATTTCATGACCTGTCACATCCAACGCTGTCAATGGGTAGAAAGTAGAGGCACCGTCACCAAAATTCATTGCTGTACCATCCCAGAATGCATTTTCGTAGGCAGAGCCGTAATGCACGCGCATCATCAATTTTTGACTGATCGGACGTACACCCAGATAAGTCTGGTACATGTTGAAAACTTGATTGCCGAAGTAATGCGCGTCATTCATCGGAGAGTAAGCACCGTTCACTGTTTTGACAGTGTTGCGCGGGCAAGTAAAACTGTGCAACGTACCGGAACCGGAGGTGGCGTTATTCATGTTGTAGGTATCAACATTCGTGCTGCTCAGTTTACAAGTCGAACCGCTGACTAACACGTCTAAATAACCGTAACCAGCAGTAGTGCCGTATTCGTATTGACCTGTTTTAGCGTTACCGCCAGGACCCGTGCCAGTAGTAGCATGGGTAATACCTTCCCATTTTTGCAGAACCGCACCAGTATTTGCATCAATGATGAAATGCGGACGGCTTGGCTTGCCTGGATTGGACGTATCCAAGAAAGAAATGACGTAAATCAGCTTCGCAACATTATTCGCGCCGAGCTGGATATGTAATTTGGACTGGTCGTTTTCAGTAGAGTTAACACGTGCTTGAGTCTTCGCCAATGTCAATGCCTGAGAAGCTGAATACAATGGCTTAGCAGTTGGCAAATCGTTACCAAGATTGCTCAACATTGCACCTGCCAGCGCTGGCTGAGCCGCACCTGGCACTACGTGCTCAACAACACCCTCACCCCAGACAGGCACGCCTTGGTGAAACTGCTGGTAGCGTGTTACCACTTTACCGTTAGCATAAGTCTGGCTACGAACAGCCTGTAGTTCGCTAGCAGTTAAGCCCAACAAATCATTCAGTCTTGCTGTTGAGCCACCAGCTAATGTTTTCGCCGCTGCTGAAGTCGCTGCTGGCGCAACAAAATTTTCCAAGTCAACACGATCTGCTGCCATCGCATTGCAAGCACCCGCTACCATCACTGCCAGTAGGGTTGGACGTAATACTTGTGTTAATTTCAAAGCTCGTTCCATTTTCTCTCCATTTTCAAATTGCCGTAGGGATTGTGTCCCCTATGAGTATTAGCCAACGCGGTAGGCGTTGAATTTATGTCAATCTAAAAAAACAAGTAGACCAGAGTAAAGGCTTTTGATCTGTATCCCAGCAAAAACGCTGAAACTTCTTGCTGAAAGACTACAAAAAAATTGCAGACATTCAACAGGCTATTGCCCAAATAGCTAGTGTAGAGTTAATCAGACATCAAAAGACTTGCAAATAAGCTCGTTGTTTTTCCGCAATGTGAAAAATGATGCAAATATTTCTTTACAAGAGAAAATTTTGGAAAAGACCTTAACATATCAAATAAAGTTAAAAAATTGCCGATTTGAAAATATAAAAGAATGTAATTCCCATTATTTAAGTAAACATTGTTTTTACATTTATAGACGAACTATTTTTATTGAATTTGATCCGAAGCAATAATGACGACCATACCAGTTGACCAAATTCAAGATTAAAATAATTCAAATAGCTGCTTAATTCAGGTAGTTTCCAAACGCAAAGGCAGACTTCTCATTCGCTGCCCGGTTAGCAAAAACACGGCATTAGCAACCGCCGGGGCAATTGGCGGCGTCCCTGGCTCACCGATGCCCTCCGGAGGTTCAGCACTTGCGATGATGACCGTTTGAATTTCAGGTGCTTCATTCATTCTGAGAACTGGATAGTCATGGAAATTCGTCTGCTCAACCTGGCCGTTTTTAATGGTGACCTCCCCATTCAAGGCAGCACTGAGACCAAAAATGATCGCAGACTCAATTTGCTGCGTAATGATATTGGGATTAACTGCAATTCCACAGTCCACGGCACACGTCACTTTATGGACCTGGATCTGCTTGTCTTTAACCGAGACCTCTGCCACCTGCGCCACGATAGAGCCGAACGATTGATGTAGCGCAATGCCATGCGCGCGGCCCTCCGGTACCGGCCCAGCCTTATTCACTGCGGCATCCAGTACGGTCAAAAAGCGCGGATGCTGTTTCAATAATTCACGTCGAAAATTGACCGGATCCTTACCAGCCGCATGCGCGAGTTCATCAATAAAGCTTTCTTTGAAAAACGCATTATGTGAATGCCCGACAGAGCGCCAATATCCTAAAGGGACAACCGTTGGCACAATGACGTGGGCAATTTTTTGGTTGGCAAATTCGTAGGGCATATCAAACTCACCCTCTGCTGTCGTCTTATCTGGTCCGGCACCGGGCACACCAAATGTGCGCTTCAGCACCTGATGCGTCACGGATCCAGAAGCCGACTTATTACCATAAGCAGTCACAACACCATTCGCATCAACCAGCGCATTAAACCTTGCTAAAGCCGCCGGCCGGTACATATCATGCGTCATATCCTCTTCTCGGCTCCAGATCAACTGCACTGGCAAGCCTTTAGTCTGCAACGCCACTGTCACCGCCTGCACCACCATATCGACCTCCAGGCGGCGACCAAAACCACCGCCGAGATACGTCATATGCAATTCAACCTTATCCGACGATATATTGGCAATTTTGGCTGCGACATCGACGGCAATACTGGGAACTTGTGTTGACACCCAGAGATCAAGCTTGCCGTCTTTAAATTGAGCAGTGCAATTAATCGGCTCCATCGTGGCATGCGCTAAAAATGGCGCCTTGTATTCTGCCTTGATGGTCTTGGCCGTAGAGGATAAAGAACTTACATCCCCTTGCTGGTAGTAAGTAAAACCAGATTCAGTGTCAAGTTGACGCCCTAGCTCTTTAAAAATATCTGCCGTGGACAAATTCGCAGCAGGACCAGAATTCCAATCTACAGACAGTGCCAGCAATGCTTTTCTTGCAGTCCAATAATTTTTGGCTACTACGACAACACCGGCCACCAGATTTGCAGAATTCGTCGCTTGCAAATCAATCACCTGAACTGGATCACCAGCAGATTTGTTCTCGCTCTCATTGATTTTTTTTACACTACCGCCGATGACCGGACTCATTTTGATCGCAGCATAAAGCAATCCCGGTGGACGAACATCGATGCCAAAAACTGCGCTGCCATTCGTTTTAGCCCCGGAATCAGTACGTAATTGCGGTGTGCCGATGAGGGTAAATACTTTGGGATCTTTTAAACGGACGTCATCAGGTGTTATCAATACCGCCCTGGCAGCCAGCTCACCATAACCAGTGCTCTTACCTGAGGAATGAATAACTTTTCCGTCACTCGTCTTACATTGGTCTGCTGGCACGTTCCACTCTTTTGCGGCGGCGGCAATCAGCATTGCCCGGGCAGTCGCCCCCGCTTCACGCATAGGTAGCCACGAATCTTTGACGCTAGAGGATCCGCCAGTAACCTGCAAACCAAGCTCACGGGCAAATTTTGCCGTCATCCAGCATGCGGTTCTTTTGACGGTGCCGGCATTATCTGGATGAAAAGGCAGTCCATCGGCAAGCATGGCAACATTGCCATAAATTTTATCGATAGGGGCATGAACAGGTCTGACCATATGCATGGGAACATCAAGTTCCTCAGCAATCAACATCTGTAATGCGGTATGTATGCCCTGCCCCATTTCGCTTTTATGCATGGCCACCGTGACCACGCCGTCTCTCGCAATTTTGATCCACCCGTTTAAACTGACTTCATCATTCACCACTGGTAAAGAGCTGACGCCGTGCAATCGCTGCCTAGGCGGAGTGAAGCCCCAGCCGACAACCAGCGCTCCGGCAACACCTAATCCACCTAAAATAAAACGCCGGCGCGACTTCTTTTGGGGTTCTGTCTTTAGCTTTGCTTCTGCCATAACAATGTCTCCGTTATTGTGATTTTGATTGATGTTTATGGTTTTGCGTAGTTGAGCAATTTGATCAATCAGGTATTCCTTCGGGGATAGCCCTCAGCCAGAATTCTTTGCCATACGACTTCCTTCTGATCCTGGTTCATGAACACCCATTCAGCGACCTCCGCTACCGTCCTGCCACATCCCCGGCAGACATCGTCAAAAGTCGTGGAACACACAGCAACACATGGCGTATCAGGCCGTTCTTTTTTTTCAATCGTCATGGGAAATTCTTACCTGTCTAAAAATAATACGAGCGTGCTGGAAACGCCAGACTACCCCAATAGTACCGCGATTTCTATAATTCGCTTGAATGGCTATGGCAATTCACATACGATGCTTCACAGACATATTTCACAGACATATTTCACAGACATATTTCACAGACATATGTCAAAGACACATCAATGACCTCAAAGCGAACAAAATATGACGCAAGATTTTTTCCAATCCTTCATTCTGCTCATCCTGGTCACCGACCCGTTTGGTAACGTACCTATTTTTGTTGCCGCACTTTCTCATGTTGCCCCCGAGCGCCGCTGGCGTGTCGTGGTACGTGAATGTGCGATAGCCTTTGCGCTGTTGCTGTTATTCATGTTTTTTGGCCGACATTTCCTGACGGCAATGCAACTATCGGATGTGTCGTTACGCATCGGTGGCGGCGTGATTCTGTTCCTGATTGCGCTTCGTATGGTATTTCCGCAAGAGGGTGGGATTTTTGGTGATGTAGAAGACGATCACGAACCGTTCATTGTACCTCTGGCCATCCCGGCACTTGCAGGACCATCAGCATTGGCTACCGTACTGCTGTTTTCGTCAAGCAGCAGACTGGATGTCGCTGTTCATGTCGCGGCACTGACATCGGTCGCGGTGGTGTGGCTAGTGGTGTTATTAAGTGCTGAACGCATGCAGCGTGTACTGGGCAAACGTGTCATGACAGCGTTTGAACGACTGATGGGATTAATCCTGACGGCAGCCTCGGTAGAAATGCTGCTCGCAGGCATCCGGGATTATTTAAAAACTTTATCCTGAGCTAATCAATCGGTACTCCTAAGAAGCTACTTAGGCACTCTTTAGATATTTTTTAAACTGTATCAATACATCAATTCGCAGCTGTGACCACTAACGTCTGCGATATGCGGCCACTCACATCTTGCGCAAATAATTTGCTGTTAAAAGTGAAGTAACCGAGTAAAAATAATACGAGCGCAATGGCGAATTGTTTAAAGAACTGACGGTTCATAAGTGGGCTCTGCTTTCTTATACTTCTTCTAGATTGCCACCTGCTTTGCGCAGGCAACAACGACATCAATGAGTGAAATAGCGTCAGACAATATTGTCGCGCTCAAACTGCGCTATCTCAGATTCAGAATAACCTAGCTGCTGTAACACCTCGCGATTATGCTGCCCCAGCTTCGGCCCCAACCAGTTGGTATGACCAGGTGTTTCAGATAATTTCGGCGAGATTGCTGGCAATTTCACAGGTGTTCCATCGGCAAATACATGCTGTTCAAACATATTCCGTGCAAGGAATTGAGGATCACTCATCATGTCCCGAACCGAATAAATTTTACCCACCGGCACATCGGCTGCTTGCAATAGCTGCAACGCGCTATCTATCGTTTGCTGCTGACACCAGTCACTGATTGCCGTATCAATCTCAACCGTGCGCGGAACGCGTCCATCATTGCGTGCAAGACCGGGATCGTTCGCCATATCTTCACGGCCAATCGCCATCATCAAGCGTTTAAAAATCGCGTCGCCATTGCCTGCAATTACGATATTCTCGCCGTCACCTGTCGTGTAGGTATTCGATGGCACGATCCCTGGCAAAGCACCGCCAGTCCGCTCACGCACAATGCCTGCATGATCAAACTCGGGCACGAGCGACTCCATCAGATTAAATACCGATTCATACAGCGCCACATCGACCATCTGTCCTTGTCCGGCAACGCAATCTGCCCCCTGCAGACCGTTCCAGCGCCCACCTGTTGCATCGCGGTGACGCAGCGCCATCATCGCACCAATCACGCCGTGCAGAGCAGCGACTGAGTCGCCAATCGATATGCCGACACGCACTGGCGGACGATCGGGATGTCCAGAGACATAGCGTAAACCGCCCATGGATTCGCCAATCGCGCCAAAACCGGGCAAGTCCTTCAGCGGCCCTGTCTGTCCATAACCGGACAGACGTACCATGATCGTTGCGGGATTAATTTCCTTCAAACTGTCGTAGTCGAGCTGCCACTTCTCAAGCACACCGGGACGATAATTCTCGATAATAATATCGGCATCTAATGCCAGACGCCGGGCAATCGCTTGTGCCTGAGTCTGTTTCAGATTGAGAGTCAGACTCTTTTTATTACGCGCCTGGACACTCCACCATAATGAAGTGCCGTCTTTCAAAACACGCCATTGACGGATAGGATCGCCTCCGTCGGGTGATTCTATCTTGATGACTTCTGCGCCGAACTCTGCCAGCATACGCGCGCAAAACGGCCCGGCAATCAAGGTGCCCAATTCCAGCACTTTGATTCCAGCTAAAGGGCCGGACAAATTTTTTTGAGCTTGTTCAGTCATCGTTTCAGCATTAATTTATGTGCTGCGGCGATCCAACATGGCGCGGGCAATAGTGCCTGCATCAACGTATTCAAGCTCCCCGCCCACGGGCACACCACGCGCCAGACGGCTCGCTTTGAGGCCCCGTGCTTTCAGCGTTTCACTGATGTAGTGAGCAGTAGCCTCACCTTCATTCGTAAAATTCGTCGCCAGCACTACCTCAGTCACCAGCCCGTCCGTAGCACGAACGATCAGTTTCTCCAGGTGTATATCTTTTGGGCCTATCCCGTCCAGAGGAGATAATCGTCCCATCAGCACAAAGTACAGACCTTTATACGTCATCGTCTGCTCGATCATCATTTGGTCCGATGGCGTCTCGACGACACAGAGCATCGATACATCACGTTCAGGATCCAGACAGGTTTCGCAGACATCACTTTCGGTAAAGGTATTGCACATCGCGCAGTGATGGATTTTCTCAACAGCCTGCATCAATGCTCGCCCTAGCTGCGCAGCACCATCGCGATCATGCTGCAACAGATGATAAGCCATGCGCTGCGCAGATTTTGGACCGACGCCGGGCAAACGGCGCAGGGCTTCCGCGAGAATTTCAAGACTGGTTTGGGATTTCACGTAGTGGATGGTCGAGTGGATGGTCGTTGTGAGTTAGAAGCGATGGGACATGCTGAATAGTAAATCGGACTGAGGATGTGTCTCTTGCCAGTCAGGCTTTATTCTGATTCATCTACCTAATGAGTCGTCAACCTGATAATTCATCTGCATGCTCATAGTTTCATCAGATTTTTCAGACTTTTTTGAATTCCTGTATCCATCTAAACAAGCACACAGAAAGCAAACTTTATGCGTGCTCGTTATTTCAACAGAACTTAGAATGGCATTTTAAAACCAGGTGGCATTGGCATACCTGCCGTCAATGCAGACATTTTTTCTGATGAAGTCGCTTCTGCTTTACGCACTGCATCATTAAATGCTGCTGCGACGAGATCTTCCAGCATATCTTTATCATCCCCCAACAAAGACGGATCAATGGTGACGCGTTTCACATCGTTTTTGCAAGTCATCACTACTTTGACCAGACCAGCACCAGACTGACCTTCTACCTCAACCAAGGCCAATTGATCCTGGGCTTTTTTCATATTGTCTTGCATTGCCTGCGCTTGTTTCATCAGGCCAGCGAGTTGGTTCTTCATCATGGTACTTCTCCTAAAACAAATTCAAAAAAATAGTGGCAATCTCTGCCCGGTACAGCAATCTGGGGTTGTTGGGTTGGGGAATTTCGTGTCCTGGGGATCTATCAACAATTCACTTAAATTGGTTTGATACTACCCGTCACAATTGTCGCGCCGAATTCTCGCATTAAACTCTGTATGAAGGAATCACTTTGTATCGAGTTCTCTGCCTGTTGCTGGCGCTCCGCACGCTCAGCAACTGCCTGTGCATTCGCTGTCTGCTCGACTGCACCAATCTTAGTCTCGACCTTGACGGATTTTGAAAAACGTTCCGCCAATGCCATTTCTAATTTTTCTACGCTGCCGGACGACAATAAGGTTTGCAAAGGCACGCGCAATTGGAACAAAAAGGTATTACCGTTGATCTGGCATTGAATCAATTCACTTTGCTGCGCCAGTTGCTGTGCTACACCGCGCATAGGCAAACTCGCCGCCAGATTAGGCCAGTGTCCATCCCAGTTTAATTCAGGAATAGGTACCAGCGCGGCTGGTCGCACAATGTCCTCAGCCGGTTCGCCTACAACAACTTGCGCAAAATCGGGCGTCACAGATGCGTCGCTCACTAAGTCGGTCAACGCTTCAGCAGATACGACTTCCGCTTGCTGCCGACTAGCCAGGTTCGCTCGTTGCTGCATCACAGGAGCATTTGTAGCGACGCTCGCCACTCCGACTACATCAAACTCATCGTCAAACGCGCCGGTATGAAAATGTGGTGGCGGTTCATTCGACGTTGCGGAATAGCTTGCCTCCATTAAATCCTCATCCCAGGGTGGCGGCATACCATCGGGGGCGTAGGATGTGTTGGAAGAACTTGCTGATTTTACCTGAGCCACTGGTGCCGTCGGCTGAGGTGTGACAACTCTTGCGGATATAGGTGCGGGAGCTAGTACCGGAGCTTGTATCTGCGCAGGCGCAGGCTGTGCTGCCGCGACAGGCGCAGCGGCAGGTTGCGACGCTAGCGCCTTTGCAGCTGCGGCCCGACTTCCAGCAGTCGATTTATTCAAACCAGCAGCGGCCAGTGCAGCGGCCCTCGCCGACATTGCAGCAGATACTGGCTGGCTAACAACACTACTGACTACCGGCTCAGGAACAACAGCGGTAACAACAGAAGATGGAGTAGATGCCGGTGCACTTGCTACTGTGCTGACTGGGGCAACAGGTGCTGGAGCAACCTGCATTTCAGGAGCCAAAGGAGCAAACGCATCTGCTATCGCAGCAGCGGGTGCAGCCATGACGGGAGCAACTGGAGCAAGCGACGCCATCGTCGGTATTTGATTTGGTATTTGATGCAAAACCTGACCTGGCACTGGCGTTGCGTTTTGACCTGATGCCTGCGCCGGCGCAGACACTAGTGGCACTGTCGTAGCAGGACTAGGACGTTGCGGCGCGCGACCTGACGGCGCAACTCCACCAGAACCGCCACCAGCGCCTCCTACGGCGCTATCAGACGGACGGAAAGCTAGCAAGCGCAATAAGGTCATGCTAAAACCGGCGTACTCATCCGGTGCCAAAGCCAGCTCATTACGACCGTGCACAACGATCTGGTAAAACAACTGAATTTCTTCCTTGCCAAAAAGATTTGCCAGTCGTAGTACTTCTTCACGTTCAGGGGCATCGTCTGCAACCGCATCCGGCACCATTTGAGCAATCGCAATCTGGTGCAGCAAGCTACCCAAGTCTTGTAGCGCTGCCTTGTAGGACAAACTACGGGCGGCCATCTCATCGGCGACGTCCAGCAGGGCCTTGCCATCTTTGACCGCCAATGCATCAAGCAAACGGATCAAATACGATTGATCCAGCGCACCTAGCATGCCCTGCACGGCTTCCAAAGTGACCTTACCTGCGGCATAAGCAATCGACTGATCGGTCAGTGACAAAGCATCGCGCATAGAGCCATGAGCACCTTGCGCCAGCAAACGCAGCGCGGGCACTTCAAACTCGATTTGTTCTTGTCCGAGAATATTTTCCAGATGCGAGACGATATGTCCCGACGGCATCTGCTTCAGGTTGAATTGCAGGCAGCGGGATAAAACCGTCACAGGAATTTTTTGCGGATCGGTCGTCGCCAGAATGAACTTCACATGCTCAGGCGGTTCTTCCAGAGTCTTCAACATCGAGTTAAAGGCATGGTTGGTCAGCATGTGCACCTCATCGATCATATAGACCTTGAAGCGCGCATTCGACGGCGCATACACCGCTTGCTCCAGCAACGACGCCATCTCATCGACACCACGGTTGGATGCCGCATCCATCTCGATGTAGTCGACAAAACGACCCGCATCAATCGCCGTACAAGCCTCGCACACACCGCAAGGATGGGCAGTAATGCCACCGTTGCCGTCGACACCCTGACAATTGAAAGATTTAGCGAGAATACGCGAGAGCGTTGTTTTACCGACTCCGCGAGTCCCCGTAAACAGGTAAGCATGGTGCAGCCGTTGCTGCTCCAGCGCATGAGATAAGGCACGGACCACGTGCTCCTGCCCCACTAGCGTTTCAAAGCTTTTGGGACGATATTTTCGGGCGAGAACTTGATATGACATGGTGAGATTTTACCTTATTCCGCTAACGCATCCTGTTTTGATTTTGTCACTTCTTCAAGACTGGCGAAGAATCTGGTCTGGATTATAAGTGCTGGATTGAAATATCGTGAATAAGTCAGTAGAACAGCGTGCTCATCAAACAAAAATCAGAAGCTTTTGATAATGCAGGAAGTAATGGAGATTGCTTTTTAACAAATGACATCACTGCGTTTAGTCGCAGTGCTTGCTCGTGGCGTTTGTTCGTAGCGTTTATTCATATTGGTTATGCGTGACGATTATTTAACCTCGTGTTTTTGGTCCCTTAACCGCAATTCTTCGCGTAATGCCGCAACCTCATGCCGCAAGGAGCGGATATCAGCATGAAGCTCACGTTCAAACTTCGCCTCCTCCTCACCAACAAACAACGCAGCAATACTTGCCGTCACAATCGAGAACATGGCATAGCCCAGTAAAACGATGAACACCGCAAATATTTTGGATGCCCAGGTAGACGGCACAATATCACCGTAACCGACCGTCGCAATCGTACTGAATGCCAACCAGACACCATCGGCATAAGTCCACACACTCGGCTCCAGCCAATAAAAACCGGCACCGGCACTGGTCAACATGAGTGCTGCCAGAACAATCATCTGCACCAGGTGGCTTGGTCGCATACGCTGCAATACCAGAGTTGCAATCCGCAAGACGATGGCAGCGCACAAGCCCAGCCGCAAAAACCACTCCAGGACATTCCAGTTATCACCAAATGAAAACGCACTGACAGCGCAACCGACAATAATTAACGCATCCAGCAACATCTTACCGCTGCGAGTGGATCGCCCCTGGTATTTATGCCATTGAAAATACGTGTCGACACCCATGATCAGCGCAACAGCCCCATACAAAGCATGACCGATAAAACGAGATTGATCGTTCCCGTCAATCAGCAAAAGATAAAACGCAGGAATCGACAGCAGCAAGGAAGTCAGCAACAGCGGACGTGACAGCCAGCTCAAAAACTGCTGACTGATTAATGGAAAACCTGCGCCGCTGGAGCCAGTTTTTTTATTCATTTTTCTCACAAAGCCCCCTGTCACTAGTATTACTCAGTATTTTTACCGTTCTTCCACACACCTTAGTTAGTCAAGCAATTATGCTGGATGCGGGAAAACCGGAGCGAAAAAGCGTCTTGATCTAACGCAAATTACTCCGCAATTGTATGAATGCGACTCCGCATCGATTCTTCTTGAATTATGTTCATGTAACAAAAAAGTGCCTGTCGTATTCAATACGACAGGCACTTTATGACCTCATTGCCACCAAATCCACGAACACGACAAGACCATGGCGACGACCCTACATTTCAAACTGATTCAAACTAATTCAGTCTGATTCAGACTTCTTCAGATTTTTCTTAAAAACCAGATCACCGCTTTCCACATCAACCAGAATCACGTCCTTCGGTCCAAACTTACCTTGCAACAACATCTTCGACAGAGGATTTTCTATCTCTTGCTGTATCGCCCGTTTTAATGGACGAGCACCGTAGACCGGATCAAATCCCGCCTCAGCGATTTTTTGCAATGCCGCGTCACTGACCTGCAAGCCCATTTCCATTTGCACCAGACGCTGTTCCAGCACATGCAACTGGATTTTAGCAATCGCGCCAATATTCTTCGCATCAAGCGCATGGAACACCACGATCTCATCAATCCGGTTGATGAACTCAGGACGGAAGTGCGTTTTTACCTCGCCCATCACCGCCATCTTGATCACGCCAGGATCACTACCTTCCATCGCCTGTATCTGATGCGAACCGAGATTCGAGGTCATGACAATCACCGTATTTTTAAAATCAACGGTACGTCCCTGACCATCCGTCATTCGGCCATCATCCAGCACCTGCAACAAAACATTAAAGACGTCGTGATGCGCTTTTTCGACCTCATCCAGCAAGATCACGCTGTATGGTTTACGACGCACAGCCTCGGTCAGATAACCACCCTCTTCATAACCCACATAACCAGGTGGCGCACCGATCAGGCGGGCGACCGAATGCTTCTCCATAAACTCGCTCATATCGATGCGGATCAGAGATTCTTCGGTATCGAACATAAAGCCCGCAAGCGCTTTACACAACTCCGTCTTACCCACGCCTGTAGGACCAAGGAATAAGAAAGAACCATAAGGACGACTTGGATCGCCCAGACCTGCACGCGAGCGACGAATTGCGTCAGAGACCGCGCCAATCGCCTCATTCTGACCGACCACGCGCTTATGCAATTCTTCTTCCATGTGCAGAAGTTTTTCGCGCTCGCCTTGCATCATGCGTGACACCGGAATACCGGTTGCACGCGATACGATTTCAGCGATCTCTTCCGCGCCAACCTGCGTGCGTAACAGTTTCAGCTTGCCGTGTGTGTTCGATTGCGTAGCGTCGGCCTGCTTGAGCTGCGCCTCCAGCTCGGGCAAACGGCCATACTGCAACTCCGACATGGTCTGCCAGTCGCCACGGCGTTTGGCATCTTCCATCTGAAGGCGGATTTTTTCTATCTCTTCCTTGATATGCGTACTGCCCTGCACCGTCGCTTTTTCCGACTTCCAGATTTCTTCCAGATCCGCATATTCGCGCGACAGCTTAGTGATCTCTTCTTCGATCAAAGTCAGACGCTTTCTCGAACCCTCGTCTTTTTCTCTTTTAACTGCTTCACGTTCGATCTTTAACTGAATCAGACGACGATCGAGTTTGTCCATGACTTCTGGCTTGGAGTCGATTTCGATCTTGATTTTTGCGGCGGCCTCATCGATCAAATCAATCGCTTTATCGGGTAAAAAACGATCCGTGATATAGCGGTGCGACAACTCCGCAGCCGCGATAATCGCAGGGTCCGTGATGTCAACGCCATGATGGACTTCGTACTTCTCTTGCAGTCCGCGCAAAATCGCAATCGTCGCTTCGACGCTAGGTTCATCAACAATGATCTTCTGGAAGCGACGCTCCAGTGCCGCATCTTTTTCTATGTATTTACGGTATTCATCGAGCGTGGTCGCGCCGACGCAATGCAATTCCCCACGAGCCAATGCAGGCTTGAGCATATTGCCCGCATCCATCGCACCTTCGGCCTTGCCTGCGCCGACCATGGTGTGCAACTCGTCAATAAAGACGATGGTTTGCCCCTCATCCATGGCGATTTCTTTGAGCACTGCCTTGAGACGCTCTTCAAACTCACCGCGGAACTTAGCGCCTGCAAGCAAGGCCGCCATGTCGAGTGACAACACGCGTTTGGATTTCAGGCTATCGGGCACTTCGCCATTCACAATCCGTTGCGCCAGTCCTTCGACAATCGCGGTTTTACCCACACCCGGCTCACCGATCAGAACCGGATTATTTTTACTGCGGCGTTGCAATACCTGAATCGCACGGCGAATCTCATCATCACGACCGATCACCGGATCGAGCTTACCGAGGCGCGCACGTTCCGTCAGATCGAGTGTATATTTTTTAAGTGCTTCACGCTGCCCTTCGGCCTCCTGAGAATTCACATTAGTGCCGCCACGAACAGCAGCAATTGCAGCCTCCAGCGATTTACGCGTCAAACCATTTTCTCGCGCTAATTTACCTGCTTCGGATTTATCATCCGCCAGCGCCAGCAGCACCATTTCGCTAGCCAGAAACTCATCGCCACGCTTTTGGGATTCTTTATCAGCCAGATTCAACAAACCCATCAGCTCACGGCCAATCTGCACCTGACCGTCAGTACCGGTGACCTTTGCCAGACGATCTAAGGCGCTCTTTAAGGCATTCGTCAGTGCAGCCACATTCACGCCAGCGCGCTGCAAGAGCGAGCGACTGCCGCCATCATCCTGATTGATCAGCGCCAACAGAATGTGCACCGGCTCTATGTATTGGTTATCATTGCCGACAGCTTGGCTTTGCGCATCAGCAAGTGCTTCTTGTAATTTCGTCGTAAGTTTATCGAGTCGCATGGTTTTCTCCTGAGATTCCAGCGGAAAAACCGCATAGAAACCTGTGATACAAATGATTGAATTGCTTGACTAAGAGCGAAGTTTGGGGCTACCGAGACTATTTCAAGAAGTGACCTATAGTAGGCAAAAAAGCATTGCGCTTAGTTTGCGCCACATCAAAGAGTTTATGGAATTACATCAGATCAACGTTCATTATCAGCCCGAGCAAGACAGGCTACTGGCAAAGTTCTCCTTCACACTGGCAAAAGAGGCAAGCGCCGCAAGCGAGGGCGTGGCTGCAGATGTAGCAACAAAATCAGCAGACCAAGGCAGACAAGAGATTCGCTGCCACCTGACGCGTCGGCTCACGCTAAGACTATGGCCCGCCATCATGGAATCAATGGGCAAACAAGTTGCCATCAATCAACCGGCATCTGCCATGTTCAGCAATGATATCGTCCAGATGGAACATCAATCGTCCGTCGCCCTGCTAGAACAACACGGCGGCTTCAGCACACCTTACGAAGAACAAGTCCAGACCTGGCCACTAGGCGAAGCACCGCTGCTGCTAGCAACGATACAACTCCATGTAAGCCAGGACGAACCCATGCGCATCGAATTCATACCAATGAGCGGCGAAGGATTTGCCGTCAACCTGACTCCGGTCGTTCTACACGCATTTTGCAAGCTACTGCAAACCGCCGTGACGGAAGCTGATTGGGGATTTGAATTAGAAATGTCTGGCACAGATCAGGAGACATTGCCGGCGCATTTGTTGAATTGAGTGCGGCGATATTAGTCTAGTCGATAAAGGCAAAACTCTCGCCTAATCAACCCATACGTATAGTCAGTGAGTGGAACGCACCCTACGCTGGCTGTAATGCTTATAACGCAAGCGTTCACGCACTTGGTCAAGTAAACGCGGTTCTACAGGCGTGATGTTTTTGTCCATTTGGTTGCACTGTATATTTAATCAGTATAACCAAATATAGCTCATGTCCATGAGCATTTCAAGAGATGTAGAGCAAGCTACATTTTTTGCTCCATCGGTTATCATTGCAAAATGAAAATTAAATCACATTAGGAAGTACCAATGAAAATAGTGCGAGCGATCATCTCCACTGCAGCCCTCCTGTGTTCTCAGGTTGGGTTTGCCGATGTGAGGGACGAGGGGAAAATCGATGTCATTGCGGCAAAGCCTGACTCCCCGCGGGTTCTCCTTCTCATGTTCCAGTCGAGCAGTTGGGAAGGCAAGGTCCCAGAACTTCTTTCCCGCAAGATCGACACCTACCGAGAATTTGTTGGCTCCGGACAGCTTGTCTCTTCACGACCGCATTTGGCGGGAAGGAAGGTGCGAATTGCGCTGCTATACCAACAGCTACCTCCGGCGGAAATTGCGACGTTCCTTGAGAATGCGAAGAGTCGCCTCGCTTTAGACGGCATCGATTTCGTTTGGGGCGAAAAGTCAGAGGCAGTCAAGCTCGGGGATACTCCCTAACATGTCGTTCGGCTCGGACAGACACCGGCAGCGTGCTGCAAGGCGTTTGGGCAAGCCTACACCTTGCAGCACGCTGCCGGTGTGTGCCGGTCAACTCCGACGTTAGGCCGCACATCCCGCCTCTCATGACTCCGACCTCCACCCCCAAGATTCCGAAGGTTCTCCGCTATGAAGACACAGTACCTTGAAGTCGTCACCCCAGACGTAGGCGCCGTTTGCGCCGCATATTCTGCTGCGTTGGGGACGGAGTTCAGCCAGCCCGTCCCCGCCCTCGGGGGCGCTCGCACCGCACTCCTGCAGGATGGCAGCCATGTGGGCGTCCGCGCTCCACTTCGCGAGTCTGAGCTTCCGGTCGTGCGCCCGTACTGGCTCGTCCCAGATATTCAGGCAGCGCTGGTCGCAGCAGAAAAGGCTGGTGCTCGAGTTGCCGTGCCTCCTATGCCCATTCCGGGCTACGGCACGTGTGCGATCTACTTGCTCGGTGATAACGACCACGGCCTATGGCAGTTGTAGCTCCATTAGTGCGGCCTAACAATTCAATCCAGGGGATCGCCGCCATAAAGCCGGCGGCGCCCCCTGATTTCAAACGTTATGCGCGATAAAGTATGAAGCCAGAAGTAGCGATTTCACAGTATAAGTTAGGCAAGTTATCCAGCCACGCAATTGTGAGCCTGGCAAATTCTTGGCTTAACCAAGGCATCTATACAGATTCGCTAAATAGCATTTTCATGGAGGAAAATGCATCTATGGCGGAAGTGGGTCCGTTATTTGAAAAAGCTATTCAAGAGCTAGGAATCGAAATTCCATCGCGAGTTGAGGCTGCGAAATTTGCAGCTAAAGATACAATTCAGAAAATGGTTTCAGGCGAAATAGATTTAATGACTGGTGCAAATTTTCTTTATTGGGACATTCATCACGAAATATCAGAGGACCTACCAGATGGAGAATATTTAGGTAGTAACCTCGGCCTCGAATATATTTTTTGTTGGCTACGGGAAGTATGGGATTGTAGAGATGGCTCAATGATTTTGTACCATACCGATTTACCTCGAGACCAAGCTGAGGTTAAGTTTTTGGATCATATTAAAGAAGAGGCAGAAAAATGGCTCGCAAAAAGCGCATAACAAGACGATCGATAAGGAATCGCCAATGACGACCTACCTACTATTTACATCGATGATGGCGATCCCATAATCTATACGTTAGACCAAGGAAGAGTATGAAAATTTGGCATCTTTCCAAACTCAAGGAGCAGCTTCATCTCGATGAGCCAATGACTCAAGCGTCGTTGCCATATTTCATCGCAAATGTTTCGATCGTTGCTCTCGTCGCGGGGCTTCCGAATTTTGGCTATAACGACCCAGACATGTTTGAAATGGGCGTGGCGTTCTTACACTGGACGTTTCAAGCAATCATTGCAGCCGTCGGTATTCGATTGTGCTTCCGAGCGAATGGAAGCTCTAAAGGCTCGGCTTTCTTTGAGCGTATCAATGCGCTCGGCTTCGTGCTCCTCATTCGGTTCTCCATCATTGCTAGCGTTTGTCTATTGCTTCTCTTCTTTACCAGTCTTGGCCGAGCGCTCCTATATCCCGTGAGGGAAAATGTTTACCCCGTGCTATTGGTAGTCTCAATCTTTTACTGGTGGCGTCTCATCAGTCACATACGGAGCATTGGTGATGCAAAAGAGGTCTAACAATTTATTCAAAAGACGACGTGGCGAAGCCACGCGCCGTTAATTCAAACGTCAGAGTCGGCTCACCGTCACTTTCAACGTCCAATAATACAAATCGGCAAGAACGCACTTTTCGTAAGGTACCGCTATATCATCCTGTTCAAACTGCTCGGTACAAGCAGCAATTGAACAAGTTGCAAGTAGAGGCTATCTTGAATCAAACGTACTATGCATGGACATTGCTCGCAATCAGCGTACTCGCGGAGGTCACTGGGACAGTTGCACTCCGCTATTCAGCAGGTTTTACAAAGCTGGTGCCATCGGTCATTTCCGGGATTTGCTATTTGATGGCGGTCTGGCTTATGGCAGTCGTCATAAAGCATATCGAAGTAGGCTTAACATATGCCGTATGGGCAGCGGGCGGGATTGCTGTCACAGCGGCTATTGGAATTATCGGCTTTGGCGAATCATCATCACCTCAAAAAATGGCTGGCTTGGCTTTGATAATCGCGGGAGTTGTTTTGTTAAACACTTCAAAACACTGACGCCTAATCATTCGCTCAACCGAACATATTGTGGCGTGCGGCAACATGAAGCTGCCCGCGCCAACCAACACACTCACAGGAAAAAACATGCCCCAATTAACCCAGCATTCCCCACAATCGATTCTCGTTCTAGGTGCCGGTGAACTCGGCCTTCCGGTTTTGCGCAATCTTGCGCGGGTTGCAAAGCGCTCGCCTGGCTCAATGATCAACGTCCTGCTCAGGGAATCGACCATCAACACCAAGGTGCCTGAGAAAAAGGTGGAAATCGATGAGTTGCGTAGTCTTGGCATCCAAATGGTCGCTGGAGACCTGTTGAACGACTCGATTGATCAGCTTGCTGAAGTCTTCGCACGATTCGATACTGTAATAGGCTGCGCAGGGATGGTCGCGGGTCGAGAAACCCCGATGAAGTTGGCTACAGCAGCTCTCAAGTCCGGCGTGAAGCGCTACTTCCCATGGCAGTTTGGCGTCGATTTTGAGGTGATTGGGCGGGGTAGCCCTCAGGATCTATTCGATGCTCAGCTCGATGTACGAGAGTTGCTTCGCGCCCAAGACAAAACTGAATGGGTAATCATCTCGACGGGCATGTTCACGAGTTTCCTTTTCGAGCCTGTATTTGAAGTGGTTGACTTCGTAAACGACACAGTAAATGCCCTGGGCGGTCTTGATAACAGCGTGACGCTCACGACACCAGATGACATCGGTACTCTTACAGCGGAAATCGTTTTTTTTGAGCCTCGCTTTCGGAATGAAATCGTGTACCTTTCTGGCGACACTGTGACGTATGGGGAGGTTGCGGGCATGCTTGAAAGTGTGCTGGGACGTCCATTCACGTGTAACGTGTGGACTGTTCCGTATCTAATCCAAGAACTGGAAAAAGATCCCTCTCATCACATCAAAAAGTACCGCGCTGTTTTCGCACAAGGCAGAGGAGTGGCGTGGCCAAAAGTTGGCACTTTCAACGAGCAGCAGTTGATTCAAGTCACCACTGCTGAGCAGTGGGCTCGGAAAAATATCGCAGACAAATGAACGCAAATATAAAGCGTTTGGAGCGTTAGGATTAGAGAATGAGGCTTTCGCAATTTGTGCGTTTGCGTAACAAGTCGTGCCAGCCGGACAGTTTGTTCTGCGGCTTATTTTGTGCTGACCGCTACGCTAATACAAATCGCCACTACACAAACGGCTGCTACACACGGCGTTAAGCAGCGAATGACTTCATTCTTACATACGATAGAAAGGTGAATTACATGAACAAACAAATATTCCTGAATCTGCCGGTTTCCGACTTATCCAAATCGCTGGCCTTTTTCAAGGCACTTGGGTTTGCAAACAATCCACAGTTCTCCAGTGAAAGCGGCGAGTGCATTGTCATCAGCGACACGATTTTTGTTATGTTGTGTACTCGGGATAGATTTCGCGACTTCACGCCAAAAGATATTTGCGATACCAGCAAGGCCATAGAAATGCTGATCAATCTTAACTGTGAGAGCCGCGAAGAGGTAGATGGTCTGGTGGCTAAGGCACTCGCTGCGGGCGGTTCAACCTATGATAAGCCCGAGGATTTAGGCTTCATGTATTCGCATAGCTTCGTGGACCCCGATGGTCACGGGTGGGGGCTCTTCCATATCATTGCCACGCCAGAGCAGGAGTGATTCGCGAGCGAGCGCCGGATGCGTTCTACTCACCTTCCTTTATAAATACTCCCACTATGTATATTTAGCATACCCAAGCATTACTTAGGCAGAAAGGCATATTTATACGAATTTATAGGGGAGTATATGAACGGCATTAATATTTCTCGACGTTTAAGTGCAAGTTTTACACTTGTACTCAAGACGATGCTTGAAACAAATTATACGACTCCGTTTTGTCGGCTATCTTTGCAAAAGAAGCAACCCCCTGATTCGCCTCACTACACCTCATCCACGTTCTGGAGAAAATTTATGTCGTCTGACCCAATCGCGACCTGGCATCGACTCGTTAAGGAACGCAATACACAAGGACTTGATGCGTTGCTTGCTGAGGATGCTGTTTTCTATTCGCCAGTGGTGAATACGCCTCAAGTCGGAAAAAGCATTACCAAGCAATATCTCAGCGCTGCACTTCACGTCTTTGCCAATGAATCGTTTCATTATGTTCGGGAGCTCACGGGCGATCGCGATGCGATTCTTGAATTTAAGCTGGAGTTAGATGGCATCGCAATTAACGGTGTTGATATGATCAAGTGGAATGAGGAAGGTAAGATCACGGAGTTTAAAGTGATGCTTCGCCCTCTGAAAGCGGTTAACCTGATTCATCAGAAAATGGCTGCGATGCTTCAGCCGGGTGCATAGGCTATACAGGCTTTGTTCGAAGGAACGCCGTAAAGATAAAAAAACCGCACGATCTGCATCGTGCGGTTTTTCTTTTTACTACTTACAGTTCAGCGTAATTTAGCTAAACCTGAAATTAATTAAGCGACTTTTTTCGCGTCGAAGAACTGTTCATCTTCTGTCGAACCATGCAGGGCCGTAGTAGACGACTGGCCTTGTTGAATGACTTGTGTCACTGCATCAAAGTAACCTGTACCAACTTCACGCTGATGCTTGACTGCGGTAAAACCTTTTTCTGCTGCGGCGAATTCTGCTTCTTGCAATTCGACGAAAGCGGACATCTGGTTACGTGCATAGCCATGCGCCAGGTTAAACATGCCGTAGTTCAATGCATGGAAACCAGCCAGGGTAATGAATTGGAATTTGTAGCCCATTTTGCCCAATTCTTTTTGGAACTTGGCGATTGTTGCGTCATCCAGATTTTTCTTCCAGTTGAATGATGGTGAGCAATTGTAGGACAACAATTTACCTGGGAACTTGGCATGGATTGCATCAGCAAATGCTTTTGCGAATTCCAGATCAGGCTTACCAGTTTCGCACCAGATCATGTCGGCGTATTCGGCATAAGCCAGCCCACGGGAGATCGCTTGTTGCAGACCTGGTTTAGTTTTGTAGAAGCCCTCAACAGTGCGCTCGCCAGTCAGGAAAGGCTTGTCATTGTCATCGACATCAGATGTGATCAAATCAGCCGCTTCTGCATCGGTACGAGCCAACAACACGGTTGGTGTGCCCATGACGTCCGCTGCCAGACGTGCTGCGTTCAGTTTTTCTACTGCTTCACGGGTTGGTACCAATACTTTGCCGCCCATGTGGCCGCATTTTTTAACGGAAGCTAATTGATCTTCGAAGTGGACGCCTGATGCACCGGCTTCGATCATGGCTTTCATCAACTCAAATGCGTTCAATACACCACCGAAACCTGCCTCTGCATCGGCCACGATTGGTGCGAAGAAGTCTGTATCGCCTTTGCCTTCAGACCATTGAATTTGATCTGCACGTGTCAAAGTGTTGTTGATACGTTTAACAACGAGTGGGACTGAGTTTGCTGGGTACAAAGATTGGTCCGGGTACATTTCGCCAGCAACGTTGGCGTCGCCAGCAACTTGCCAGCCGGACAGGTAGATAGCTTTCAAACCAGCTTTAACTTGTTGCATCGCCTGGTTGCCAGTCAATGCGCCGAGGGCGTTAACAAATGGCTCGTTATTGACCAGATCCCACAGCTTGATGGAGCCGTTTTTCGCCAGCGTGTGCTCGACTTTGATGGAGCCGCGCAGACGAACGACGTCTTCTGCCGTGTAGTTACGTTTGATACCGATCCAGCGTGGATTGGTATCCCAGTCTTTTTGCAATTCAGCAATCTGTTGTTCGCGTGTCGTCATGGTTCTCTCCTGTGGGCAAAATAAATGAAACTGTTAAAACTAATGAAAAGTGAATTCCGTTGAGATAAATAATAGGACATTTTTTGCGAAGCAACAAGGTCTTATATAAGACATATAACAAATATTTAAACATTTAAAATCAAACACTTAAATACTATTTTTTGCGATGTGAAATAATATCTCTCAGAATGAGAAAAATAATTTGTGCAGACCTTCATTCATTTTTCACATTATGAAAAATACGTTTCACATCATAAAATTTGGTGTTTATCGCACTTTTATAAAGAAAATTTAGTTTCAAAGTGATCGGTGATTTGCTATTTTTGTGGTCAGATTTTGCTGAATAGGATCGAAAACAGTTGATCTACGCAAATCTGGCAGATCCATTGGTTTCTGGAGTTTAATTTCTTGATGCGACCTTAGGTCCACGCTCAAGGGGATGCACTAGATCATCAGACGAGAGTGTTGACTGATCAGATTAGGAAGATTCGTTTATGAGCTTTTGCACCAGGGTATTTATGCAACGATTTTCCTAATCCCCCACCAATTCATACCACGGCGAAAAGCGGTTGGACTGACCGACGTCAGTAACAGCCTCAGTCGTATTCAATCGAATTTCAACGCCATTTTTATGCCGGTTGATTAGTGATGCGGGTAAAGCAGCCTCGCGGCGCCCCGAACCATCGAGGGGGAAGACTTTCAGGTTACGCATGCGAGTTGGCACAAACACTGTCGCCTGTACCCGCTCCAGCCATACCGGTGCTTGCCCGTCGCGAGGGCCTGAAGGCTTGTCCACAGCCGAACCGGATTGAGCGTCAGGCTCCAGAGTCCACCAGCCGCTACTACCGGGATAAGGAATGAGTTGCTTGGGGCGCTCTGGCATAGTATTCGGCTGACTGCCGACAACACTGGCAACGACGGTCAGCAATATTCTCTTTGATTTAACCAGACTGAGTCCGTCGCGACTGGTTGCGGTAACAACGGCAAAACGCCTGCCACTCTGATTCAATTTCACGGCGATTCCCTGAGCGTCTGAGACTGCCGGACTAAACGCATCAGTATCGCTAAAGCCTGTCCATATCATGCTGTACGGTGTCGTCACATGGAGTTGCGCCGGGTCGGGCATGTATTGCATACCACTCCCCTGCCCTTGCCACGGAGCCATGCTGTCGTTGCTGGTCTGAGGCTCATTGACAGAACCCTTAGTGCGCCGGGGATCTGATGATATCGGCGGAGCTTGAGCGGGCTGCTTGTTTTGTCCAAGATATTGCATGCCGATGCGTGTTAAAAATGCATCCCGGGGACTGAGGCCGTAGCGACTCAATAAATACGCAGGATAGGCCGACTCATCTCTGAGCGCAGCGATCATTTGCCTTGCATCCAGGCTCATGGGGATTGTCTTTTGTCCGGATAGCGGGCGTATCTGAAAAAGACGGAACATCGCCGCTGAGGTCCCCGTATTGGGGTACTGCGCCCAGTTACCGCTCAGGTTAAAACTGTCGGGAACAGAATTCCAAGTATCGCCATCAATATACTGAAAAAGAAACAGCCCATCCCAGTCCTGTGCACTGGCTAAAGCGGTAACGACGGGCACAATCTCTGCTCCTTGCCGGTTTGGATATGCCTGATTGAATTCGCTCAATACAAAGGGCTTATTCACATCGCGAAAATATGCTCTCTGCAATAGCTGTGGCCAGGCTTCTTTGAGCGCCGAACTGTCACGAATGCGCCAGTCGTTTCTATCCCAAGCCTGATGCGGAAAATCGTAATGATCGACATAAAAATGTTCGTCCACATAATCCATATCCTCCTGCGCATCGGCGTTCATGACACCGCCGTAATACATTTGCGTACCAGTCACCGGGATCAGATTACCGACCTCCGCACGAATCGTACGGCGCACGCTTTCCAGATATTGCTTATCCATCTCGGTTAAAAACAGCGTGAAGTCGAGTACACGCAGCCCTGCGCCTTGCGTGTGGGACTCAAAAGAATGACCGAAAATTTCGGGAGACGAGAGACCGACTTTTGCCATTCCCTTGCGAGCCAGTTTACGTAACTTACCGGACCAGCCATAGGCGCCCTCGACCACATGGGATTCCGTCGATTTAAGCAATAAGCCACCCTGTTTAGGTAAGTCGCAGGCATCCCACCGCTGGCATGCGGCGTTCATGCTGCCATAGCGTTTGAGCGCCCAGCGCTGCCACTGTAATTGCAAAGTGCGTTCGTACTCGCCTTTGATCGAGTCGACATCTCCACGCTGCCATGCGCCCAATAAGGAAGATTCGTTACTGATCTCTATCATCGCCAGCGCCGGATCATTACTTAAACCGAGACGACGTAAAAGCTCACGTGCATATTCATTTTGGAGCGCGATCATGCGCGGCTCAAACAAGTGATAGGGATGACTGGCATAGGGCATGCGCTCCCCGGGAGCCAATGGAGTCACGCCGTCAACAGCAGGACGAAAACTGTATCCGACATGCAGATTCAGATTGACGTAAATACCTTCTGCTCTCAGTGCCTCGATAAAATTGCGCAAACGGGAGATCGCTGTCGCATTGAATGTAGGAAATGCCCCGGTCGTCAAAATACCTCTGGGCTTTTCCTCACTATCGCTAAGTATGCTGTCGAGATGATGCAGGCGGACAGCATTGAAGCCCAGCTTACGTAAGCGCCTGGCGATGCGAGGGGCGTCGGTTTCGTTCGGAAAATTGGCAGCACTACTAATGCTGATACCAAAAAAACGTATACGGATGTCATCGGTGGTGTTGGGCCGGCCATCTGCCCCAACGCGATAAAAATGTGCGCCTTTAGTAAAGATCTTATCGGCTTCGGTCAAGCTATGATTCAGGCCGCTAAAATCCGGCGCACCTGTCAACGCATCTTCATTGACAGCGAATGGGTAAAACCCGGGTTCTGCCTGTGCCAATCCCGCATTCAGCAAGCACAACCCTGTCAGCAATATCATCAGCGGAAAGTTGGGCAAACTGAACATCAAGCGTCGATCGCAAAGGAGGTGAATGGCAAAGTACATAATTCAAAAACAGAATGAGAGACGCTCACAATAACGCAGAACAACGCGGGCATGAATAGCCGGTCATAAAATTAACAATCGCTGACAACGAAGTCACGCTTTCGAGGCACAATAGTGTATTAATACAAATTAAATAAATCTACGCACGCCATGCAAGAGCTATCGGCCGCCCACTACCAGCAGCAACATCCTTTGAACTGGATAGAAATCGCCGCCATCCGTTTGATGGTCGTGTGTTTCGTCTTATTCTCCCTTTTGCCTTATGGCATATCCTGGGATTACGCAGGCACATCCGAGCTGACGATGGAGGGCTCGCTGAATACCAAACTGGAATGGGGAAGTTTATTTCTCATCTCGACGATTTTATTGATACGCCATCTGCCACTGACTTTGCGCTACCTGCGGGTCATCAATCCGTTTTTATTGTTATTAATCTTCTGGTGTCTGGCGTCTTCGTTCTGGTCACCCTTACCTGCTGTCACTTTTAAAAAGGCGATTCAGTTAGTCGGCCTGGTCATGATTGCTCTTGCGATACAACTATCGTCGCGCCCTCTGGATTTATTTATTAAGGATCTGAGATATACCTTGACGGCTATTTTGATTGCCTCATTTTTTGTCGCGATTGCGATTCCCAGCATTGGTGTTGACGTAGAACTAGGCCGTGCCTGGCGTGGCATCTTGTCGCAAAAAAATGAATTAGGTCAGGTCGCTGCGCTCTGCATCCTACTTTGGCAAGTAAGTGCCTGTGACGGCAGCACCTCAAGCCGCTCTATGCTAATAGCAATCCTGTTTGGCTTTTTTGTATTGATCATGTCAAAAAGCTCGACCAGTCTGGCGATTACCGTATTGAGTTCTGCACTTTTTCATTTATTTCGCAAGCAGAGGATAGAGTCCGCCTATTCAATGACACGAGCGAGCCTGTCAATCGGCATTGTGGCCTTACTCATGGCGTTTGCCTTTTATATGCTTGAGTCACGTCTCCCGACTTATGGTGAGATCACGTCTCCGATTGCCGGTTTATTTGGCAAAGGTTCGGACTTAACCGGGCGTACCGACATCTGGCAATTAGTCGAACTGGAAATAGCACGGCATCAGTGGATGGGCTTAGGTTATGGCGCTTTTTGGTTAGGGCCTGGGAGTTTGTCCCAATACGTGATTGATGCCCTGTTTTGGGTGCCGCTACAGTCGCATAACGGTTATCTGGACATCCTGAATGAACAAGGATTGATTGGTCTGTGTCTGGCAATTTTGGTGTTACTCAAACAATTACAGCAATTGTTCCTGATGACCTATGTAGACCGTTTGCAAGCGGCGTTCTGGGGCACCACCCTGATGGTGGTGGTTATCACGAACTTCACTGAGAGCAGCTTATTTCGCGGGTTCGGATTTCAGAATGTTTTTTTCATTTTTGCATTAGTTACCGTGACCTCATCTCTACGCAGGCTAAAAGAAGATGCAACAAGGCCGGTCAACACCTAATGCAAAAACCGTCGTCCGATACGGGCAAAATACTGCTCTACATACCGGTAAGATAAGTCCGCGCAAATCCACGACGCAATCAACAAAGTGGCGATCCGTATCCATAGCGCAGAATCTGGCATCCATGCCGTGATCAAAGTAAAAATAAGATAGTGGTATAGATACAGCGAATAACTGATCTTACCTATATAAATCATCGGACCAGACGACAGCAAACGCTGAACCGGGTTATCAATAAAAACTAAATGACAAAACAGGCACGCTAAAGCGATGCCTTGGATTGAATACCGTAAAGATTCGCGAAAAATCTCATTACGTACCAGTAATGAGAGTGACATCAAGAGAGCCCCAGATACCACTACACGGCGATCTGAAAAAAACTTATTTGCCCAGGAATAACGCGCCAGCAAAATAGAAAATCCGGTGCCGTACAATATCGAATCCAATCTGGTGTCGGTCCCCTTATAAATACGGTCATGCGCTAATTGCTCAAGTCCGAATTGAGTGAGCAGGTATAAACGCCAGAGGAATACAGCAACAATCAACCCAGCGATCAACCGCAAAAACCATGTTATTTTTCCTGCCAGCGCAGCAAACAGAAAAGGAAAAACCAGATAAAAATGTTCTTCTATCGCCAAAGACCAGGTAATCGACAGCGGTGCCGGCAAGGTATCATCACCAAATCCAAAGTAAATTGCATAATAGTTGGCGTAATAAAAAAACACCGACAATAGCTCGATTAATTTAATCGCCTCCCCCATCGCCAGCATCGCAAGCAAAGACAAAACCACATAGATTATCAGCGCTGGCATTAAGCGAAAAAAACGCCTGAGATAAAACTGTCTGATATTGATCTGTGTAGTTGCGTCCCATTCGACGATCATGAGGCGCGTGATAATGAAACCACTGATAAAGAAAAAAATGGTGACGCCTAAACCGCCGGGAACAATATGTCCTAGCCATGCATGGGAAATCACAACGAGCAAGATAGAGACCGCACGCAAGCCATCCAGTGCAAGCAGGCGATTTGGATGCTGATGTGGATGTGTCATAGGTCCAGGACTATATCGCCGCGCATCAGGAAGAGCTGCCGTAAGCCTGAGATAAGCTACCGAAAAGATAACTGAGCTTACCGGCCTGTGACGCAAGGATCCGTAACCATTTAAATGATGACAGAGGTTTAAACACCAGCAAAATGATCACCAGCAACGCAGCAATGACTAATTGCATTAACGCCCGGCTCGCCAGATACGCCGCACGTAAACTGCGTGCATGTCCCTGCTGCATCGCAAGCTCCGTCCGCATAAACAATTGTCCGGTCCTGTAAGAGCGATGTACCAGCCATTTGGGTTGAGCACGATCGAGCGGTATCCATTCATATACAGGTGCTTCATCACACCACACCATGCGCGCCCCGCCTGCGCCTAGCTGGCGAAACAAAATAGAATCTTCTCCTCCTGTCTTGCCATAGGCAGCATCAAACGGCCCACTCGGGCCGCTATTGGGTGAACTTACAGCGTCGTCACATAAGCGCATCAATGCGCTTCTACGTATCAATACGTTACCGCTGCGGGCATCAGTCTCTGTAACAGTCGTTCCGGTGACCAGACGACGCCGGTCAAAATAGCCACCCTGCTTTAACCAGTTGGCTACGCCGTCGGCGTATTCAGCGAGTACAGGAGCGAAGACCAGATCGGCGCTATATTGTTGTTGTGTATTCATGAGTTGAGAAAGCCAGGTCGGCTCTGGACGCTCGTCATCATCAACGAACACAATCCATTCACCCGATGCTGCGTGAACTGCGGCATTTCTTGCCAGTGAAATATTTGACTCAGTTAGTGCGACGGGTGTCAGACGGTCACCGAATTGTGACGCAGCTTCGGACAACACAGCGCTTGCAGATTGAGCAGGATCATTATCGACGACGACGACCTGAATAGTCAGATGCGTAATGTCTTGCTGAAGAATCGCGTCAAGTAAAGCGCGCAGCAATACTGGACGGCGAAATGTACAGATACAAATACTGATATCAAGCATATCTGCCATCAGGAGAATAGAGTTGCGCGTATTTTTTTCCACCAGCCCGTTGCAACCTCATTCGTTATCCGGTTATCTTCAGACTGATTGTAAACAGTGCCAACTATGTCGACACCGGCAACCTGAAGATCTGCCATGGTTTGCTTGAGCGCATCGAGTTGCGTCTTATCTTTCTTTGCCAGAACCAGCGCTGCACCTACCTGATAGGCGACAATCTGCGCATCGGAGGCAAGCGATGCAGCATGCGTGTCAACGATAAATGCATCGAACTGATCCCAACAAGTTGCCAGTACATTCTGGACATTAGGCGCGCGCAATATCTCTAAGGGATTCGGAGGCTTAGGACCCGCTGGCAAAATGTGCAGATTCGGCATTAGCTGAATGAGCGCACTCTCTAACGTAATACGACCAGCCAATACCGACGACAAACCATCGGGACGATCCAGACCAAAATATTTTTCCTGTGCCGAATGACGTAAATCAGCGTCTACCAATAAAGTCCGTTTACCTGATTGAGACAGCGCAATGGCAAGACTAGCCGCCATATAGCTCTTGCCCTCGCCTTGAGCGGGACTAGCGATGACTAACTTAATTTTGTCCTGATGCTCAAACTTAAGTAGTAGTTCGCTACGCAAGCGCCGGATTTCTTCCGCTTCCAGACAAAATGGATAGTGCAATATATTGAGTGAAGGATGCGCCGTTCCAATCAACAAATCCTTTGATGCATAACCGAATTGTTCACCGAGCGCCAGATCAAGCTGACCTTGTATCAGCAATCCTAAAGACAATGCCGCATCGCCGAACCGCAGATTTTTTTCTATCTGAGTTCGGGCAATCTGTTCGATCTGCGCCTTGGTGAGTAAGCCTTTTTCAAGAAACAGTTCACCTAAACGGCCAATTTTTGGCATGGCGACATCTTCGCCTTGCGCTGTCGTAATAACCAGATGCTCTGACGGAAACTTATCCATAAAAGCCTCTTAATTGATTGTTATTTTTTATTGCAGTTTGCTGATCAAATAGTTTTTCAGCAAAGCCAACTTTGGCTAATACTGGAACATCGAATTCTCTTTCCAGATCATCGACACAGCGTATCTTACGCTGAGACAATTCGAGTAAAAATGCGACGCTGAATCCAAGCAAGACGCCAGCGATCATGCCAAAAATTAAGTTATTGCGCAGCAGAGGTTTGGACTGGCGCTCAGGCAATTCTGCCCAGCGCATCACCGATGCATTGGAGATCACTACGTTGCTTGTCATCAGCAATTCATCAAATTTTTGGATAGCAGCGTTATAGATTTTTTGGACGCTGTCCAGCTGACGCTGGTAGGAGCTGATGACGTCACGATGCTGTTTATTTTCCAATGTGCGCTTTTGGTAGCCTGCAAGATCTGCTTCAATGACTTTCTCTTGCTGCATAAACCGGTATTCATTTGCTTTGAGCGCATCGACTGCGGTAGCTGACTCTTTTTGCAAGCGCTCATTGAGAGATTTAATTTCTTCCTCAATCGCAATGTAACGCGGATGCCTGGCACCTATTGAGGTTCTGGCATTGGCAAGCTGCATTTCCAGCGCACTGATACTCGCTTTCAAGCCAGATATATTGCCGATCCCGGCGATCTCTGGAATGTCAGCACCGCGATTACCGTTACTCATCAAGCGCTCCATGGATTGACGTTTTGCCTGCGCCTCGATTCTAGCAAGTTGAACGTCGACCAGTCTTGCGCTGAGATTACCCATTTGTTTGGAGTCCAGATCTGAACGCTCGTCTGTGTCAATAATCTGATGTTCCTGCTGATAGGCCGTCAGTTTTTTTTGCAAATCATCCATCTGACGACTCATATTTTCCAACTGCGCATTGTATTGATCTCTCCTGGCACGAGCCGGAGCATTCATCATTTCCAGTGACAAATCCATATACGACTTGACCACGGCATTGACGACATCCTTGGCATGCTGCGGATCACCGGACGCATATTCAAGCTCAACAACCCGGCTGCTTTTGTGCGGCGTGACATCAATATTCTTTACGATGTCTTCAGCAAGAGCGCGCAATCCACGCTGTTGTCCGTATTTTTTGATATACCGCTGTCCCGTAGTGCTATCTTCCAGCTTCAGCGAGGCGATAACACGCTCCGCGACTTGAACACTCTTGATCACGTCAAACTGGGTTTGCAGGTAACTTTCATCCTGCATAGGATGAAATTGACGGCCACCGATGGGATCATTGATGCGGTAGTCGATATACACATCGGCAGACGCAATATAGGTTTTTGGTAAGAGCATGCTCGCGATCGCCGCTACTGCTACGGCCAATATCACGATAGCAGCAATAAGCATACGACGGGCACGCAACATCGCACCAATCTGAGCAAAAGAGAGTAGTAAATCGCCGGTCGAGTTTTGCTTCATGATCCAGCCACTTTAAAACAATCGTTCATTGATAAACAGCACATCACCTGGCAACACCTGATCGGTAATTTTTGCAGGAATTTCTTTTGTTCCGCCATCCTCTGTTTTTCGATAGATTGTCATACGGCGCGTTGATCCTCGCTCAGTGACTCCGCCACCGATCGACAGTACACGCATGACAGTCAGTTCTTCTTCGATGGGATAGTTACCGGGTTTTCTGACTTCACCGTACACATAAAAAGTCTTTTGCGACGAAACGAATAAGACGTCATTTGGCAATATTTTCTGGTTCAGCTTGTCCGGTGTCTGTGTCGTCTGCGGGTCAATTCTCAAGGGAATATAGTCCACCGTCTCAGCCTCAGCTTGGCCTTTGCTACGGCGCATAAGACTGATGCCTTTGTCAGCACGGTTGTTCAGGCCTCCCGCCAGACTCAGCGCATCTAAGAGCGTCAGTTGATTCGGCAAGGGATAACGCCCGGGCCTTTGCACCTCACCGAGCACAGAAAACGTTCGGCTGAGTTGCTGCAAGACTTTAATTGCCACCTTGGGACTGCGAACATATTGCCCTTGCTCCAGTCTGTTCGCAAAGAGAACAGCGACTTCTGCTGGAGTTTTCCCCTTGGTATCGATGACGCCGACCAGAGGTAAAGTGATTACACCGCTTTCTCCGACGGTCACATCGGAAGTCAGATCCGGTTGACCAAATACGGTAACCAACAACTGATCCCCCTCACCGATCACTTCACGTGCAGAAGTCAGATTATCTGCGGTTTGTATTGAGCCTTGTATTGGACTTTGAATTTGCTCTTGCTTCGCCGTGTCTTGCATCGCTGCAGGCGAATTATCCTTCGCTGCAAGAATGGCATTTTCCGGTGCTATCCGATCAACTAACTTAAGTTGTAGCTGCGGTTGTAGCTGCGGTCGTATCGTCGGTTGTAGCGGTGCAACGGATAGCATTTTGGACTGAGTATCGATTGCAGGCTGGGCGAGGACAGACAGACACAGACAACTCAGTAACAAACAAGTGAATGTTTGAACTCGTGAAAGGCAGTTGGTCCGACGAAAAAGTGAAAAACTCATCTAAATAAGTGCCTGACATTAAAAGAACTCAATTCTATCTTGCAATAATAAAAGAGGTTGCAAATTTTTGTCATGAAAACAAGCTGCTCAACAAAGCAATTCCCGAACAAGATATGACACAATCAAAAGACAAATTTGATAACAATAATTAACTTTTGATTGATTGTTGATTCTATGCAAACTAAGTTAACATAAGCAAAGCTTTCTCGTTTGCACGAAAAGATCCGACCGATCAGCTATTCACTCGAGAATACAAGGTACTCGCATGACACACTCGCCGACACAATCCGAATTTACTTCCATACAAAGCATCCAGGTACCGCATCCTCCGACCTATCCTGTGCGCGTTGTACCGCTGGTCATTATTGCACCGGTTCGTGACGAGGCAGACCTGATCCAACTAACATTGGATTCGATGGTAAAACAAACCGTCAGACCCATTGAGTGGGTGATTGTTGATGATGGCTCACGCGATGCGACGCCAGATATCGTCAGAGCCTACGCAGAAAAATACAGCTTCATCCGTTTGGTCCAAAGACCGGACCGCGGATTTCGTAAAGTCGGCGGCGGCGTCGTCGCTGCATTCAAGTATGGGATTAGCCAGATACAACATAGCGACTATCAATATATAGCAAAACTCGATGGCGATATGTCATTTGGCTCACGCTACCTCGAAACCATGTTCGGCAAGTTTGAAGAAAATAACAAGCTTGCCGCAGTTTCTGGAAAAGTGTATCGCGAGGAGCAGGGTCAACAAATAGAAGAATTCATTATTGATGAACATGTTGCCGGACAATTCAAGCTTTATCGTCGTGATGCCTTTGAAGAAATTGGCGGTTTTGTCGAGGAAGTAATGTGGGATGGCATCGACGTTCATTCAGCGCGGATGAAGGGCTGGTCAACCATGAGTTTTTACCACCCCGATGCAATCCTGATGCATCATCGCCTGATGGGCTCTTCGGATAAAAATGTGTATCGTGGCCGTCTACGCTGGGGACGCGGCATCTGGTTCATGGGCTACCACCCGCTTTACGCCCTGGCATCAAGCGTATTCCGCATGCGAGAAAAACCGCTTGTCATCGGTGGCATCCTGATTATGGCAGGCTATCTTGGCGCCGCACTAAAAGGTGCACCGCGCTACGACAATCTGGAATTTCGCCGTCATCTGCATCAATGGCAGCTAGGTCAAATTAAAGGTCTGTTCATCAAAGGACAAAAATCTTGATCAAGATTATTCCGCTCATTAGCTCGTCAGTAAAGGGGCTAACTTTATGATGGGTCAGGTTTCTTACGGCAGAGGTACGCAACCGTCGCAGGTTATGACTGCGATGGTGGGTATCGCTTTTGGCGTTGCCGTTACGATGACCTTAGTTGCCATTATTGATTACTACGGCAACACGGATCTTGATGCCTTCGGCCTGCGTATTTTCATTGCCGGACTAGCTAGCATCATCGCGTTTTCCAGCCACAGATTACTTAATTCCTTGCAGGATCGCCGATTTTTTTCGCTTATTCCTACTCTGACTGTCCGGTGGTTAGTCGTGTTCACTCTGGTTTTAGTCAGTGCCTACGCAGACAAAAGCACCGAACGCCTCTCCCGTGTCGTGATGTTGACGTGGCTGGCAATTACACCTCTGTCCTTGATGCTGACAGCTGCCAGTATTCGTTTGTTTGGCGCCTTCTTTTACTCCAATCCAGCCAGACGCCGAAAAGCTGTTTTAATCTGGTCTAACTCGGCATGTGCTGACCTTGTCGATTCGTTGCGGAGAACACCTCTGGCAGCAATCGACGTGGTTGGATTTTTTGATAACCGAAATGATTCCCGTCCACCGAGCGGCTTGACACGGCTAGGTAATCTTGATGACGTAACGGAATGGCTGGTCGATCCAAAAACAGGCCGATTAACAGTAGATGTTGTCTTTATTGGGCTCAACACAAAAGAGCCTCCGGAACTCGCTGAGATTATCGCGATTCTTCAAGACAGTACAGTATCGACTTATTTTGTACCTGAGTCCTTGATTTTTGGTATGCCTGGAATACAGTTACGAGAAATGGCGGGCAAGCCCGTCCTGGCCTCAACTGAGACGCCATTTATCGGCTTAGCCGCACTACCGAAACGCATACTGGATTTAATGGGGGCGAGCCTGGGATTAATCCTGCTGTCTCCGTTACTCACGACGGTCGCCATCGGTGTAAAACTCAGTTCACCCGGCCCGATTTTCTTCAAACAAAAACGCTATGGCGTTGCAGGTAAACCGATCAGCATCTACAAATTCCGCAGCATGAAAGATCATAATTCTGAAGGGCCAGTTATTCAGGCCACTCAGAGGGATAACCGTGTCACGAGTTTTGGACGTTTCATCAGAAGTACATCTATTGATGAATTACCTCAGCTGTTTAATGTGCTGATTGGAAATATGAGCTTGGTCGGACCACGCCCGCATGCTGTTGAGCATAACGAGCTATACCGCAAGCTGGTTCACGGTTATATGTTGCGACACAAAATCAAGCCCGGCATCACCGGCTGGGCGCAGGTCAACGGTTTCCGCGGTGAAACGGAAACTCTGGAAAAAATGCAGCGTCGTGTAGATCTCGATTTATATTATATTCAGCACTGGTCAGTCTGGCTGGATCTCGTGATTCTGTGGAAAACCGTAGGTGTTTTATTCGGCGATAAGAACGCTTATTGAGGTTTATTGAATGCCTGCAAGAGTAGCTTAATATTGGCAACACATGCGACGTGCACTATCTGGCGATGATCTGATTTAACTCTTTGCGATTGCCGGAAAAATACGATTCCCAGCTTTGATCCAGACCGTTCTCAATAACTGCCTCGACCTGCATGGCGAGGGAACTATGGGTAATCGTTTTAAACACAAATAGTCGGTATACATGTGAAAGTTTCAGCAGTTCCGGGTTGGCCAGCATGACCCAGCGTTCTGCACCTTCATTGAGTTTTTTCCACCATACCAGTCTGGTCGTTTGTGGTGACTCGGATGCTACTCTAGCTACCCAGCCAACTTCCAGCATTTGTTCCAGCAACCCATCAATTTCGTCCAACCCGAATCTCGTCTTGACCCGGATAGTAGCAACATCGACCGCCGCTCCCTCGTTGGCATTGCGTGCTTCATATAAGACTCTGAGAATGTCGATCGCATCGATAAACGCGCTGCCCGGCGCCGGACTGTGCCACCAGCGCTCGTATTTAACTATCGGCAAAGCAGCAGCAATCACTGCGCCAATTAGAGTAATCAGCCACGATAAGTAGATCCATACCAAAAAAATAGGTACGGCAGCCAAGGCGCCGTACACCACGGTATAGGTCGGGAATTTGGTCACAAATACGGCGAAGATACGCTTTGCGATCTCAAAAGCAATCGCGGCAAACAAACCTCCCCACGCCGCATCATGCCAGTCGACAGTCCGGTTAGGCACTGCGAGATACAGCAGGCTAAAAGCAACGGTGGTAAAAAACACCGAAACTAAAGTATAAAAAACACCACCGATAAACGGAACTGCACCAACCACACCGCTGGTTGCCGTAAACAGGTAAGAGGTAATCGTAATAGATACACCAATCAACAGTGGCCCAAGTGTCACAATAGCCCAATATACCAACACTCTCTGAGTCCATGGTCTGCTACGCTTTACTTGCCAGATTTGATTAAACGATTTATCAATCATCGCCATGGTAGTAACCGCCGTGACCATCAAGGCGACACCACCAACGGCAGACAGCCGGGTCGCTTTAGTAGCAAATTGAGTGAGATAGCCAAGTATCGTGCTGGAGATATCTTTCGGCATCAGACTCTTTATGAAATAAGCCTCCAGTGAGGTTCTGAATGTATTGAACAAAGGAAAAGCGGTAAAAATTGCTAAAGCAATCGTCAGAATAGGCACCAAAGCCAATACTGTCGTAAACGTCAGACTACCTGCCACCTGTGGCAGGCGCCCTTCACGCAAACGCTGGTTGGCAAATAAAAATAAATTGCGAACCTGACTCCAGGAAAACTTACGCATAAAATTCTTTGTCCCTACATTACTTACCAATAACATCACCATCTCAACCAATCACAACAAAATATAATTAAAAATTACGTCAACAATTTCATAAATAATACGCACTAAGTCAGTAAGTACATTAGCAGGTATATCCATTCATGGTTACAGACGAAAAGCCCCATATAATAGCAAGCATGAACTCTCAACAACTAAGCATTCTCGTTTTATATTATTCACGCCACGGCAGCACCCGAAAAATAGCGGAATATATTGCCCAGGGTATCGAAAGCGTCCACGGTTGCGATGCCCGCTTACGCACTGTGCCCGCAGTATCTGCGGTAACGCATGCCACTGAACCTGAAATACCGAATGATGGCGCACCCTATGTCGAATTAGCTGACCTGAATGAATGTGATGGACTGGCATTGGGCTCCCCTACCCGCTTCGGCAATATGGCTGGTGCCATGAAATATTTTTGGGATGGCACAGCAACGGATTGGCTTTCAGGAACATTAAGCGGAAAACCTGCGTGTGTATTCACCTCTACCGGTAGCATGCATGGTGGACAGGAATCGACGTTACTATCAATGATGCTACCTCTCATGCACCACGGCATGGTACTGCTGGGAATTCCGTACAGCCATCCTGAATTGATGTTGACAAGCACAGGCGGCAGCCCTTACGGCGCAAGCCATTGGGCGGGTATCGATGGAAAAACTGCGATCTCTGATGACAGTAAAAAACTTGCAATTGCTCTTGGCCGACGCTTGGCAGAGACAGCAAAAAAATTGAAAGCGTCCGTGTGAACACATCCCGACAATCTGTTTATTACTACCTGACGTGCGGCAGTTTAATCGCCTTGATTGTATTGCTGATCCTATGGGAAACCGTATTAGCGCCGCTGAGACCCGGCGGCTCCTGGATGGTGTTAAAAGTGATTCCTATATTGATTCCATTACGTGGCATCTTAAAGAAACAAATTTATACGATGCAATGGTCGTCTATGCTGATACTACTGTATTTTACAGAAGGTGTAGTTCGGGTCTATAGTGATAAGGCGTGGCTATCCAGCGTACTGGCCGGACTGGAAGTCGTCCTGACTGTTTTGTTCTTTTTTTCTGCTATTTTCTATCTCAAGCCACATAAAAAAGCAGCTAAAGCAGCCCAAATAACTTCCCAAGATCAACTCAAAGCAGAGTAAATCTGATGAATCATTTCCTGAGCCGGTGTGAGCAAGTTATTGGTAAAGAGAACATCATACTCAATGAAACTGAGGGACAAGCTTATGTCACGGACTGGCGTAAGCGCTTCAAAGGTAAAGCACTGGCAATACTGCGTCCTGGAACAACGGAACAAGTCGCGCAGCTCGTCAAACTATGTAATACCCACATGGTTGCGATTGTGCCTCAAGGTGGCAACACTGGCCTGGTATTAGGTAGCGTACCCGATCAAAGTGGCAAACAGATTGTGATGTCATTGACCCGTTTAAAGCAAATACGCCAGATTAACCCGGTTAACAACACGCTAACAGCAGAAGCTGGATGCCTGCTCGCAGAGGTACAATATGCTGCCGAGCAAATACAACGGCTATTTCCATTGTCTCTGGCATCAGAAGGTAGCTGCACAATCGGCGGTAATCTCTCCACAAACGCGGGAGGCACAGCGGTGCTGCGATATGGAAATGCTCGCGAATTATGCCTCGGTCTGGAAGTGGTAACAGCGAACGGCGAAATCTGGAATGGTTTACGCGGTCTAAGAAAAGACAATACAGGATATGATTTACGCGACCTCTACATAGGAGCAGAGGGTACCCTAGGCATTATCACAGCAGCCGTTTTAAAACTATATCCGCAACCCAAATCACAAGTTACAGCGCTGGCAGCCGTCGCATCACCTGACGCCGCACTCTCTTTACTCACTCTTGCTCAAGAACATGCTGGCGCGACATTGACTGCATTTGAATTAATGTCTTCAATGTGCGTTAACTTGGTTCGGCAACATTTTCCTCATATCGCTATACCGGCTCTCGTCCCGTCCCCTGAATATGTATTGCTGGAAATCTCCGATCATGAGTCTGAGCTACAGGCGAGTACTCTCCTGGAAAATTTGCTGAATAGCGCAATAGAAAAAAATATCGTCACAGACGCCGTCATTGCCACATCGATTCAGCAGTCAAAAGGCATATGGCATCTGCGTGAGCATATTTCTATGGCGCAAGCTGCTGAAGGAAAGAACATCAAACACGATGTCTCCCTCCCTATTTCGGAAATTGCCGGCTTTGTAGCATCAACAAATATCCTGCTTCAGGAATCCTTTGCAGGATGCCGGATGGTGATATTTGGCCATCTCGGTGACGGGAACTTACATTACAACGTATCCCCGCCAAAGGACATGCCAGACAGTTCTTTCATTCTGTACCAGGCCTCAATTAATCAAATTGTGCATGACAATGTGCACCGTTTCGGCGGTTCGATTTCAGCAGAACACGGGATAGGTATGCTCAAAAAAGAAGAACTACTTCGCTACAAGTCTCCGATAGAAATGCAATTAATGCGCAGTATTAAGATGGCGTTAGATCCGGACAATTTAATGAATCCTGGAAAAATTCTCTAATTTCACTCATTTCTCAAATTAATACGGACAAAAAATGATCCATAGTTCGCCGAAAAAATTACTATTGATGTGTCTGACGATGCTGACATTCATCAGTACATCACAAGCCCAAACCTATAAATGCGACGTGAATGGCAGCGTCAGTTATAGCCAGACTCCCTGTATCGCCAGCGCAAAACAATCTGTCATGGATACACCCGCGGCTATCCCGCCTTACTCTGAAAAAACAGCAAAAGAAATTGCCGCTAAAGAAAAAAACGAAGCCAATCAACTTGCGCAGTCTCGTCACAAAGCAGAAAAAAAAAACGATAGGGAAATGAAGGCCATTGCCGCTCGTAACGCTAAGAAAAAACAGCAATGCGACGCACAGCAATTAAAAATAAAATGGGCAAAAGAAGATCTAGCGAATGCAAAACCTAAGGCAGAATCACAAGCTAGGCGAAAAGTAAAAAGAGCTACCGAAAAGGCAGCTCTCGTTTGCGGAAAATAAGTTGCGGTACCAGAATACTGGAATCAATACAGTTCTCAGAATTCTTCCCAGTCAGCATCTGTTTTTTCACTACGACTTGATTTGCTGGAACTCTGATTAGATGTTGGAGCAGGTTTTGCCGAAATTTTCAGTGTTGCTGCTTGCGATGATTTTTTCTCTGGCTTTTTATCTACCCGCTTTGTCGTCACTGCCAGTGCCGCCGATGCCACATCCGATGTTTTGAAAACTCGGACTGTTTGCGCCAAAGCCTGAGCCTGTTCCTCCATACTCTCTGCCGCTGCCGCTGCTTGCTCTACCAACGCTGCATTCTGTTGCGTCATTTCGTCCATCTGGGTAATGGCAAGATTGACTTGTTCAATCCCCGCACTTTGTTCCTGGCTCGCTGCAGTAATTTCGCTCATGATGTCGGCGACATGCTGGACACTGGTGACAATTTCGTCCATGGTCTTGCCTGCTTCGTCGACTAGTTTGCCGCCTTGTTCTACTTTGTCGACGGAGTCGTCAATCAGGGCTTTGATTTCTTTGGCGGCACTGGCGCTGCGTTGAGCTAAGTTGCGTACCTCTGAGGCGACAACGGCGAATCCACGCCCTTGTTCGCCAGCTCTGGCGGCTTCGACGGCCGCATTGAGGGCGAGGATGTTGGTCTGGAAGGCGATACTGTCGATGACGCTGATGATGTCGACTATCTTGCGGGAGCTGTCTTTGATGGAGCCCATGGTGTTGACGACTTGACCTACGACGGCGCCTCCTTTGACTGCGACACTGGAGGCGGAGACGACGAGCTGGTTGGCTTGTCTGGCGTTGTCGGCATTTTGACGAACGGTACTGGTGAGTTCTTCCATGGAGCTGGCTGTTTCTTCGAGCGAGCTGGCTTGTGATTCGGTTCTGCTCGATAGATCGGCATTCCCTGATGCAATCTCTTGGGATGCTACTGTGATCGTCTCAGTTCCCTGTTTGATTTGCGAAACAGTGTCGATCAGATTAGTCTGCATCAGCTTCAGCGATTGCAGGAGATCGCCGATCTCGTCACTGACGTCAATCTGGATATCATTGGTCAGGTCTCCACTAGCAATATGATCTGCCACACTGGCGGCACGTTTAATCGGGAGAGAAATGGTGCGGGTAATATACCATGCAGCAAAAATACCAATAGCCAGAATGATGAAACCAACCACAATCATACTAGTCATTGAGACGCGATAATTGACCTGCGATTCATCGTAGGTCAATTTCATTGCCTCTCTCTGTTGCTGCGCTAACTCAGTGAGCGCAACCATCCATTTTTCATGTGGAATGCCAAATTCAGTTTGCAATAAGGACGCCGCATCAAAGTAATTTCCCTCTGCGACGAAAGATTTGATTTTATTCACGAGCGACATCACCATTTGCTTTTGTTCAAAGGCTTTTCCCAGAGTCGTCTTGCCGTCTTGTCCTTCTATTAGTTTTTTTGCCAGTTCCTCGGATTTATTGTAACTGTCGAGGATCTGAATTAATTTTTTTGTTTCTCTTTCCGCCTCTGCCACATCAGTTGGAGCTGTCATTTTTCTCAACACAAGAGAAAGCGCCCGACCTTGTTCTCGCATTTCAGTCGCCGCACTCAAACTAGCGACTTTATTATTAAATATATAGTCAAGGGATCCGTGCTGCTGACTTAAGCGAAATATTCCTAAAGCTAGCAAGCCAAGTGCAAATAAAAGCACCAAACCAAATCCAAGTGTTAGACGGGTACCGATTCTGATGTTCGAGAGCAGTTTCATATAACCCTTTATGAAATATACAATGTATTCGCGATGTCGTTGGAAAACGTATTTCCAGATAGCTGATGTAGGGAACAGTGCACTGAGAACCCCAAAAAAACTGCGTTGCGCCTGAAGAACTTGTCTCTTTTTTCTGATTAGACACGATGTATCTATTACTCAATAGTATCACTGGAGAAATAAAACTTTTCAGCGCAATGAACTCAACTGATTAAATTTTTTTCTCTGCACAATTAGTTCGTTTTTAACACTCATCTATCATTCAATATCAAACAAGGCAAAATGTTCCTGCCTTAGTTTAATTGAAGCCAGGATTATTTTAAATATGTAAAAAAATTTTAGGGAAAAACCGACGTAAAACACACACAAGTACCAGTAAACTCTAGAGGCATATTACTACTTCAATAAATATGGCTTATTTGGATGCGGGTAAGAATGTAGCAGCGAGAAATTCCACATCAATATATGCCCGCTTTAAAAATAGGGGCAAGTAGCATAAGAAGAAACTTTTGAGGATTACGAGGTGATACAGAAATGACCGCGCAATAGCGCTGCAAGCGATAACGCGACGAAACTTGGGGTACTAATAAGCAAAAAGCCCAGTCAAAAAACTGGGCTTAGTACTTAATTTCATTGGCCTGCCCAGCAGGAATCGAACCTGCGACCCCGAGCTTAGAAGGCTCGTGCTCTATCCAACTGAGCTATGGACAGGTCGTTTGGATACGCATCACACAAGATGCGATGCATAAAAACAGAAGGCTGAATAGTACATGGAATACCATCCATATTCAAGAATGAAAGCCATTCCAGACGCAATTAAACTCTATTTGGGAGCAATAATATCCGCTAACTGGCGGGCATAACGATTTGCCATATCCAAATCAACCGCCTCAACCATGACACGAACTAAAGGCTCCGTTCCAGAGGCGCGAATCAAGACACGGCCTTTATCACCCATTTCAGTTTCCGCACGTTTTTTTTCACTCACGGCGAGTGGATTTTTTTGCCAGTCAAAACCAGCAGAGACTTTTACATTAATCAGTACCTGAGGAAAAAGATGTAATTGCTCAAAGCATTGATCCAAGGTTTTATTATTGCGGCGCAAAGCAGAAAGCACCTGCAAGGCAGAGACAATTCCATCCCCTGTCGTGTGTTTATCCAGACACAGCAAGTGACCGGAACCTTCACCACCTAATAACCATCCATGCTCTTGCATTTGTTCAAGCACATAACGATCGCCGACCTTAGCCCGGACAAAACCAACACCAAGTTCTTTCAGCGCCAGTTCTACTGCCATATTCGTCATTAAAGTACCGACCACCCCCTTGACCGGGCCAATCGCCAACCGATCCATGACCATCAAATACAAGAGTTGATCGCCATTGTAAATTTTACCGTTCTTGTCGACCATGACCAGCCGATCCGCATCTCCGTCGAGGGCAATACCCAGATCAGCATGATTTGCTCTCACAGCTAAGGCTAATGCATCCGGCGCAGTTGCACCGACCTTATCGTTAATATTAAATCCGTTTGGCTGATTACCGATGGAGATGACTTCGGCACCTAGTTCGTGGAAGACATGGGGAGCAATATCGTAGGCTGCACCGTGAGCGCAATCAACTACAATTTTTAATCCGCGCAAATCCAATTCGTTTGGATAGGTACTTTTACAAAATTCGATATACCTTCCGTTAGCATCTCGCAAACGATGTGCCTTACCTAGCAAATCTGAACTCACACAGTCCATTGTGCGCTCGAGTTCAGCCTCAATCGCCAGCTCGACTTCATCAGGCAATTTGTTTCCCTGGGCAGAAAAGAATTTAATACCGTTGTCGTAATATGGATTGTGAGAAGCCGATATCACAACACCAGCAGACAAACGCAAAGCACGGGTCAGATAAGCAACGGCGGGCGTTGGCATAGGACCTGACAACATCACATCGACACCAGCTGCCGCAAATCCGGCCTCTAGTGAGGCCTCTAACATATACCCAGATACTCTCGTATCTTTACCGATCAGCACGGTCGGTTTAGACTCACCAACATGGCCGTTTTGCGCAAGAACTTTACCTGCTGCATAACCTAAACGCATTACGAAATCAGGAGTAATTGGTGATACACCGACTTTGCCTCGAATACCATCGGTACCAAAATATCTTCTCGTCATTTTTATTCTCTTTATGTAATTACATATCCAATTGATTATTGAACTACTTAACCATCTAATTACTTAATGCTTGCCATACTTTGATGGCATCGATCGTTCCGGCAACATCATGCACCCGTACAATCTTTGCTCCATGAGCGATGGCCGCTAATGCTGCGGCCAAGCTTGCCGCCTGGCGATGTTCAACATGCTTTCCAGTAATCGTTCCCAACATGGATTTGCGCGATAAGCCGGCAAGGAGCGGTAAACCAAGCTTAGTCTGAAATTGAGCAATATTTTTTAACATCGAAATATTATGCTCTAGAGTTTTTCCAAAACCAAACCCAGGGTCGATGCAAAGGCGTGAATTCTCTATGCCAACCTTATTAAAAGCAGTCAGGCGCTCCTCCAAAAACAATGTAACCTCTTCGTTGACATCCTCATACTGAGGGCGTTGCTGCATGTCTGTGGGGGAATTTTGCATATGCATCACACATAAGCCGACATCACTTGCTGCGACTGTAGTGACAGCACCTTCAGACCGGAATCCATTGATGTCATTAACCATATCGGCACCGGCAAGTATCGCCTCACGCATGACTTCAGTTTTATAGGTATCAATTGACAGAGGTTTGCCGCAGTCACGCAAAGCGTAAATAATCGGCATCACCCGGTCTAGCTCTTCATTCAGAGAAACCGTGGCTGAGCCTGGCCGGGTAGACTCCCCACCTATATCAATAATGTCAACGCCATCCTGAATCATTTGCTCTGCATGAGACATTGCGCCGTCAAGTGCCTGGAACTGTCCGCCATCAGAAAACGAATCTGGCGTTACATTCAGGATACCCAACACAATCGGTCGAAATTGACTTCCCCGCAAAGGAAAGCGATACCGTCCGCAATCAAAAAAATTATTCATATATATAAAAAAATTAGGGCGAGAATCACTTCTCACCCTAAACCAAATTAAACATATTTCACCAGATAAATCTTAGGCTGGTGCCGTCGCATTAGGAGACACACCACCAGAACTTGAATCTGAAGGTGTTTTTCTAGTGGACTGGCCTGGCTTCGGCGGGCGAGGGTCAATACCGCTCATGATGTCATTAATCTGATCCGCATCAATCGTTTCCCAATCCAGCAACGCCTTAGTCATTGCCTCAACCTTGTCACGATTTTCTTCCAACAATTTTCGTGATAACGCATATTGAGTATCCAGAATACTACGGATCTCCGCGTCGACTTTTTGCTGCGTTACTTCAGAAATTGTTTTAGAAGGGCCGCCGAAGTAACCTTCACTTTGACTGTCCTCATACACCATCACACCCATGCTATCGGACATACCAAAACGAGTCACCATCGCACGTGCCAGTTTGGTTGCACGAGAAAAGTCATTTGATGCACCAGTCGACATTTGTCCGACAAAAATCTCTTCAGCGATACGACCACCAAACAAAATTGAAATTTCTTCCAGCATTTTGTCTTTATAACCGCTAATCTGGTCATGCTCAGGTAACTGCCAAGTCAACCCCAATGCAAAACCACGCGGCATGATGGTGACCTTATGCACAGGATCTGCTTTGGGCAATAGCTTTGCGACAACTGCATGGCCAGACTCGTGGTAAGCGGTATTACGACGTTCATCTTCCCGCATCACCATAGATTTACGCTCTGGACCCATGAATATTTTGTCTTTTGCATCTTCGAAATCCAGCATCTCCACCAGACGCTTATTACGGCGCGCAGCAAATAATGCGGCTTCATTCACCAAATTCGCCAGGTCAGCACCAGACATACCAGGGGTTCCTCGAGCCAGGATATCTGCCTTGACATCAGTACTAATAGGAACCTTGCGCATGTGTACATTCAAAATTTGTTCGCGACCACGAATATCCGGCAAGCCAACAGAAACCTGACGATCAAAACGACCTGGACGCAATAAGGCTTTATCTAATACGTCAGCACGGTTAGTCGCGGCGATCACGATCACACCGGAATTAGCCTCAAAGCCATCCATCTCCACCAACATTTGATTCAATGTTTGTTCGCGCTCATCATTCCCACCGCCCATACCGGCACCGCGATGGCGTCCGACAGCATCAATCTCATCAATAAAGATAATACATGGTGCGTGTTTTTTCGCGTTTTCAAACATATCCCGAACGCGGGAAGCACCTACACCGACAAACATTTCGACAAAGTCAGAACCTGAAATAGTAAAAAAAGGCACCTTTGCTTCGCCGGCAATTGCACGTGCCAGCAAGGTTTTACCTGTACCTGGAGGACCTACCATTAATACGCCACGAGGGATACGCCCACCAAGTTTTTGAAATTTGCTTGGATCGCGCAAGAAATCGACGATTTCACCAACCTCTTCTTTCGCTTCATCGCAACCGGCGACATCGGCAAAAGTGACGTTATTATTGGTGTCATCCAGCATTCTGGCTTTGGACTTACCAAAAGAAAAAGCACCGCCCTTACCGCCGCCTTGCATCTGGCGCATAAAGAATACCCAAACGCCGATCAGCAGCAACATCGGGAACCATGAAATAAACACCTGCGACAAGAACGATTGTTCTTCAGGCGGTTTATTATCAAATTTAATTCCATTGTTTACCAGATCACCAACCAGACCGCGATCAAATATAGTCAGTTGAGATTTGATTTTTTTACCGTCCAGTGTCGTCGCTGTGACAGTACGGTTTGCATCATCAATCGTTGCGTCCTTGATGTGTTTAGCACGAACCTCATCCAGGAACTCGGAATATGGCATTGCGGAGGCACCAGAAGAAATGCCCTTATCAAACTGTTTGAACACAGTAAAAAGCACCAAGGCTATAACGACCCAAATGGCTGCTTTTGAAAACATATTATTCACGAGAACTCCTTGGACGTATAAGCACGCCTGTACACACTGTAATTTTGCATTTTACCCGCATTGGATAGAGCTTGCTAGAGCGCATATGCAGCCCACTTTGATGATTATCAAGGTCTGATTGGCGGGCAATTTAGCTATTTTTGATCTATTTAAGTATTTTTAGTCATTTTTCAGCCCGCGACCGAGCAAAAATATCTCAGATGACTTGTCTTTGCTGGCTTTGGGTTTTTTACTTGTGACGGTTTTAAATTGCGTTTTAAACATCGTCACGATCGTATTGTAGGCTGGACCATGAAAGCACTTCACCAGCAAAGCTCCGGTCGGTTTCAGGTGCGCGTTAGAAAATTCCACTGCCAACTCAAGAATATATTCGATACGTGCGGCATCCACAGTAGAATTACCGGATAGATTAGGTGCCATGTCAGATAAAACAAGATCTAATTTACGACCTTGCAATTTAGCTTCCAGTTGACTCAGTACCTCTTCTTCACGGAAGTCACCCTGGATAAATTGGACATCAGCAATGGGATCCATTGGCAATAAGTCCAGTGCAAAAATCTCCCCCAAGATACCGCCGCCGTCTTTGCCAGCTAATTTATTGCGGACATATTGCGACCAACTACCTGGTGTTGCTCCTAAATCGACGATAATCTGTCCCGGCTTGATCAATTTTTCCGCTTCATCGATTTCCTTCAGCTTATAAACGGCACGCGCACGATAACCTTCCTTCTGTGCCAATTTGACATAAGGATCGTTAATATGGTCGTGCACCCAATTTTGATTGAATTTATTTTTTGCCATTCGCGTAAAATACTGCTTTTAAAGGAATTTATATGTTGAAACTCACGCCCGCTGAACGTAGCGAATTGCGCTCCGAAGCCCATGCCCTGAAACCTATCGTTCTGATCGGTGAAGCCGGTTTATCGCCCGCCGTGATGAAAGAAATCGATGCTGGTCTCAGCTCACATGGATTGATTAAAGTACGCGTATTTGGCGATGACCGCGAAGCACGCGTTACGATGTATGACACGATTTGCGAGTCGCTCAAAGCAGCGCCGGTCCAGCATATCGGTAAATTACTGGTTCTTTATCGCCCTAAAGTCGACGGCATCAAAGAAACCAAGTTAGTTAAAAAAGGTAAAGGTATGCGTGAGGTTACGATCGTTAAACCTAGCGCTAGCGGCACCAAAAAACCTACGGTTTCGAAAGTCATGGTTAAAGGCAATGAGCGCGTCACACAAGGTGGTTCGATCAAGCGTGCTAAACCACGTCAATCCAGCGCGAAGAAATCTGCTTTGGGTAATGCCTGATCATACAGCAAATGCAGCATTTCGCTGCAAATCAATAAAAGACCAGACCTTGATCAGTCTGGTCTTTTTTTATTTAGATGTACAACACATCCAGCACTTCGTACTCACGAACACCGGCAGGTGCCTGAACACCGACGACGTCGCCGACATATTTACCGATCAAGGCGCGTGCGATCGGTGAACTGATTGAAACTTTACTTAGTTTGATATCAGCCTCATCGTCACCAACGATCTGATAACTGACTTTTTGCTCTGTTTCGAGATCTTCCAAACGCACTGTTGCACCAAACACGACACGACCTTCTGCATCCAGAGTCGAAGGATCGATAATTTGTGCGGCGCTGAGCTTACCTTCTAATTCAGCAATACGTCCCTCAATAAAACTCTGACGCTCTTTTGCCGCATCATATTCAGCATTTTCTGACAAATCGCCCTGAGCACGCGCTTCAGCAATAGCGTTAATGACGTCTGGACGCTCTTTCGTCTTCAAATTATGCAATTCTTGCTTCAGCAATTCTGCGCCGAACTTAGTAAGAGGTACTGTACTCATTTCATTCACACTCATAAAGTAAAAATACAGAGGCCACATCTGGCATCCGGACTGGACACCGTCTGTGACCTCTGTATCGAAGTTTAAGCTATTTGCTTAGTGTAAGGTTTTATGCAGACCTTGTAAATCATAGACATGCAATTCATCCAGATGACGCATACCCTGCACTGCTGCCTCAGCTCCTGCAATTGTCGTATACGTGGGCACACGAGCAGCTAACGATGACACGCGAATGGCACGTGAATCGGTAATTGCACTACGCTTCTCTTCGACTGTGTTGATGACCAGAGCGATTTCGTGGTTCTTGATGATATCAACTACGTGCGGACGACCTTCAGCGACTTTATTAATCGTGCCAACAGGTATACCTGCCGCGGCAATCGCTGCGGCCGTACCCTTTGTCGCCACTACGCTAAAGCCCATCTCGACCAGATCAGCTGCAACCTTAACTGCCCGCGGCTTGTCACTTCCCTTGACACTCAGGAACACCTTGCCTGATGTCGGCAACTTGATGCTGGCACCGAGTTGCGATTTCACAAAAGCTTCGCCAAACGTCTTGCCAACACCCATAACTTCGCCTGTGGACTTCATCTCTGGTCCAAGAATCGTATCTACCCCCGGGAATTTGACGAATGGGAATACGGCTTCTTTGACGCTGAAATAAGATGGCACAACTTCTTTGTGAATGCCTTGCGAAGCCAGTGATTGCCCTACCATGCAACGCGCGGCAATTTTAGCTAACTGCAAGCCTGTAACTTTAGAAACATAAGGCACCGTGCGGGATGCGCGCGGATTCACCTCCAGTACATAGACAACGTCTTTACCATCCTGCTGCTGAATCGCAAACTGCACATTCATCAAACCGACGACATTCAAACCTTTTGCCATCAAGGACGTCTGGCGTTTCAGCTCGTCAATCGTGTCGGCTGCCAGAGAATATGGCGGCAATGAGCATGCTGAGTCACCAGAGTGCACGCCAGCCTGCTCGATATGCTCCATCACACCACCGATGAAGGTATGCTCACCATCTGAAATACAGTCAACATCCACCTCAATTGCATCATTCAGGAAACGATCCAGCAACACAGGGGAATCATGCGACACCTTGACGGCTTCACGCATGTAGCGCTCAAGATCACGTTGTTCATGCACAATCTCCATGGCACGCCCACCCAATACATACGATGGACGAACTACCAGCGGATAACCGATCTCCTGCGCCAGAGCCAAGGCCTGCTCTTCAGTGCGCGCGGTACGATTTGGTGGTTGACGCAAACCTAAGGTATGCAACATTTGCTGGAAACGCTCGCGGTCTTCTGCGGCATCAATCATGTCTGGTGAGGTACCGATGATCGGCACGCCATTCGCCTCCAGATCCAGGGCAAGTTTCAAAGGCGTCTGTCCGCCGTATTGAACAATTACGCCAACTGGTTTTTCTTTATCGACTATCTCGAGTACATCTTCCAATGTCAGCGGCTCAAAATACAAACGATCCGATGTGTCGTAGTCCGTAGAGACTGTTTCGGGATTGCAGTTAACCATGATCGTCTCATAGCCATCTTCACGCATTGCAAACGCCGCATGTACGCAGCAATAATCGAATTCAATACCTTGACCGATACGGTTAGGACCACCGCCCAGCACCATGATTTTTTTCTTATCCGTCGGTGCAGATTCACACTCTTCTTCATACGTTGAATACATGTACGCAGTCTTGGTTGCGAATTCTGCGGCACAGGTATCTACACGTTTATAAACAGGACGGATATTCAGCGCATGACGACGTTCGCGCACTGCCTTATCCGTTGTTTTCAACAATTTTGCGAGACGGCGGTCAGAGAAGCCTTTTTGCTTGATTTTTAACAGCACTTCTTTATCGAGACTATCCAAAGTCTGATGATCCAGCCACAATTCGATATCAACGATATCTTTGATCTGCGCAAGGAACCATGGATCAATATGCGTCAATTGATGCACTTCTTCAAGCGTAAAACCGAGACCGAATGCATCACCGACATACCATATACGATCCGGACCAGGCTCACCAAGTTCCTCCTCGATCACTTCACGATCCAGAGTTTTCTGGTTCATCCCGTCTACACCGACTTCCAGGCCGCGCAGGGCTTTCTGGAAAGACTCCTGGAACGTACGACCAATCGCCATGACTTCACCGACCGATTTCATTTGCGTCGTTAAGTGACTATCGGCCTGAGGAAATTTTTCAAAAGCAAAACGCGGTATTTTAGTTACCACGTAATCGATGGATGGCTCAAAAGAAGCTGGTGTTGCACCGCCCGTAATTTCATTGCGCAGCTCATCGAGAGTAAAGCCAACCGCCAGCTTCGCCGCGATTTTGGCAATCGGGAACCCGGTTGCCTTAGACGCTAATGCAGACGAACGCGATACACGCGGATTCATCTCAATCACGATCATGCGGCCATCCGCCGGATTGATGGAAAACTGCACATTAGAGCCGCCAGTATCCACCCCAATTTCACGCAAAACTGCCAGTGAGGCGTTCCGCATGATTTGATATTCTTTATCTGTCAGCGTTTGCGCCGGCGCTACCGTAATTGAGTCACCAGTGTGTACACCCATCGGATCCAGATTTTCAATCGAGCACACGATAATGCAGTTATCGGCTTTATCGCGCACGACTTCCATTTCGTATTCTTTCCAACCAATTAATGATTCTTCAATCAGTAGTTCATTGGTTGGCGATGCTTCAAGACCACGCTTGCAAATCGTTTCAAACTCTTCTTCGTTATAAGCGATACCGCCGCCCGTGCCGCCCATAGTGAACGATGGGCGAATGATGACCGGGAAACCCAGCGTGCGCTGTACAGCCCACGATTCTTCCATGGTATGCGACACACCGGAACGGGCCGAACCCAGGCCGATCTTGGTCATCGCATCTTTAAACTTGGAACGGTCTTCGGCCTTATCAATCGCCTCTGGCGAGGCACCGATCAATTCGCAATTATATTTGCTTAAGATACCGTGTTTGTGCAAATCCAGCGCACAATTCAATGCTGTCTGGCCACCCATTGTCGGCAGAATCGCATCTGGTTTTTCTTTCGCAATAATACGCTCAACGACTTGCCATGTAATCGGTTCAATGTAGGTGACATCCGCCATTTCCGGGTCTGTCATGATCGTTGCGGGATTGCTATTCACCAGGATGACTCTGTATCCCTCTTCGCGCAAGGCTTTACAAGCCTGTGCACCCGAATAATCGAACTCACATGCTTGTCCGATAATGATAGGACCAGCACCAATAATCAGAATACTTTTTATATCGAGACGTTTAGGCATTTTTATTTTTCTCCTGTTTTTGCCTGCGCTTTTGCGGCACTCATTAATTGGGTAAAGCGGTCAAACAGGTAGGCGATATCATGCGGTCCTGGCGATGCTTCAGGATGTCCCTGAAAACAAAATGCCGGTTTGTCAGTACGCGCAAAGCCTTGCAAGGAACCATCAAACAAGGACACATGCGTCACGCGGCAATTTGCTGGCAGTGAGGCAGAATCAACGGCGAAGCCGTGGTTTTGTGATGTGATCAACACCTGCTTGGTGTCTAAATCCTGTACCGGATGATTCGCACCATGATGGCCGAACTTCATCTTCAGAGTTTTAGCACCAGACGCCAGCGCCATAATTTGATGACCAAGACAAATACCGAAAGTCGGAATACCTTTTTCGATCAGTTCTCTGGCGGCGGCAATCGCATAGTCACACGGCTCTGGATCACCAGGACCATTTGACAAAAATACGCCATCAGGATTAAGTGCCAGCACATCAGCAGCCGAAGACTGAGCAGGCAACACCGTCACTTTGCAACCACGCTGCGCGAGCATACGCAAGATATTGCGTTTAACACCGAAGTCGAAAGCCACCACATGAAATTGCGGATCAGTCAGCTCACCATAACCCTGACCGAGCGTCCATTCTGCCTCAGTCCAGTTGTAAGACTTGGCGGTCGATACGACTTTCGCCAGATCCATTCCTGATAAACCAGGAAATGACTTCGCTAACGCGATAGCTTTTTCTGCATCGCTACCAACCAGAATAGCGCCGCCCTGCGCGCCTTTTTCACGCAAAATCCGCGTTAATTTACGCGTATCGATACCGGCGATGGCTACGATGTTTTGCGACTTAAGATAATCGGCAAGGGATTGTTCGGAGCGGAAATTCGATACCAGCAGCGGTAAATCTTTGATAATCAGACCAGCCGCATGAATTTTGTCAGACTCGACATCTTCTGTGTTCACACCAGTATTACCGATATGCGGATAAGTCAGGGTAACGATCTGGGAGCTATAGCTTGGGTCCGTCAGGATTTCCTGATAACCCGTCATAGAAGTATTGAAAACGACTTCACCGATGGTATGCCCGGAAGCGCCTATGGATATACCGGTAAAAATTGTCCCGTCTGCGAGGGCAAGAATGGCGATGGCATCTTGTTGGGGACGTAAAGACTGCGGAAATGGCAGCAAGGGTAACTCCTGTATTGTTACCGTCGCTACGCTGCGCCGAAATACTCGTCATGAATGCCCACGCACAATCTTCGCGTAGCTGGGGACGATTTTAAGGTGCGATGTGGATTTGGGTATGCGATACGACGGGATTTGGATTGGCTAAACCCTAGAATTATAGCGCAAATACGCCTCTCAGGCAAACCAGAATCTTAGAAAAAGGGCGCAAATCACATGGATCACCATGCCAATTTGCGCCCTTCTGCTTTAAATGCCCTGCTACACCTGACAGCCAATCAATCAGCTTATCAGTCTGTTAGCGAGAGTTTGATCGCACAGAATATCAACCCTGCAAGGCGGCAATGCCAGCCTTTGCAATCTGCGCATCTTCTGACGACTTAACACCCGAAACGCCAACAGCACCTACACAATGTCCGTTCACCATAATTGGCACGCCACCCTCCAGCATGCCTTCAATGTACGGTGCACTCAAGAAAGAGAAGCGACCATTATTAATAATATCTTCATAAATTTTGGACTCACGACGACCAAGCGCTGCTGTAGTTGCCTTGGCAGGCGCGATTTGGGCGGAGATAGGCGCCACGCCATCCAAACGCTGCAGCCACATTAAATGACCGCCGTCGTCGACAATCGCAATGACAACTGCCCAGGAATTCGCCTTAGCCTCAGCCTCTGCTGCTGCCGCAATTGTCTTTACATCGTCCAAAGTTAATACGGGTTTAGTTTGCATCATTATCTCCATATTGAAATGTGAGCGGATTGTACGTCAAGCCAGTTCGCTTAAGTATACAAACTGTTTTAACAATTTAATCAGTTTCCAGTCAGTATTTCGCTCCAAATGCATCCCCAAATAAGTATCATTTAGTTAATTATTACAATTGACGAGTTTACATTCCGCAATAGTTCGCTTAAAGTTGGGCGGTTTTTCCAACCAGGTGCATCGATGCTAATACCAATTTCCCGACATTCAAGGAAAGCAAAATTAGTCCTTACTGTACTACTCGCCAGCGCCCTGCAGCTTACTCTCTGCACATCTAGTCAAGCCGCAGAAAACCCCTTCCCAGAGTCATCTACCGCCTACCTGAAACTTCAGGAGCTCCGTGAACGCGCCTCCAACCTAACGGTCAAGGCAATGGATATGCTGGGGATACGCTATAAACGTGGTGGCAATACACCTGAAAACGGCCTTGATTGCAGTGGCTTTGTAAGACTGGTTTTTAAAGATGCGCTGGGTGCCGAATTACCGAGAACCTCACATGAGATCAGCAAGGTCGGGGAAACCGTAGAGCAAAAAGATTTACAACCTGGCGATCTGGTATTTTATAACACGCTGCGCCGAGGCTTCTCTCACGTAGGCATTTATCTCGGGGATAACAAGTTTATTCACTCACCGTCCGCTGGCGGACAAGTGCGGATAGAGAGCATGGACATCGCGTATTGGAAAAAACGCTTTAACGGCGCCAGACGAATCAACGAAGAAGAGAAGAAGCAAGATAGCAAGCCTTAAACTTATACTCCCCCTATTTTTATCGAAAACCTGCCTTATCCCGCTGAATCTGGGACGTGACGCAAATATACTGTGCTGGAGTATATAATTTCAGCAACAAACTAACCGGCCATTTAGCTGGTCGTTATTTTTCCTGCATCAGACGAATTTTTTGCTTAATGTCAGTCATCGCCGACATTGCCGCTTTTTCCCCCGCCAGAATCGCCAGATTACGCCCGGCAAAATCACTACCCTTCATACTCGCCAGCTCAGGCTTGATCACAACATCCGCATTTTTTAATTCAAATTGATTCAAACTTTGACCCATGATGGTAAACGTCTGCATCAATACTTCCAGCGAACTGGATGCAGCCTGCGAATCTGGCTGCGAAGAAATATTTACCGCAATAACAAAATCTGCCCCCATCTCACGCGCAAAGCGCACTGGCACCGGTGACACCAAACCGCCATCAACATATTGCCTGTCATTGATTTTGACCGGTTGAAATACACCGGGCACCGCAGATGATGCCCGCACCGCCAGACCGGTATTCCCGCGCTGAAACAGGACTGGCAAGCCAGTATGCAAATCTGTCGCAACCGCGCCGAATGGCTTCTTCAATTTTTCAATAGGCGTTTGCCCCACCGATTTATTCACGTAAGCCTGTAGCGCATCCCCCTTCAACACACCACTAGTTTTAGCAAACAAAGGCAAAGACCAGTCAGAAATGGTCGCCTCATCCATATCCAGCGCCATTTTTTGCAAAGCAAAGCCATTATTTCCGGCTGCATACATCGCGCCGACAACGCTGCCCGCACTGGTTCCCACCACGATATCCGTATTAATACCCTGCGATTCCAGCGCCTTAATGACTCCGATATGCGCAAACCCGCGCGCAGCACCACCACCCAGAGCCAGGCCAATACGTATCGTTTTAGGCACTTTCACCACAGGGACAGGTAAAGGCGGCGCGATCACCTGAACCGGCGCCGAGACACAAGCAGACAGAAGTATCAATGCGAATAAGGACGAACCAACACGGGATAATTGACGCACAGTTTTTTGGAGCGACATGAGGGACATTAGGACTAGGAGAAAGGTGAACAGGCAACCCACATACGAAAAACCCACGTTCTCAAAAGAGCAACGTGGGCTTAGATCCTGCTAAATTCTTGGCGGAAGCGGTGAGATTCGAACTCACGAAGGGCTCACACCCTCGCCAGTTTTCAAGACTGGTGCCTTCAACCACTCGGCCACACTTCCGTACTTACTATTAATATTCAGACTGACACAAACACAAGCAGCGCCAACCTTCCAAGCCCATCATTATAGCAATGTTCTGTAGGTTTGCGGCATTTATTTTCGCGCGATCACACAGAAAAATGAAAACCATCGGTCAGTATCTCTGTAATCTGATCAGAACTTACGGGGCGCGAAAAAAAATATCCCTGCACTTCATCGCAACCTGCGTCTTTTAAAAATGATAGCTGTTCCCAATTTTCGACGCCTTCTGCAATCACTTTGTGACGTAATTTCTTGGCCATACTGATAATCGCACCGGCGATCGCACAGTCATCGTTATCCGTTGGCACACCCTGAATAAACGAGCGATCAATTTTCAGCGCATTGATAGGAAACCGTTTCAGATACGACAAACTGGAATAGCCAGTACCAAAATCATCGAGTGACAATGTCACACCCAGTGCCGCGATTTCATCCATGATCGTGATGACACTCTCGGCACTGTGCATCAGCATACTCTCGGTAATTTCTAATTCTATCCATGCCGGTGATATCTGGAATTGGGCCAGCGCCTCACGAACCCGGCTCGGCAATGTTGACGTGAACTCTTTAGCCGAGACGTTAACCGCAACCCTGAAAGGTGCAATCTCCATTGCCTGCCACTGTCTGGCTTGCTCGCAGGCAGTCTCCAAAACCCAGGCATCAATCTGCAAAATCAATCCCGTCTCTTCTGCGACAGGAATAAATTCGGCTGGCGATATCATGCCTTTTTTAGGATGATTCCAGCGCAGCAAAGCCTCGACACCAATCATCTGACCAGTCAGAATATTCACTTTCGGTTGATACAACAGGAAGAATTCGGCATGCTGCAAGGCACGACGCAAACCTGACTCCAGATACAACCGGCCAGCAATGGTGCGATTCATTTCGTTATCGTAAAAGGCATAACTACCGCTTGCGCGCTCGACGTTGCGCTTTGCCTTGAACATGGCGATATCTGACTTTTGCAGCAACTGGTCAGCCTCCATGCCGTCTTGCGGATAAATACTGATGCCAATGCTTGCACCAATACGCAGCTCATGCCCTTCAACCAGAAAGGCCTGATCTAAGGTCGTCAATAATTTTTGCGCCACCAGACCGGCGTGAATGTCCTGAGGAATATCTAGCAAACCAATCGCAAATTCATCGCTGCCCAGACGCGCAATCACATCATTTTCACGCAATGCCAGACGAAACCGTTCTGCAATCTGTTTTAGCAATAGATCACCGATTGCATGACCCAGCGTATCGTTAATTGGCTTGAAGCGATTCAGATCGATAAATAAGAGTGAGCCTATCGAATTATTCCGCTGCGATTGCAGCAAGGCTTTATCAACCAGTTTTTTAAATAAAGTACGATTCGGAAGATCGGTCAACAGATCGTAATAAGCGAGATGATTGATCTGTTCTTCAGCACGTTTGCGTTCAGTAATATCACTGAGATACCCGATCATCCCTATCGGCTGCGTATTGGAATCGCATAAAGGTGAAAGACTCAGGCTAGCCCAAAAAACTTCCCCCGATTTTTTGCGGCGACGAACTTCCATTTCACGCCCGCCATCCTCAAGGAAAGAATCGAATAAGCGCAAACCATCGACTTCTTCCTCGTCGTAAAGAAACAGAATATTTTTACCAATTGCTTCACTAGCGCTATAGCCAAACAAATTTTCTGCACCACGATTCCAGCTGATGATAAAACCCGCCAGATCCATCGTAATTACGGACTCATGAATCTGATCGAGAATTTGCGATTGCTGCAACTGCGCCTCGGCAGAGGCCTTGAAACGCTGGTCCAGCTGCGCTTTGGCTGCTAACAATTTAGCGGTGAGTTGCGCCAGAATCGCCAGCTTTGCCAGATCTGATTCGGAGTACTCCCCCTTCTTACCAGAGAGCACATAAAAGGCTCCTGCCGAAACCGGACAAAGCTCATGCTCGGCGCTCATGGTCTCAGTAAGTTGTGGCACAAACCTGATCTCGGGAGAATTGACGATCGCTTGAGCAATACGTGTTAACTCCTGGTCGAGATGGCGCCCCTGCATGCACAAGACCGCCTCGCCAAGCGACGCGCCCAAACTGAATTCTGTCAGCGCCTTGGTCTGGTTCATCTACATATCCTGACAAACCTGATTCACCCAGACATAGGCCTTAATCATGGCCGCATAATAGTCCGTCTCAGTGACACCAATCGCAGCTAGTCGCTCGCTATCGATTACACCATCACCACAATGCGTACGGTCAGCACAGCAAACGAGCGCCAGTTGCTGCCCCAGCACACCTTCGCGCTGCAGCAATGCGGCTAGCACTTCATCTAGCAAGTTCAGAGGCTGCAGAATTTCACTGAGCTGACTGCCGAACAAGGTATCTAGCAACGAGAACATACCGACCATGAACGCACAGTCTTGCTCGTCCCTGTTGCCGCCGTTTTTCTGACACAACGCTTCCATCAGGCTGGCACGAAATGCCGCACGCAGCATGAGAGGATTCAGCGCACCGCCGCTGTCTTGCTGACGGGCGTATAACAGTAATTGCAGCCAGCGTTGCAATTGCCGGCGTCCGAGCAAATTAATCGCCTGCCCAAAACTAGTGACCTTGACTGTCTGTGCAAATGCGGCAGAGCTGACCAGTTTAAAAAGCATAAAAGCCAAACTGCTGTCCTGCTTAAATAATTCCTCCAGCTCCCTGGATTCTGCATCACGCGATACCAAGCCTAATAATTTCAGTAACCGTGTTCTCGCACCGGCATCACCGGATTTGCCGCTGGGAGCAGGATGGAAGGCATAGTCGCCTTCGAACAGACTAAAACCCGCATCAAGCGCTTCTTGCAACTGCGCGAATGTTCCCAATTTTTTGGCGACACGCATGCCGCTTTGCAAACCGGATAACCAGGGCTTAATATAAAACGGCACTCCGGCATGACAATCTACTGAGACTGCTGCGGTATCTTTCCAGATCAACTCTGACCGTGACGCGAAGTTGTCAACCACCAGACGTACGCCTTTACTCGCGAGATAGTTGAGTCTGGTTTGCACATCTTTATCACCACATGCTGCCTCAGGAATCAGAAGCGCCACTTTGGATGCGCCGATACGCTCGTCAACATCCGCGGGCAATGCAGCAGGATCGTCGATGGGGATAAATAAGAAAATTCCAGGCAGCTTTTCAAAAAATTCGCACTGCTTGAATTGATGCAATAACTGAAGAGATTGTGCAACAGAGTTCGTCTCAAAATGCATGCTCAAGGCGGCAAGCTGTTGCTGATGATTGACGACAGGAGAAAGAGGTGTAACCGGTAATTTAAAACCATTCGCGTTAGTCATGGGCTGGTTTTTACTCTTGGAGTAGTTTTTAAGTCATCACGAAATACTATGTTGAAACTTGTAAAGTTGTAAAGTTGCAACATCAATTAAAGTTTTACTTTAAGTTGTGTGACTTTAAAAAAGTCCCCTTTAATGATTGCGATCAATATTCTTAGTCAAGACTCATCCCTTAAAAATAAAGTTTGCAGATCATTCAAAAACCGACGGCCCAATTCAGTAGGGCGAATTGTCTGGTGATCCCTGCTGAGCAAGCCTTTTTGCTCCGCGACCGTCAACTCTTTTTCCAGATCGTTCAACAACAAACTTGTCCGTTCGTTGAATAAATTCACAGCGAAACCTTGATTCAGGCGCAAAGCATTGAGCATGAATTCAAAACCTACTTCGTGTCGTTGAATTTCCACAGTTTCCTGAACTGCCGCACCGCGTAAACTTTCCTCCATATATATTTTTGGTTGCTTGTACCGAACTTGACGAACAATCTTATGCGGAAACGTTAGCTTAGAATGCGCTCCTGCGCCGATGCCGAGATAATCACCAAAATTCCAATAATTCAGGTTGTGGCGTGATTCGCGGCCAGGCTTAGCATACGCAGAGACTTCGTAGTTACCGTAACCGGCAGCAAGCATCCTGGACTGAATCAACTCTTGCATCTCCGCACTCAGATCATCATCCGGAATCACCGGCGGAAACTTCGCAAAATAGGTATTTGGCTCAAGCGTCAAATGATATAAGGACAGGTGTGGCGGTGCACAGGCGATAGCAGTCTCGACATCTGCTTTCGCTTGTTCCAGCGTCTGTCCAGGCAAGGCAAACATCAGATCAAGATTGAAGTTCTCAAAATATTGTTGCGCTATATCGATCGCACGTCTGGCCTCATCGCCGTTATGAATACGTCCCAGCGCTTGCAGATGTTGCGAATTAAAACTCTGAATGCCAATCGATAAGCGATTGATTCCGCTATCACGGTAAGAGCGGAATTTTTCCGTTTCAAAGGTACCCGGATTGGCCTCCAAGGTAATTTCAGCTGCACCGTCAACCGGCAATAAGGTGCGCACATCTGACATCAGGCGATCCAGTCCGGCTGCCGACATCAGGCTAGGCGTCCCGCCACCAATGAAGATCGTATAAATCTTACGCCCCCAGATCAGTGGTAAAGCCGCTTCAAGATCTGCACGCACAGCATCCAGATAGAGGTTTTCGTCAAAACTGTTTTTTACTTCATGCGAATTGAAATCGCAATAAGGACACTTTTTGACGCACCAGGGAAAGTGTATATACAGCGACAGTGGCGGCAGGCTAGTGAAATTAAACTGACCGGCACCGAGAAAATGGCTGGCCACATCTAGTGGCACGGCGGACAACTCCGTCTTTTTCTGCGATAAAGGGACCGAAGAAATCGGCTTGATTGGAATCATGGTAGTTTCTTACAAACGTAGATTTGACGCTAAAACGGAGAGCCGCTCAACAGATCCGAAAGAGAATCCGCAGGCTAGATAAGGCCTCTAGAGGCATTTAAGGCCAGAAGGCGCGCCAGCGTTGCGGATTCAGTTTTGGGGACTTCTAAAAAACTCTAAATTGAAAAATCGCGTAGAGGGGGCTGATACAAAATCCAAGACCTCTCACCACACAGACACGAGGACACGGAGACACGAAGAAAAGCTAGGAGTAAGTGGCTCCATGACATATCGGCACACCAGTATTTCAAATTCCTCAGGCCAGCTTTTCAAGCAGGGTACGCAAGGCCTGCCCACGGTGCGACAACTGACTTTTTTCTGAAGGCGTCAACTCTGCAACGCTCTTGTTTAAAGATGGAATCCAGAAGTGCGGATCGTAACCAAAACCATGCTCCCCTTTCGGCTGGTCAATGATCTCACCATGCCATAAACCATCGGCAATCACAGGTTGCGGGTCATGCTCTGAGCGGACGTACACCAAGACACAATAATAATAAGCCGACTTATCTGCAAATCCTACCAGTTGCTGTATCAAATGCTGATTGTTTCGCGAATCGGATTTTGGCTCGCCAGCAAAACGAGCGGACAATACGCCAGGAGCACCTTGCAAAGCATTCACACAAATGCCAGAGTCATCTGCCAGAGCTGGCAAGCCTGTCATTCGCGCCGCATGCCGCGCTTTGGTCAGGGCATTTTCGACGAAGGTGAAATAAGGCTCTTCTGCCTCGGGCACTGCAAATTCAGATTGCGCATGCAATGAAATACCCAGAGGCGATAGAACATGGAAAAATTCTTTCAGCTTGCCTTGATTATTTGAGGCAAGCACAATTTTTTTCCCGCTGATTTTTCCATTGTTTTCTACGCTCATAGCGGGTGCAGTCACAGACGTCATGGCTACATCAATCCCAATACTTGTTTCTGCAAGGCGATCAGATCCGCGATCCCTTCCTGCGCCAGATCCAGCAAACGATTCATCGTAGCGCGATCAAAAGCGACGCCCTCAGCAGTGCCCTGCACTTCAACAAACTGCCCTTGCTCAGTCATCACGACATTCATATCGGTATCGCAAGCAGAGTCTTCGGGATAATCAAGATCCAATACCGGAACACCCTGAAAGACGCCGACTGAAATCGCCGCGACAAAATGTTTTACCGGTACGGCGGCAATGACGCCACGCTCAACCAGTTTTGAAAATGCATCATATGCCGCAACCATGGCACCGGAAATCGCTGCCGTACGGGTACCGCCGTCAGCCTGGATCACGTCGCAATCAATATGCAAGGTACGCTCACCAAAAGCTTCCAGATCAAATGCGGCGCGCAATGAGCGGCCGATCAGGCGCTGTATCTCCTGAGTGCGACCCGATTGCTTGCCTTTCGCGGCTTCCCTGTCCATGCGGGTGTGGGTAGACCGTGGCAGCATGCCATATTCCGCTGTCAGCCAGCCCTGCCCTTTGCCCTTCAGAAAACCAGGAACTTTATCTTCGATACTGGCGGTACAAATGACGCGGGTATCGCCGAATTCGATTAATACCGAACCTTCGGCATGCTTAGTGAAATGGCGGCTGATCACGACGGGACGCAAGGCGTCCGGCGCACGTCCGCTTGGACGAATAGAATGAGGCATAGGATTGAATAATTTAAGGTTTAGTAGTAACGCGGGATGATTTATGAATCGCGTTGCGAATTTCCGCAATCGCTTTTTCAATTTCGGCTTCGTTGAATGCATCTGCTTCAACATTGTCCTGCTCGCCGGGAGCAGGCGCTTGTATCGTGGTCGTAATCGATCCTATCGGCAATGTATTGGTCGATATGATGGAAGAGTCCTCTAGCCTGTCATCGCCTTCCCACATCATTGCCAGAGCCGTCACATTATCGCTTTGCTTGCCCGCGATATCGACTGCGGAACGGATCAGCTCGGGTACGGCTCGCACGATAGTGTGATCGTTTAAACGCTGTGCCAGCATATGATCCGGCAAGACTGACCACAATCCATCCGAACATAAAAAGATCAGATCGCCCGCCTGCAAAGTGGCTCGGCGGGATAGCTCGACAATCGGCGCATTTGGCGCACCGAGGCAGTTAAATAATTTATTCCGGTCAGGGTGGGTATGGCGCTCCGACGGATCAACTTTCCCCTGAGCAATCAAGGTTTCTAGTCGCGAGTGATCTTTAGTGCGCAATAAGATCTGGCCCTGACGCATCCAATACAGGCGCGAATCGCCGCAATGCGCCCAATAAGCATGACCATTCTGAATCAGGCACGCAACGATGGTGGTACGCGGAGTCTCAGGCAAATTATGCAGCTCACGATATCGATGAATCTCTTGATGAGCCGCAAAAAAACTATCTTCCAGAAAGCGTTCCGGACGCCCTATCATCGGATGGGCCTGCTGCTGAAATAAATTACCGATCGTTTGCATCGCGATCGTTGCGGCCATTTCACCCATGATGTGACCGCCCATGCCATCGGCCAGCAGCAACAGGATCACATCGCGGGTAAAGCTGTAGCCCATGCGATCTTGATTGACCTTGCGGCCACCAATATGACTTTCTTGATAAACGGAAAAACGCATGGATTAAATTCTAAAAACGAGTAAGGTCATTGGCAACATACCGGCATAATTGAGGAGAATCAGATCAAACAACCCATGCCAGAACCGTACATGGATAGACCAGATCCAAGATTAATGTACGGTATGGTCTTGTATCGTTGTGTGGTCGCTTTCGACAGGTTTCTTTCGGGCTGGCGCAAATAAGGAAGTTAATTTTTGCGTGGCTTTTTCCAGCATGGTCAGTTCTTTTTGTGGCTGCTTTTGTAGCTGTAAGGCTTTTTGTAGCGCAAAAACACTCTGCGGCCGTTCCAGCGGATCCATTTTCAGACACCAGCGCACCACTTCTATCAATTCGGGGGAATACAAACCATCGAGTTTGCGGTAATGGTTTTCCATCTTATCGCCATTTTTACGCTGATCCGATGGCTGCGGCGGTGCGCCGACCATACAAGCAAAAATCGATGCGCCGATGCTGTAAATATCGGTCCACGGTCCGAGATTGCCATTTTTTGAATACAACTCCGGCGCCGCGAAACCCGGCGTATACATCGGGTACAGCTTAGGCAGATCAGTCTTCAGGGTTTGACGTGCAGCACCAAAATCCAGCAAGATCGGCGTCCCGTCAAGACGCAGATAAATATTCGCCGGTTTTAAATCCAGATGCAGCAGCTTGTTGGTATGGACTTCACGCAGGCCATTCATCACGTGATTAAACATACGGCGAATAAAGCGTTCCGACACCAGTGGTTTTTCACCTTTATCACGGCGGCGCAAGATATGCTCTTGCAACGAGCGGCCGGATTCATAGGCCATCACCATGTACACCGTTTCATTGGCACGGAAAAAATTGATAACGCTGACTACATTCGGATGCGCAATACGAGCCAGTGCACGACCTTCCTCAAAAAAACATTTGAGACCGATACGGTAAATAGGTAAGTTTTCCGGTGAGATAGCAGGTACCAGTTCACCCTGCTGACGCAGTGCCAGCGAGCTTGGCAAATACTCTTTGATGGCAACTGCATTGCCATCCTCGTCCGACGCCAGATAAACAATACTGAACCCGCCGGATGCAATTTTCTTTACAATGCGATATCCAGCAATCTCCAGCCCGTCTGGCAAGGGTGCGTTATTTTGTGCGGCCATATCGTCCTAAATCCGTTGATAGAGAGGATTGTGTTGATGTTTGGTGATTTTGTAAAGGATAACAAGAAAGCAAACTGCTTCCCTACTGCAATATTGTCGCCAAATGTAACCTCCGTGCCGATAAGCACTGTGCCGGATAACGCAAACCCTGCGCAAGATTCAAGCTGTATGAACGTATTTGAATGTTATTTAACACGCTGAACACAGCCAATTCGTACTAGCTTTGCATTTACCTCGTATTTATTTTGCGTTTATTTTGCGTTTATTTTGCATTTGTTGTTCAACCTATCGTATTACAAGGAAATTACGTGAGCATTTACAGCATGACCGGCTATGCCGCCCAGACCCATGAAACCGATGCCGGTACCATCACGCTAGAAATCAAGAGCGTGAACTCACGTTTTCTGGACCTGCAATTCCGTATTAACGACGATTTCAGGTCAGTAGAACCGCTATTTCGCGAGGCGATTGCGCGCAAACTGACGCGCGGCAAGGTCGAATGCCGCTTCAGTTTCGGCAAAAAAACCAGCAGCGACAATTCTAAAGCATTAAATGCAGACGTCCTGACTCAAATTGCAGCATTTCAAACACAAGTACGTCAGCAATTCCCGGACGCAGTGCCATTGTCCAGCAACGAATTGCTGCGCTGGCCGGGGGTGATTGAAGAAGCAGAAATCAATGCCGACGCTCTGCAATCTGCGATCATCAGCGGCATCGACACGACATTGACAGCATTTATCACCAGCCGCGAACGCGAAGGTGCAGCGCTGGCACAAGTCCTGACCGACCGTATCGACGCGATGGAAACCATTGTGACTAGAATCACTCCTCTGGTGCCACAGGTCGTACAACAGTTCCAGCAAAAAGCCATCAGCCGCATGGAAGAGGCGCTGGGCCTGTCGCAAGCCAACGCCAACCCAGCAGCTCAAACCATCTCGCGCGAAGAGGTACTCGATAGAGTACGGCAGGAAGTCACCTTGTATGGCATCCGCATCGACGTTGCAGAAGAATTATCCCGCCTTTCAGCGCACCTGACCGAAACTCGGCATATCCTGAAAAAGGGCGGGCAAGTCGGTAAGCGTCTTGATTTTATGATGCAAGAACTTAACCGCGAAGCAAATACCCTGGGATCGAAAGCCGCACTGAAAGAACTGGCCGATGCTTCCATGGAATTAAAGTTGCTGATCGAACAAATGCGTGAGCAAGTACAGAATCTTGAATAGACTAGGACTTTTCTTTATACTACTGCCAGTATATTTTAATCACTAGGTAAAGTTTGCGCAAATTGCCCAGTTTTAAAGCATACTCCCCAAAAAATCATAATTGAGAAGCTTGAGAACCATTATGTCCGCATCCAAAGCCACTGCAGGTAGTCTGTTTATGGTTGCCGCCCCATCGGGCGCGGGTAAATCGACCCTGGTGAATGCTTTATTGGCACAAGAACCCGCCATCAAGCTATCAATCTCTTACACTACCCGCCCTCCGCGCCCCGGTGAGCAGGATGGTCGCGAATATCATTTCACGACGGTAGAGGATTTTTTGGCACGCAAAGCGCAGGGCGAGTTTCTTGAATCAGCCGAAGTTCATGGCAATTACTACGGCACCTCCCGCATTCTGATTGAGCAGCAAATGCAAGCTGGCACCGATATTTTGCTGGAAATCGACTGGCAAGGGACCCAACAGGTTAAAAAACAATTCCCGGACGCGATCAGGATATTCATCTTGCCGCCATCAATTCCGGCGCTAGAAGAGCGCCTGAAAAAACGCGGACAAGACGAACCGCACATCATTACTCGTCGAATTTTGGCCGCTGGCGGCGAAATGGCGCACGCTCCAGAGTTCGAATATGTTATTATTAATCAAGAGTTTGCAACCGCCTTGGCAGAACTCAATGCAGTCATCAAGGCGACCCGCTGCCGCTTCCCGCAGCAAGCAAGCCGCAATGCAGCGCTGTTTGCCCAATTGGGCATCCATGCCAACCCATGATAGAAAGAAAGAAAATGGCACGTATTACTATTGAAGATTCACTGAAAAACATCCCTAATCGCTTTCAATTGACCCTGTGCGCCACTTATCGCGCGCGTCAATTATTGCAAGGTCACACACCAAAAGTGGACTCAAAAGACAAACCAACTGTCGTTGCCTTGCGCGAAATCGCGGAAGGTAAAATTGGCATTGAAATGTTGAAAAAAGTACCTCTTTAATTCTGTAGCGCTACTACCGTGAAACGGCTGGGAACTAAACGGAATGAATCTTATAGACAGCAATTCTTCTGTTCCAGCCGCGGTTTCTCCTGAGAAGGTCGCTTCACGACGATCACCCTCCAAATCGAACTCATCGACCCCATCGCCTTCTTCTGTATCGCCTTCCTTGCCAGAAAATCCTGTTCCACGCGCACCAGCGACCGGTGTTGCCTCCATCACCGCACTGACCACCCGCTTAGCTGAATACCTCTCGCCTGCTGACTTAAAGCTAGTCAAGGAAGCTTATCGCTTCTCAGACGAAATGCACTTGGGACAAGTCAGGCGTTCAGGTGAACCCTATATCTCGCATCCTATTGCGGTAGCTGAAATCTGTGCAGAGTGGAAACTCGATGTTCAGGCAATCATGGCGGCACTACTCCATGATGTGATGGAAGATCAGGACGTCAAAAAAGAAGAGTTGATTGAACGCTTCGGCGCGCCGGTTGCGGCGCTGGTTGACGGCTTGTCAAAGCTGGAAAAAATCGAATTCCAAAGCCAGATCGAAGCGCAAGCTGAAAATTTCCGCAAAATGCTGCTAGCCATGGCGCGCGACGTGCGCGTCATTCTGGTCAAGCTCGCTGACCGGCTGCACAATATGCGCACCCTGGGTGCGATGAAACCGGAAAAACAGCGTCGCATCTCTCGCGAAACGATGGAAGTCTATGTGCCGATCGCGCACCGGCTCGGCCTGAATAATATCTATCGCGAGTTACAAGATCTGGCTTTTGCGCATTTATATCCGATGCGTTATCGCACACTCGCCAAAGCCGTCAAAGCGGCGCGTGGCAATCGTCGTGAGGTAGTCAATAAGATCATGGAAGCAGTGAAAACTGCGCTGAAAGAAGCTGGACTTACCACTCAGGTTTTTGGCCGCGAAAAAACTCTGTATGGTATTTATCGCAAAATGCACGATAAACACCTGAGCTTTTCGCAGGTGCTGGACGTCTACGGTTTTCGTATCGTTGTTGATAATTTTCCGAATAGCTACTTCGCCCTTGGTACCTTGCATGCTCTGTATAAGCCGATGCCAGGTAAATTTAAAGATTACATCGCCATTCCCAAAACGAATGGCTACCAATCCCTGCACACCACACTGATCGGACCTTACGGCACACCGGTTGAGTTTCAGATACGCACCCAAGAAATGAATCAGGTCGCCGAATCTGGTGTCGCCGCGCATTGGCTTTACAAAAATGAAGATGGCAATTTGACAGATCTCCAGCAGCGTACCCATGCCTGGCTGCAGTCCTTGCTGGATATTCAAAAGCAGACAGGGGATTCTGCTGAATTTTTAGAGCATGTCAAAGTCGATCTGTTTCCTGATTCGGTCTATGTATTCACACCAAAATCGAAAATTATCGCCCTGCCACGCGGCGCGACGGCACTCGATTTCGCTTACAACATTCATACCGATATCGGCGATCAGGCGATTGCGACACGAATTAATCACGAGCCGGTTCCGTTGCGCTCCGAATTAAAAAATGGTGACATCGTTGAAATCATTACCTCGCCAAACTCTCGTCCTACTCCAAACTGGCTGACTTATGTGCGCACAGGCAAGGCACGCTCGGCAATCCGCCATTATCTGCGTACCATCAACCTGAACGAATCAACAGAACTCGGCCGTCAATTGCTGGCACAGGCCCTTGTCGCAGTACATTTAAATCCAGAATTGCCGGAGAGCCTGGTTGACAAATTACTCAACGAGTCAACCGCCAAATCACTGGAAGAAATTCATACTGATATCGGTATTGGCAAGCGCATGGCAGCGCTGGTCGCACGGCATATTCTGGATTTGGTAGAAGACGATTCTCCGTCGATTCCTTTCCAGCAATTTGCCGGCGACAAACTCAGTACCAAACGAGATCCTGTCATTATTTATGGGAGCGAGGGCGTTTCAGTCCAGCTGGCGCCGTGTTGCTTGCCAATTCCCGGTGACGGGATTGTCGGCCAGCTCAAGCGTGATCAAGGATTAGTGGTTCATACCGATGACTGCGACAATGCCAAACGCATGCAGGTGAAAGAACCTGACCGCTGGATTGACGTGAGTTGGGGTGAAGACCTGAACCGTCGCTTTGATAGTCGCGTCGTCGTGATGGTCAATAATGAGCGAGGTGCGCTGGCACGGATCGCCGCAGAGATTGGCGAGTCAGACGCCAATATCAGCCATGTCAGCATGGAAGATGGTCAGGCCAACGATATGACCAATATCCATTTCACAATCCAGATTGAAGACCGTACTCACCTAGCCAGACTGATGCGCAATGTGAAGCACCTCAATGGCGTCGCCAAAATCTGGCGCGAACACGGCTGAATTTAATTTTTCACATCAGTTTTTGAACGACTTACTCAGGATATTGCACCTTAATAATCGTCAATTCATCAATACCTGCCGGCGTCTTTAATACGACAGTATCGCCTTCCCTAGCCTTGGTCAACGCGCGCGCCACTGGCGATACCCAGCTGATTTTGCCCGCCAGCGGATCAAACTCATCAACACCAACGATGGTAATCGTGACCTCCTCACCCTGTTGGTTTTCATAAGTTACGGTCGCGCCAAAAAATACCTGATCGTTTTCATGATGAACACGCGGATCGACAACCTCTGCGATATCAAGTCGCTTGGTTAAAAACCGGATACGCCGGTCTATTTCACGCAAACGGCGCTTACCGTAGATGTAATCTCCATTTTCAGAACGATCACCATTCGATGCTGCCCAGTGAACTATATTGACGATCTCAGGGCGCTCGACGTCCATCAGATGCAAGAACTCCTCCTTCATCCTTTGATGGCCTTGTGGCGTCATATAATTTTTAACGCCAGCAGGAATCTCGGGAACGCCAAATTCCAGATCATCATCCTGCTCGGTTTCTTTGACAAATGCTTTATTCATTTTGGCATTGTAGCGGAGATGCAGAAAAATATACTCTGATGCGCACCACGACACCAGCAAGCCTTATAGAATAGACACCAGTAAATACGGCAATAGTCATTGCCGACAGACTCTATCCGCAACAGTATTTTTTCGATCAAGGTATATGCATGACAGTGAGCGCAGCCATCAAACTTATCATCGTTGACGATCATGCAGTCGTACGTGAGGGTTTAAAACAAATCATCGGCAGTACAGAAGATATATGCATTGTGGGAGAAGCCGAAAATGGGCTAGATGCAATCAGGCTTTCACGGCAACTTGTTTATCAGATCATGATGCTGGATATTTCACTGCCAGATAAAAATGGCATCGAAATTCTTAAACAAATTAAAAAAGAATCGCCGCAAGTGTCCGTCCTCATGTTTTCGATACACAGAGAAGACCAATATGCGATACGGGCGCATAAATCCGGCGCATCTGGCTATTTGAATAAGCAAGCAAGCGCAACTGAAATTTTGCAAGCCATACGTCAAATTGCATCTGGATTGAAATACATTAGCCCAGAACTCGCCCAGGAACTTGCGAACAACCTCAATCAAGAGCATGAAGGCGAACTGCACAAAACACTGTCTGATCGCGAGTATCAGACGTTGACGATGATTGCCTCTGGCAAAACCGTCAGTGACATTGCCAAAGAATTGTCTCTGTCGGTCAAAACTATCAGCGAATACCGGGCACGCTTATTGTTAAAAATGAAATTACGCCACAACGCAGAACTGACGCATTACGCGATCAAAAATCAACTTGTTGAATAAGTTCGCAAAGGCATAAAAAAACACTAGAATCCAGTATTACCGTTACCAGCAGCTCCTCCTGATACTCGATAGTTCAAGCGCGGAAGCACCATGTCAAACAATCCTAATAATTCACAGTTCAAAACACCGACTGACATCGCCAGAGAAACTTTCCGGCGACTGGCAATTCAAAGAATTGCGCCAACTCCCGAGGCTTATCGCAAGCTGTATCAGGAAATATCCGGTGTCATTGATGAAATATCCGAAACAAAACCAGACACTCCGGCGGCGTCACCTCAATCAACTGAAGGCATAGAACCGTCTGCCGCTGAACAATTGCTACTCGGTTTCGCAGAAAGTCTGAAGCAATCACCAGGGGATCTGGGTAACTTTGGTCATCGGTTCAGTCGCGCAATCAAATCGGGCAACTGGGACGATTACAGCAAAGGTCTTACGCAATTAGCAGAGAAAACAATAGTCAAACCAAGTAACTCTATCAGCCTGGTAGATCCGATTCCCGTACCAATTGCGAGTACAGCGAGCAACTCTATTTCTCTGGTTGACGATATTCCCGTCGAGGACAGCCGTCCGAAAATTTTAAAAGATTTGCTGTACCGCACTTTGACTTTGGCTCTCGCTTCCGTGCTCAAGCCGAACCCCTCACTTGCCACAGAATCAGAAGCACTGGGAATCGCCGTCAGGGATGCAGAAAGCGAAACAGCGCTGAATCAAGTCGCGTCACGACTCAAGCATCTTTGTTTTCAAATTGAATTGAGCAGCGGCGATACCGCTGAACAGCAAGAGTTGTTGTTAAGATTATTCGGCTTACTCTTAGATAATGTCCACGAATTACTCGATGAAGATAATTGGCTACGCGGCCAGATCGAAGTTGTACAAAGCCTGATTTCTGGACCGATAGATCATCGTGCTTTACAAGAGGCCACCAGAAGCCTCAAAGACGTCATTTATAAGCAAGGTGCGCTCAAACACAGCATCGATGAATCGAAAACTTCCGTTAAAAACATGATGGCGACCTTTATTGATCGCCTCAGTGTCATGACGGTCAGTACAGAAACCTATCACAGCAAAATGGGCGGCTATGCAGATCAGATTCGTCAAAGCAAAGATGTGATCGAAGTCGATCAACTCATTGCGTCTATATTGGATGAAACCCGCACCGTACAAACGGAAACCATGCGGTCACATGAGATGATGATCGTCGCACAAAAAGAAGTAAAAGAAGCGGAAGTTCGAATTAAAGAACTCGAAGACAAACTCGCTCACATGAGCGAATTAGTGCGTGAAGACCAATTAACAGGCAGCCTTAACCGGCGCGGACTCGATGACGTGTTTGAACGAGAGGCCGATCGAGCCGACCGTCGCGGCACCCCTCTCTGTGCGGCCATGCTGGATCTGGACAACTTTAAAAAACTCAACGATACACATGGGCACGCCGCAGGTGATGAAGCTCTGGTGCATCTGGTTCGCATCGTCAAAAAAACACTCCGCTCCATTGATGTGATAGCGCGTTATGGTGGTGAAGAGTTTTTGATCGTCATGCCAGAAACAAATCTGGACGAAGCCGCCTCTGCCATGACCAGGGTGCAACGTGAATTGACGACTCATTTTTTCACTGCCAATGAGCAACGCCTGTTCATCACATTTAGCGCGGGCGTGGCGCTAAGAGGCCCGAACGAAGCTCAAGAAGCCGTTGTAAAGCGTGCAGACAAAGCGATGTATGAAGCCAAGAAGACTGGTAAAAATCGCGTAGTGAAGGCAAATTAGTCAATCAGTCAAATTAATGAGTAAAACCCGACTAGATCAAGCTTACGCCTGACCTGATCTCCGCCTACAATAACAACCTACGCAAGAAGTTAATCGTAGCCACCTTCACTATTTTGTAGAGAGACCGGGTATGGAGAAGACAAATCCAATTTATGTCACACAACCCTCTCTTCCTCCATTAGAAGAATTCATCCCCTATTTAGAAAAAATCTGGGACTCAAAAATATTGACGAATGGTGGTCCTTTTCATCACGAACTGGAAGAAAAACTGTGTGATTATTTAGGCGTAAAGCATCTTTCCTTGTTTACCAACGGGACTATTGCACTTGTTACTGCGCTGCAAGCCTTAAGGATTGCTGGTGAGGTCATTACAACGCCCTATTCTTTCGTTGCGACAGCACACTCTTTATTATGGAACGGCATCAAGCCTGTTTTCGCAGACATTGATCCCATTTCACTGAATTTAGACCCGACAAAAATAGAAGCTGCGATTACCCCCAACACGACCGCAATCATGCCCGTTCATTGTTACGGGAGACCTTGTGATGTTGATGCAATTCAACGAATTGCTGATAACTATAATCTCAAAGTAATATACGATGCGGCACATGCTTTTGGCGTAAAACGTAAGGGCGAAAGTATTCTGAGCTGCGGCGATTTGTCGGTATTAAGTTTTCATGCGACGAAAGTTTTCAACACATTTGAGGGCGGCTGCATTATATGCCCAGACGCCAAAACAAAACAACATATCGATCATTTGAAAAATTTTGGCTTTGTTGACGAAACGACCGTTGTTGCCTACGGTGTCAACGGCAAAATGAGCGAGGTCAACGCCGCATTTGGCTTACTTCAACTACAACATATCGATAAGGCATTAGATAAGCGTCGCCAAATATCTGATAGATACCGTGAGCTACTCGCAGACGTGAAGGGAATTACTTTGCTCCCTGAAAGCACCGATGTATCGTCCAATTTTGCGTATTTTCCTATTCTGGTTGAACCAGAATATCCGTTGAGTAGAGACGCCTTATATCAAAAGCTAAAGGATAAAAATATTTTTGGCCGTCGCTACTTTTACCCATTGATTTCGAATTTCCCTATGTATAGAGGTTTAGTCTCTGCGCATCATGACAATCTCCCAGTCGCAACCGGGGCGTCGCTTAAGGTGCTCTGTCTTCCTATTTATCCCGCACTAGAAATCGAAGAAGTAACATATATTTCTGAACTTATTGCGAACTGATCGCATCATCCAAGAAACCATCCGTCGATGAAAATAGCCATCATGCAACCCTATCTATTCCCATATATAGGGTATTTTCAGCTAATCGATGCTGTCGATGTTTTTGTAATCTATGACGACGTAAATTATATTAAGGGTGGCTGGATCAATCGAAATTTCATTCTGAATCAGTCCAAAAGTCTAAGAATAACCTTGCCGCTTGATGAGCAAAGTCCAAATAAACTCATTAACCAGATTAGTATTAAAGACCATTCAAATAAGCTACTGGAAACAATCCGTCACAGCTACGCAAAAGCGCCGTGTTTTCATGAAGCGTCTCCTTTGATTCAGCGCATATTGATGAACAGCGAAAATAATCTCGCACAATTTTTAACTCATCAGTTAAAGGAGGTGATTGATTACCTGGGTATCAAGATTGATTGGCGAATTTCGTCGTCAATCAACAAGGACAACACATTGCATGGTCAGGAAAAAGTGATCGCTATCTGCGAGGAACTGGGAGCGACCCACTATATCAATGCGATTGGTGGTAAAGAGCTGTATGACCACGAGAGTTTTGAAAAAAGAGGGATTGAACTTTCATTTATCCAGTCTGAACCGATTACTTATACGCAGTTTACAGATTTTGTTCCCAACCTATCGATCATCGACGTGCTGATGTTTAATACACCGTCACAAATATCAAAACTTATCAAAAATTATCACCTGATTTGATCAGATTTATTAACCAAACCGAACCCTATAACGCTAATTGTCAGCTTCACACACCCCCGACTACTATGCCAAACAATATTCATCAACTCAGTGAACTCAAGTTTGGTCTGATTGACTATTGGAGAATGTTCAAGGCTCGCGGCATATGGTTACCAGTCAACTACTTCCGGCACGCACATCTGTTTGATCTACGTTACAAAACGAATACACATACTTGGCTTCCCAAAGATAATTTTGAGGAAAAACCAGACAATTTTGAACACGGATTTATGTATATGTGTTCCTGGACCAACGAAATCCAAAATTCTTTCAAGATCGTCAAATCCTTGTTAGCAACCGATTTCGATGACTATTCGTTTGTCGATATTGGCTGCGGCAAAGGAAAGGTTGTGATCGTTTGGAAACAGGAATGCTTGCGAGAAGGAAAACAACAAGCTGTGTATGGAATTGATTTTTATCAACCACTAATTGCGATCGCAAAAAAAAATTACAGCAAAGTGTTTAACGAAGAAGGTATGTTTTTATTGAGAGACGCAACGCAAACTGAATTTAATGAATTTGGAAAAAAGATCATCGTTTATCTCTACAATCCATTTGACGAAATCATATTGAAACAGGTAATGGAGCGATTACGCGATCATCCGTCCATTATTATTTATAACAACCCTGTCCATGCTCAGGTCATTATCGACTCGGGATATAAAATCCTCTACGAACACAAGGGGCCTCACCCCAATGCTGAAACTACGATTTTATCTAATCTTTGAGATGCCGTTTCTGCTTTTCTACAATAATGACTAATGCTTAAACATAATATCAAACACCCGCAATTTGGCATTTCGGATTATTGGAGAATGTATCAAGCAAGGGGGATCCAATTACCCTTCAAATATTTCGTAGAAACACATCTGTTTGACTTGCTCAACAACACGGATACTCATACATGGCTGCCCAAAAATCAGCATGAGACTATCCCGGAAAATTTTGAACATGGTACTTTTTATATGTCCTCATGGACATCAGAAATACAAAACTCATTTCATGTAATTGATAAATTGATTGGAAATGAATTCTCAGAATACAGTTTCATCGACATAGGTTGCGGCAAAGGTAAAGTCGTTTTGACATGGCGTAAAACATGCGCACAGGCTAGAAAATCGCAAGCAATATTTGGCATTGATTATTATGAACCATTTTTAAATATCGCCAGAAACAACAATCAGCGGGTGTTTCATGATGATGGCAATTATTCTTATGAAGATGCGACGAAAACCCGTTTTCAGGCTTATGGCGATAAACTCATTATTTACCTGGCGAACCCATTTGATGAATTTATTTTAGAAAAAGTAATTGCTAATCTATCGTCATCAAAATCTATCATCATTTACAACTATCCTGTCCATGGTGAAATTATTACCAAACATGGGTACAAATTGATTTACGAAAAAATGGGATCTCTTCCTTTGGCACAGACACGTATTTATTCAAACCAAATCACAACAACCTAATCGTCGACGTTAAAGGAAATGGTTGGTTGTCCATCGCACCACCGGTACCACATAACACGCAACGCTTTTTCGAAAGCGACAGCAATTTTGTTTGGATTCAGGTAATCCGATTGCAAGACCCGCTGTCTCAGTCCAGAACGAATAATTGCCAGATCATTTCTATTGCTGGACAAGAATACTGCTTTGCGTACTAGATCGTCGTTATCTGTTGCCACAAATTGTTCTAATTGAAGATGTTGCAAAATAGCCTGTCCTTCCCTGCTAAAAGAGCTGTTGCCAGCGAGCGTCAAGGTTGGCACTCCCATCCATAGGCCATGCATAGATGTTGTCGCGCCTGTGTATGGGAAGGTATCTAAACAGAGATCGACTATTTGAAGCTGTTTTAAGAATTCCTCCATATTGCTTCTTCGAAGAAAAGTCAGTCGCTCTTTCACAACACCTTTTGCTGCAAATTTAGCGATCATGTCCTCAGGATGATGGTTTTTCGGAAGTCCCCCAATAATCATATGACTATCTGGAAGCGCGTTCAATATTTCCGACCAGATATGTATAACCGAATCACTTATTTTACTGATGCGATTAAAGCTACCAAATTGAAGACTCTTATTTTTTAAGGCTGGTAGTGGCGATATTTCCGGGGAATTCTTATAAGGTTCAAAAGGCGTACAAACAGGTAATCTGACAATTTTTTCGGAAAACTGCATTTCAGCATCACCCGCCGGAACCAAATAACGATCGGTCACGTAGTAATCCATCGCTCGTAATCCAGTAGTCCCTGGATAACCTATCCAGCTAAACTGAACGGGTGCTGGCTTACGTGCAAAGGTAAGCAGTCTGTTATTGGTTGTATGCCCAGATAAATCACACAAAATATCGATTTGATCGGTTTCGATTACTTGTGCAAGCTCAAGATCCGAATAATTGTGAACACTTCTCCAGCTGACAAAATTTGACTTTAATTGATGAGTTACCTCATCTTCCAGATCACGGTTGTAATACGCAAACAGACTGAGTTGTGTCTTTGTAGAGAGTTCTTTTAAAATTGATCCGATATAGGAAGAAACAGCGTGATTAAAAAAGTCTCCGGAAACGAATCCCACTCGTAATGGTCGATCATGGTTTTTGTTGTTTGTATGTTTCGGCCAGAATGGAATAAGCGGTATTTCGTAGCGAACACTAAAGTTTTTATGCTCTTCAAATACCAACGCTGGGCTGGCCTTAAAAGACTCCACCAAAAAAAATAATAGGGAAGAAAACGCCGTAGTATCGGTTGGATCTAAACTTAATGCTTTGCGGTAAAGCGATTCGACTTGATCCTGACGACCGCCGAGCGTGTGAAGTATATTGCCTAAACTGCGGTGGGCAGATGCAAGTGATGAATCAATTGTTATGCAGCGCTCATAATATTTTTGAGCAAGCAAAATCTCATTTTGATCGAAATATATATTCCCGATATTAAATAAAGCCTCTACATAATCAGGACGCAATGCGATAGCGCGCTCTAAATGAATTAAACTGGATTTTGAATCACCCAAAAGCTGCAATATTGCACCGAGTGCGTTATGTGAATCCGCAAGATTCGGCGCTAACCTGACCGCCTCCTCAGCGAAATATTTAGCCTCACTCAATCGTCTCTTTTCTCTTAGTAGCGCAGCAAGGTTGAGGTAACCGACAGCAAAATTCCTGTCAATCTCAATTGCCTTTCGAAAATAGAACTCTGCCTCGTCAAATTTTTTCAGAGCCCGCAAAAGATTACCTAAATTATTACAAGCCTCAAGCATCTCCGGGTTCGATGCGAGCGCAGATTTATATGACAGTTCGGCTGCCGGGTATTTCTTTTTTGCGACAAAAATGAGCGCCAGATTAAATTGTGCGATTGCGTCGGACGGCGCTAACTCAACGGCCTTTAACATGTGCGTTTCGGCCTCATCCAATCTTTGCAAACCAATTAATGCTAATCCGCTATAACGCCATACCAAAGAATCACCAGAATTTTTTTTAGTCGCTTTTTCGGCATATTTAAGGATCTCTGCAAACTTACCTTTGTGATACAAGTCCCCCAAGTACTTTTCTGTTGATGAAACAGTTTTAGATACAGCGACTTGCGGAGACATGATTTCTTTTTGCGTAGAATCACTTTTTTCGATATTAATTGTGAGATCTACACGCTCATGTGATGCATCCTGTCCAACAATAGGTTCCTGAGAACTCAAAATTTGATTTCGCAAAAACGCCGCCTCTTGAAAAACTTGTTCGTCACCCGACAGGCGAAGAACATGCAAATACTGATCCCAATACATTACCGCCGTCGGCTTCGATTGGATCGCCTGCTCCAAAAAAGATGCTGCGTTTGCTAAATCTTGTGCCTCCAGATAAATACAAGCCAATTTATAACTCGCATCAGAATAACTCGGCATTTCAGCAAGAAGCGCCTTGTATGTATCGATTGCCTGAGCCGATTCCCCGTTACGCCAAAGAGTATCCGCAGATTGCATGATTTCGGTTAACACGATATCCATCGCTGACGACTCTATCTCACTGTCACTTACTTCTAGAGCAGGCTTATTTTCGATCATTATTTATTTACTCAAATTGGACAAATCCGCAATGGATTGGGTGTGAAACGAACTAATCAACAGAATTACGCAGAGGCTCTTAAACAATAACAAACTTAGCCGCCAAGCATGCGTTGATTAGAGGCAGAAATATCCACATTTAACTCACATAAACAATAAATGGCAACTTGCTAATACGCTTTAAGGCGGCAATGACGTTGTGACATAAAAAATGTGCCTCATCATTCAAGATATTGCCATGCGTACCTAATTTTTATTAAGTGCATAGCTAAGAAGTAGTTTAATTGCTCATTTAACATTAATTAAATTAGAATTTTGATGAAAATTTATCTTTTAGCAATGTTAAATAAATTTAATTTAACCCTAAAGTATTTTCAAAATTCGTCGTTCAGCGGAGTGAGAATAAAAACTTTAGTTCAAAAAAAAATATTTATTTGCAGTAACAAATTAAATATTTTCGATACCTGTCCGTTACCTGAAACAACGGCGGTGCTGTAGTCACAGAAACAGACCAAAGTTTAAGGCTAGTGCCGATTTTTAACTTAGGTAAGGAGAATTAAAATGGCTTCATTTATCAATACCAATATTGCATCGCTGAATGCGCAACGCAATCTGACGACTTCACAAGCATCGTTAAATACATCTTTACAACGTCTTTCTTCCGGTTTGCGCATCAACAGCGCAAAAGACGACGCCGCAGGTTTGGCGATTTCTCAGCGTTTGACTTCACAAATCGGTGGTTTGAACCAGGCAGCACGTAACGCGAACGATGGTATCTCTTTAGCGCAAACCGCTGAGGGCGATTTAACTCAAATCGGTAATAACTTGCAACGTATTCGTGATCTGGCTGTTCAAGCAGCCAACGGCTCTAACAGCGCAAGTGATCGCGCTGCTCTGAACAACGAAGCCAGCCAGTTGGTATCTGAAATAAATCGTGTTGCAAGCAACTCTAACTTTAACGGCGTGAATTTACTTGATGGTAGCTTTACTAATCAAACATTCCAAGTCGGTGCAAACGGTACTAGCAACGACCAAATTACAATTGGTTCAATTGCCAGTGCAAAATCCACCTCATTAGGTGTTGGTTCTGGATCAGGCTACGCAACAAACTTGTCCGGCTCCGCTGCGACAACTGATGCGTTGGGTGCTGGCGGCTTGGTTATTAATGGCTTTAACGTTGGTGCATCAAGTGCTGACGGCGTGTCATATAAAGACTCCAACGGTAGCGCCATTGCAAAAGCTGCTGCAATCAATGCTGCTTCAGGCAACACAGGTGTAACAGCAACAGTCAGTGCCAACACAATCACCGGCACTGGTGCAACTGGCTTTGCAACAGCAGTAGCAGCGGGCGATATCAAAATCAACGGTGTTGATCTTGGCCCTCTCGGTGCAGCTGGTTCTGCGGCAGAACGTGGTTCTCAAGTTACCGCTGCGGTCAACGCAAAATCGTCACAAACTGGTGTAACAGCAAGTTATGACACCACGACAGGTGCAGTTTCCCTGACGGCCACTGATGGTCGCAACATCACGATTGAAAAAGCAGCGGCAGCTGGTTCAGACGACAACGTAACTGGTTTGACAACAGGTGCAACTGCTGGCCTTGCCTACTCCGTTACTACGTCTGCTCAAGTCAATTTATCCTCTAGCAGCACTAAAGGTATTACTGTATCGACAGGTTCTGATATCAGAGATACTTCTGGTACGGCTGCATCCACAGGTATTGCTGCAGGTGACTTGAAGATTAATGGCGTTGATATTGGCACTGTTGCAGCAAGTACAGAGGCAAGTGTTACTGGTCAAAATCTGGCAGATGCAATCAACAAAGTCACAAGCAAAACTGGTGTTTCCGCAAGTACAACTGCTGCTGGTGCTGTTACATTGACGTCAGTCAACGGTGCAAACTTTGATATTACGGCGACTGCTGCTGCAAATACTGCGTTTGGCTACACAACTGGTACAACGACTATTTCTGCCGCTGCCGGTGCAGGTACTACTGCTGCAGGTCTGACAGCCGGTACTAAAGCTGCAACTGTTACTGCGGGTGCTGGCCTTTCGTCACTCGACTTGTCGACAGCGTCTGGTGCTACTTCTGCCTTGACAACAATTGATGCGGCTCTCGCTTCAGTCAATAGCTCACGTGCGTCACTGGGTGCATACCAAAACCGTCTGTCATCAGCAGTAACTAGCTTGCAAACGAGTGCAGAAAACTTCACTGCATCACGTAGCCGTATTCAAGATGCAGACTTCGCACAAGAGACAGCAAGTTTGACGCGTGGTCAAGTATTGCAACAAGCTGGTACTGCGATCTTGGCGCAAGCGAATGCCTTGCCACAGGGTGTATTAGCTCTGCTTCGTTAATATCTAATGATTATTCGCTGAATTTTCATTAGCAAGAACTAATCCCCTGGTCATTTTTTGATCAGGGGAATTTTTACTTAGAGGAAATGATCATGGACATCTCGTCAATTGGTAATTCCAATACAAATGTGGCAGTAGTACTTAACCGACAAACCAGCTCCGATGCGTCAATTTCTACAGCACAAGCAGCCGCACCAACTATTACTGAAATAGCTGTAAGTCAGGCGAACAAAAGTCCTAGTCTTGCTGACGTGACTAAAGCAGTTCAAGACATCAATAAATCTATTCAATCTAGTTCACAAGGCGTTGAGTTTACAGTCGACAACGACGATAAGCGTGTTGTGGTCAAAGTAGTAGACCAGCAAACCAAACAAGTGTTGCGTCAAATTCCGACTGAAGAAGCGATTGAGATTTCAAAATCACTGGATAAGTTGCAAGGCCTGCTAATTAAGCAACAAGCATAGGTAACTTAAAAAATTTATTGTAAGAAAATGCTATTTTAAAACTGATAGGTAAATCCCCCTCTAAAGTCTGGTTTGCCTGAGCCGATAACTAGGTATAGTGCAAGCATACGAAGGGGAATATAGTGACTATTCAATCAACAGGTATTGGTTCAGGACTGGACGTCAATACACTGGTTACCAAATTAATGCAGGTAGAAAGCCAGCCCCTAACGGCTCTCGCTACCAAAGAAGCGAGCTATCAAGCGAAGCTATCTGCATATGGATCATTGAACAGTGCGCTTAGCGCATTTCAAAGTTCCCTATCGAGTCTCAATAATCCTTCCACGTTTCAATCTCTTAATGCTTCGTCTGGAGACTCTACAGTTGTCTCAGGATCAGCGACTAGCGGTGCTGCTCCAGGTAATTACAGCGTCAATATTACCAAGTTGGCCCAAGCTCAATCCATCTCAAGTGCGGGACAAGTCAGCACAACAAACGCTATCGGAGACATAAACGCTACAACGACAATTTCTTTTCAGTTCGGTACGATTACCGGCACTGCGACGAATGGCGTATATGGAACAGGCACAACATTCACCCAAGATGCCGCTCAAGCAACTGGATCAATCACCATTGACAGCAGCAACAACTCACTTCAGGGTATTCGTGATGCCATCAATGCTGCAAACATCGGCGTAAGCGCAACCATCGTTGGCGATGGAAGTGCAACCCCATACCATCTGGTATTAAACTCAAGTAAGACCGGCGCCGCATCAAGCTTGAAAATTAACGCATCCGGTGATGCTGCCGTCCAAGGCTTGTTAAATTACGACCCTGCTGGCACTCAAAATTTTACTGAAATCAATACCGCTCAAAGCGCAACGCTGAAAGTTAATGGGATCGACATTACCAGTGCGTCGAATACCGTAAGCGGAGCAATTCAAGGTGTGAGTTTGAATTTGACTAAAATTGGAAGTACCTCTATTGCTGTTTCGGCCAATACGGCAGGCATACAAGGCGGGATTAATAGTTTAGTCAAAGCATATAATGATCTAAACTCAACAATTAAGACTCTAACAGCCTATGATCCAAGTACAAAAAAAGGCGGATTATTACTTGGGGACTCGACTACTCAAAGTGTACAAAATCAGATCCGCAACTCATTATCCACTGCGGTAAATGGTCTCGGCGGTGGGCTGACTACCTTATCTCAAATTGGTGTCACGTTTCAAAAGGACGGCTCTTTAGCGCTAGACTCAAGCAAGCTTACAACAGCCCTGACAACAAAGTTAAGTGATATTGGTGGTCTATTTGCCTCTATCGGTAAAGCCAGTGATAGTTTAGTCAGTGTGGCCTCTTCCAGTTCTGCCACAAAAGCAGGTAGTTACAATTTAAATATCACTAAAATTGCTACGCAAGGTAGCTTAACTGGTGACCTGTCTTTGCCGGCGACGACTACGATCGCGGCGAGTACAACGATCAATGTAACCTTAGATGGGGTAACCGCCACTGTAGGCTTAGCGCAAGGCACTTACACGCCCAGCCAGTTAACCGCTCTGGTCCAGTCGTCGATTAATGGAACTTCTGCTTTCTCTGCAAATGGATCAACCGTTACTGCTTCTCTCGGGGGGACGGGAAATCTCATACTGCAATCTACAAAATTTGGAGCAGCATCAAATGTGAGCGTTGCATCAAACACAGGATCCTCGTCCGCGCTGTTAACCGGAAGCATCCTAGGAGGGACTGCGGGCAACGATGTCGCTGGTACATTAAATGGTGTAGCCGCAACCGGCTCTGGTCAAACGCTTACGGGAAGCGCAGGTTCCGATGCAGAAGGTCTAAAAGTTTTGGTATCTGGAGGCGCGGTTGGTGCTCGCGGTAGCGTCAACTTCTCTATTGGGTATGCTTATAAATTAAATAATTTATTAAATGGTTTTCTTGGAAGCAACGGCACCATTGCCAGCAGTTCGTCAGGCGTTACTAAAAGTATTACCGAAATTGGCAAACAACGTGTTGCGTTAAACAACCGACTTGCTGACACGGAGGCAAGATACCGAGCACAATTTACGGCGCTCGACTCCACCATCAGCAGCTTAAATAGTACAAGTACATTTTTAACGCAACAGTTGTCGGCTTTAACAGGATCGAATACCAAGTAAGAAACTTCTGGGTATTGAAATAAAAATTACGGGAGAAATACATGTTTGGCTCATCTCAAATGAACGGTGCCAATGCCTACGCAAAAGTCGGCATTGAAACTGGAGTCATTGCCGCTAGTCCGCACAAATTAATTGTCATGCTGTTCGATGGCGCAATTGTCTCGATTGGCAATGCGATTCAGCACCTAAATGCTGGTGAGATTGCGGCCAAAGGGAAGTCAATATCAAAAGCGATCTCCATCATTGACAATGGCTTACGCGCAAGCCTCGATAAAAAATCGGGGGGTGATATTGCGGTCAGCCTGGATGCACTGTATGAGTATATGAATACACGTTTAATTCTTGCCAATTTGAATAATCAGGCAGAACTTTTGCTCGAAGTGCAAAACCTCTTAAAAGACCTACGCAGTTCCTGGGAAGCCATTGCCCCAACTACTGCCCCTGTCATAGAACCACCTGTATTAAATACGGATGCACTCGCACCACGTTCTGCTAAATTTCTTGAGGCTTGATTGATGATGGATAGCATGGAAATGATCTCGATATACGAGAATGTCGCAACAATTACCGATCAAATGCTAAGTGCTGCACGCAATGGCGACTGGGATCTTTTGTCCAAGTTAGAGAGTGACTGCACCTCTCAAGTACAAATTCTTCGAATCCGTGAGGTTGAGCAAGAACTGTCACCTGATTTAAGAAGTAGAAAAATTCAGATCATCAGAAAAATCCTCGCTGATGATAAGGAAATTCGTAACTTAACTGAACCCTGGATGGCGCAACTCGCAAACGTCATGCGCAGTTCAGAATCACATCGTAAGCTTACGCGAACTTACGGTTCAAGCTAATTTATAAGGTAAACACTGATGTTGCCAAGGGTCGATAATTTGCTAAGGCCCGTTGTCGCTATCGAAGCGCCGGCTGCTGTTGCTTCTCTTGGGGAAGCCAAACAAGAGGCCCTCAGTAAATTATCTCAGCTGGTTATTGGCCGCCAAGTGCAAGGCGAAGTACTTTCCCGGTTAAATGATGGCAGCTTCTTAGTGAGAATTGCAGGAACAACTGCAAAAATGAATCTCCCTGCTGACAGTAAGGCAGGTGATCTGCTTAATTTAAAGTTACTCACAGTCGATCCCCGCCCTACCTTTTTGCTCGGCGGGAGCAATCAGACTGTTATAGCTACCCTCCCCAAACAAGCGCTACTTGGACAAACCCTTCTCGATATGACAAGCAGTCATGCTGAAACAATTTCAGCAGACTTATCCAAAGCAGTTAATATCCCCGAAAAAATATCGTCGGATCTAACAGGATCAACAAGTACTCCCACTACAATTAGCCAGACAGCGAAACTTATCGATAACATACTGCATCTTGCTCAGGAAAAAGGCACTGCCAATAGCCTGATCGGAACAAGACCACTTGCTGAGCATAGCGACATATTAAAATCGCCGGCTGATTTATCTTCTCAGCTGCAAAAAACGATTTCCTCCAGCGGGCTGTTTTACGAATCTCATTTAGCCGACCTGCTAGAAGGCAAGCTCACCACCGCAGATATACGACTAGAACCACAGGCATTACAATCGTTGCAAATAGAAGAAGCCGCCCAAACCAGCCCCGGTGATCAACTCATCCCAGTCTCCAGTAAGCCTGTTGTTAATACAGAGCTTACTCAGTTAATCCATCTGCAACTGGATGCGCTAGAGCAACAAAAAATCGTCTGGCAAGGAAATCTCCTGCCCAATTTACCCATGCAGTGGGAAATTGTACGAGATCAACGAGAACAAAATACACACACAGCAGAGAGCGAGAACGGATGGCAAAGCACCGTCCGTTTTGAATTGCCACATTTGGGTGCAGTCTCAGCAACGATCCATTTGCGAGGTCAGCATATTCAGCTTTATGTCCGTACCAACAAATCGGATACTGCCGAGCTATTAAAAACATATACCGCTCAATTAGCCGATTCATTAAAAAGTGCGGGTACCTCATTAGATGCCATCTCAGTCAAACAAGATGACAACACCTAAGCCAACATTACAAAATGCGGTCGCCCTCGCCTATCAGAACGGCGACTCAGCACCGCGGGTCGTGGCAAAAGGGAAAGGTCTTATTGCGGAGCAAATTATCGCCAGAGCAAAGGAGCATGGTGTTTTTGTCCATCAGTCAAAAGAATTAGTCTCTCTCCTGATGCAGGTAGAGCTGGACAAAGATATTCCACCGGCACTTTATAGAGCGGTTGCAGAACTACTCGCTTGGCTTTACCATATAGAATCTGAGAAGTCGGAGACACAGACGATATATCTCGATCAGAAAAAATAACTGTCACTTCCCAAATCAAAACCATACTAATGACATGCAATCTTCTCCTCCGGAGCTAGGTACTGAGAACCAAAGTCCTTATCAAGTTGACTCACGTCGCGAGATTATTGCCTTGTTGCGAGGGCTAAAAGATAGTAACCAATTAATCAGTATGATGATTAACGGTGGTTCAGAAGTCTTTATTACGTCGATTCTGGAAGTTGACGACGGAAATAACAGCCTAATTATCGACAGCGCACCTGGACAATTTGCGAATCAACGCATTGTTGAGGCACCCAGAGTTTCTTTTGAAGGTTTGCTAGACCGTATCAGTATCCAGTTCTCATCTTCAGGTGTTCAAAGAGCTACATTTGATAATCGCCCCGCTTTGCAACTCGGAATGCCGACAAATGTCATTCGCCTGCAGCGTCGTGAGTATTACCGGATTAACACGCCGCTCTCGAATCCTATTCGGTGTATGATTTTTGTTGAGAATGAAGGAATGTCCCAGACCGTCAAATTTTCACTGGTTGATATCAGTTGCGGCGGTATTGCTATTCTGGACGAAAAAAAGCTCCTCGATAGTAATGTCGGAACAACCTACGAACATTGCAAAATTGACTTCCCGGGAATCGGTTTAATTGATGTCGATCTGCAAATCAGAAATGCACAGGATTTGATACTGCTGAACGGCAAAACGAATCGCCGCCTTGGCTGTCAATTCCTGAACTTGTCCAGCACTGTGCTAGCCAGTATTCAGCGCTATATTATGAAGCTGGAGAGAGAGCGCAACTCCAAACTGACCGGAATACGATAAGCGGCTTTACGCGCAGACGAGTTGCAATGGTTAGAAGGCCTAAGAGTGCAGTTCTGATATGGTGTTGACCGGTAGATTACTGCTCCTTCTGACTCCGGTCTATCTAAAAAATTTCTATATTTGCATATTCATGATGTCATGGTACGCAGATACCAGTTTATTCCTGACCTGTACGGTTGTTTGAAACGAGATATTGGCTTTTTGCATCGATATCATCACGTCGGACAAACTGACCTTATCGTCACCCAGAGCAAATTTCTTTCCAAGCTCCTGTGAAGTCGTCTGTACAGTATTTACCTGATCCAATGAGGCTTTTAATGCATCCGCAAAATCTAATTTTGCCGGTACTGTCGCCTCACCGTTAATACCACCAACGCCATTGGCTGCTGTCGGAACCGCCGACTCCATGCGCGCTGCTGCCGCTTTAAGCTGTGCCACCATGGCATTGATCTGACTGTTGTCAATTCCGCCTAATTTCATATTTTGCTCCGATTCAGTCGCAATAAGCCATTGCGCTACCTTAGCAGCCAACAACAAGAACGTAGCGTTGATAAGAGGGACAAAATATGTCTTTTTCCTTGGATTGATTTTTAAAAATCGCATCACAATCAGTATCAAGGAAAAAACCCAACATGGATTTAATATGCAACACAATGAATTGACGATATCCCGATACGAGGTTGACCATGGCAACAGCTAACGAAGCAGTTCTGACTGCGCCAGGAGCGGACCTACCTACCTTTTTGGGTTTTCCGCAAACACCAGGTCTGAGAAACATCATACTGGGTGTCGGTGCAGCCATTACGCTCGCTATTATGGTTGGCATATGGTTATGGAGCCAGACGCCAGACTACAAAGTCCTGTTCTCAAATTTCAATGACAGAGACGGTGGTGCCATTGTTGCATCCTTACAGCAAATGAATATTCCGTATAAATATTCTGAGGGTGGCAGCGCGATTTTAGTACCGGCAAATCAGGTTCATGACGCCAGATTAAAACTGGCATCTCAGGGATTGCCCAAAGGCGGCAATGTCGGTTTTGAGCTCATGGAAAACCAAAAACTCGGTATCTCCCAATTTTTGGAGCAGGTCAATTTCCAACGCGCGCTCGAAGGTGAGTTAGCACGCTCCATTCAAGCAGTCTCTTCGGTACAGGCAGCTCGCGTGCATTTAGCAATCCCTAAATCGTCCGTATTCATCCGCGAGCAGCAAAAACCCACAGCATCTGTACTACTGAATCTCTATCCGGGTCGCAATCTCGATCAGCAGCAAGTAGGCGCAATCCTACATCTGGTTGCCAGTAGTGTGCCTGAATTGAACGTCAAAAGCGTCACCATTGTCGATCAAAATGGCAATCTGCTATCCGACCCGACAAAACAGATGGGCAACAACACGCTTGATCCGGCACAACTCAAATACGTACAGGATTTCCAGCAAAATATTATCAAACGCATAGAATCCATCGTTTCGCCCATCGTCGGCACAAACAATGTCAGAGCGGAAGCAACTGCTGATATTGATTTTTCGCGTAGTGAGCAAGCTGCCGAAAGTTATCGCCCCAACTCTCCGCCAGAAGCCTCAACGATACGGAGTCAGCAATCCAGCGAAAGCTATAACAAAACAGCTAACGCATCTGGCATTCCAGGCTCCTTGAGCAATCAGCCACCGGTACCCGCCACAGCACCTATCATTGCCAGCGGTGCGGCAGTTCAAAGTACAGGTGCATCGAATGCAGGTCTGGTGCAAAAAGACGCTACCGTGAATTACGAAGTCGATAAGACCATACGCTATACACAGCAGGCTATGGGCGGCGTAAAACGTCTATCCGTTGCGGTCGTGATTAACTACAAATCAGAAACAGACAAGAACGGCAAAGTCACAACCAGAGCGCTCACCGATGTAGAAAAAAACCAGCTAACCGATCTGATCAGAGAGGCTATGGGATTCAACAAAGAGCGTGGCGATACGCTGAATGTTGTCAACAGCCCATTTGCCGGTCCAGAAAAAGAATCTATAGTGGATATACCAATATGGAAACAACCAGATAACATCCAGATGGCAAAAGAAGCGGGTAAATACCTGCTCACGGCAATCGCCCTTGCCTATCTGTTCTTTGGCTATCTACGCCCTATGCTATACAAAATGATGGGCAAAGACGAAAAAACAAAAAAACGTGAGGAAGAAGAAGAGCTGGCAATAGAAAATGAAAAAGCTCTGGCTAAACAAAAAGAAGAGGAAGAAGAGGAAGCTGCTATAGTCAATTTATCCAAAGATGCAGATGGCAATATCATTAAAGCATCAACAGGATATGAATCGAATTTGGACTTGGCCAAACAATTGGCCAGCACAGATCCGAAAATCGTAGCGAACGTGATCAAGACATGGGTGAGCAATGAGTGACGAGGGCGTACAAAAAGCGGCTACTCTGATGTTGGCGCTGGGGGAAGACGGCGCGGCAGAGGTGATGAAATACCTTGGCCCTAGAGAAGTACAAAAAATTGGTGCGGCGATGGCAACCATCGGCGCTATTCCGCATGAAAATATTGCTAAAGTTCTTGAGCAATTCAGGGCGGCAGCGGATCTGAGCTCTTCAGTAGGACTGGATTCTGACGAATACATTCGCAATGTCTTGACCAAAGCCCTTGGCGATGACAAAGCCTCCTCTCTGCTGAATCGTATTTTGGGTGGCAAAGATGCCAGCGGGATCGAGAGTCTGAAATGGATGGACTCGCCATCAGTAGCTGACCTGATCAAAAATGAACATCCGCAAATCGTAGCCACAATTCTTGTACATCTAGAGAGTGACCAGGCATGCGAGATTCTGAATCAGTTCACAGAGCGGTTGCGGAATGACGTTGTATTACGTATTGCGACGCTCGATGGTATTCAGCCAACTGCCCTGCGTGAATTAAATGATGTACTGACAAAATTACTGACTGGTAACGAAAGCCTGAAGAAAAAATCTATCGGCGGCGTCCGTGCTGCAGCAGAAATTCTTAACTTCATGAGCGGTGACAATGAAGCCTCAGTCATGGAGAATTTACGTAAATACGATGGTGATATGGCAGAGAAAATCATGGATGAAATGTTCGTCTTTGATAACATCCTGGAGATCGATGACAAGGGAATCCAGCTTCTTCTGCGTGAAGTACAGTCAGACTCACTCATCGTCGCATTAAAAGGTGCTAATCCTGATATGCGCGAAAAAATCTTTAAGAATATGTCTCAGCGCGCTGCCGAAATGATGCGCGAGGACCTGGAATCAAAAGGTCCGGTACGTTTATCTGAAGTAGAGGCGCAACAAAAACAAATTCTGTTGATCGTACGGCGTCTGGCAGATGAAGGCCAGATCATGCTTGGAGCGAAAGGCGAGGACGCGTATGTCTAGCGTTATTTCTAAAGGAAGTCTCTCCCCTTTCCAACGCTGGGAAATGGCGTCCTTTGGTGATGATCGCCCCTCGCATCAAGCCGAAAAAAAAGTGGCGTCAACTCTGACTGAAAAAATCAATCTGGAAGAAATTCAACGCCTGAAAGAGAGCTCACATAAGGATGGCTATGCGAATGGCTACAAAGAGGGATATGTCAGCGGACTGCAAGAGGGCAAAAACGCTGCCTACGCGGATACAAAAACATTGATAGAGAACGAAGTAATTCAACTTCGGTCACTGATGGAAAGCATATCAGAACAAATCAATACCGCAAGTACTGTAATGGGCTCAGAACTACTTGGCTTAGCCCTGGAACTCGCTGAGCGCATGATCAAAACACGTATCGATATTGATCCTCAAACAATTCTTCCTATTGTGAGGGAGGCGATTGATTCCCTCCCCTCTATGCAGCAACCAGCACAAATTTTTGTCAATCCCGAAGACGCTGAAGTTCTCAAACTCCGTGCCGGAGATGATCTCATCAACGCAGGATGGCGTATTCACATAGACAGTCAAATTGAGCGAGGAGGATGCAAGATCGAAACTGCTCAAAACCTGATTGACGCGACAGTAGAAACCCGCTGGCATCGTATTGCAGAAGCCGTCAAAAAATCCATGCCGTAATCGCCGAATCATCGACACCATGCGCCCCCCATTATCCGAATCATGGCAAAAACTGATCGACAACAGCAAAGATCAGCTTGCTCATATACAGCCGATGCTATCAGCAGGCAGAGTGACTAAAGTCACGGGCTTGGTTATGGAGGCTGTTGGATTAAAATTGCCCGTTGGCAGCGCTTGCAGTGTGCATTTACAAAGTGGCTCGACCATCGATGCAGAAGTCGTCGGATTTGACGGCGATCGCCTCTTTTTAATGCCGCACAGCGACCTTGGCGGCGTCACACCTGGCACGCCTGTTTATGCAGAAGAAACGCTGTTTCTCGGAAATAGCAAACATCCTCGCAGACGACCCAGCGATCGCACCAGACATTTGCCGGTCGGCTATGAATTACTTGGCCGCGTGCTAGATGGAAACGGTAAACCCTTAGATTCACTTGGTCCGCTGATGGCAACAGAATCAGCGCCATTAGGATCACGAATCTATAATCCTTTATTACGTGCGCCAATTGTTGACACGCTGGATGTCGGGGTACGTGCCATTAATAGCATGCTGAGTGTAGGCCGTGGTCAGCGCCTGGGTTTGTTTGCAGGATCTGGCGTAGGTAAAAGTGTCTTGCTAGGCATGATGGCACGCTACACCACGGCGGATGTCATCGTGGTTGGCCTGATTGGCGAACGTGGTCGCGAGGTCAAAGAATTTATTGAGCAAATTCTGGGAGAGGAAGGTCTTGCAAGAGCTGTAGTCGTCGCAGCACCAGCCGATGCACCGCCACTATTACGCCTGCAAGGAGCGGCCTATGCGACGACGATTGCAGAATATTTCAGAGATCAGGGTAAAAGCGTCTTGCTGATCATGGACTCACTGACCCGCTACGCTATGGCGCAGCGCGAAATCGCGCTGGCGATCGGCGAACCGCCGGCGACCAAAGGTTACCCCCCATCTGTCTTTGCCAAGTTACCGATTCTGGTAGAGCGCGCCGGTAATGGCATTGAGGGCGGCGGTTCTATCACTGCGTTTTATACAGTGCTGACAGAGGGCGATGATCAGCAAGATCCGATCGCTGATGCCGCCCGCGCGATTTTGGACGGCCACATTGTTCTCAACCGCACTCTTGCCGAGAGCGGTCACTACCCAGCGATTGATATTGAGCAATCCATCAGCCGTGCAATGCACAGTATTACGTCACCAGAACATCAAAAACTCGCCAGAAAATTAAAGCAACTATACTCACGCTATGAACGGAGCCGCGACCTGATCAGTGTTGGCGCCTATTCTGCGGGGTCAGACCCGTTATTAGATGAGGCAATACGACTGTATCCGCATATCACCGCATTTTTGCAACAAGACATTCTTGAAAAATCGACCATAACCGAGAGCTTGCAGGGACTTTCTGCTCTATTCAACGTTTAGATTTCGCTTCATCTTCACTATACTTAGATTGAAATGACGAAAAAATCTCCGATCAGCACACTGATTGAACTGGCTGAAAAAGATACCGATGAAGCGGCCAAAAATGTAGGCAAGGCAATTCGTGCTCAGGAGGAAACAGAAAAGCAATTAGCGCTGCTCTTACAATACCGAGATGATTACGTCATACGATTTCAGAATGGTGCGGCGACTGGATTGAGTGCAGGACAGTATATGAATTTTCAGTCATTTATATATAAGCTGGATAGCGCAGTTGACGGACAAAGAAAAATTGTCAAAGACGCCGAATATCGCGTCAGTAAGGCACGAAGTCTTTGGCAGGAATGTGAAAAGAAACGACTTTCTTACGGCATTTTGCATAACCGAGCACAAGCCGATGTGCTAAAAAAAGAAAATAAGCTGGACCAGAAACAAACTGATGAACATGCAGCAAGAAGTTACTTTTACAAGTCTTGACTGGGCACCAGTTCATCGACTTAAATGAATGAGAATACGTAAGGTCAGCAGACCACTTTGTACTCAGCCCGATAGATGAGTTTTCTTTTAGTGATAATGTTGGTGACAATATGCAAACAGCACTTATTCCGAGCTCGACTGATACTATCTCGACTTCTGCCTCTAATTCTGCCAAACAGAATAACGCCGCCAGCAATGCCAGTTCCGGCGCCTCATTTAATCAGTTCCTGAACAAAGAAATCACTCAGCAAAAACCAAAAGAAGTCGCAAACGCACCGACACCTCCACAAAAAAACGCTGCTCCTGCAGCCAGTAACGCAAATAAACCTGCTAATAGTCAAACACCAGCATCCAACACCGCACAAGCAACAAAGTCAGACGCGGCAAGTAACAACGACAATAAAGTCGATAAAAACAAAACTAGCAGCAATAACGACGGCGATCAAACAGCAAACGACGACAGCAATGTCGACAAAGCTGATAACGCAGAGCAGACAAATAATGCACAGCTCATTGCCCTGGTCGGCAATATCGGACAATTTTCAACTGACACGGCCAAAGTCGACACTAGCGTCAAAGATGAAGCTAAAACAAATGATACGGCTCTGGCTATCGTCGACACATCCAGCGCCGTGACAGCGCAGTTGCGTACCGATACCAAAGACCTGCCTGACACCAACTTAACAGCGACTGGCAAAATTGGCGCAGCCCCGCTGATAAAAACGGGGGAAAACAATCAAGCTGAATTGAAGCAACATATTTTGCCTAGAGATAAAACCAGTTTGACGCTGGAAGAGGATCAGCTCGCCCAAAGCAAAACAAAAGACAACGCTGAGGCTCTGGCAGAACCTGCACTATCTGCCAACGAAAAAAATTCACCAAAGACAGTAGCGCAACTCGCGGCTGACTCAGTTAAAAATAGTATGACGGGGAAAAATGCTTCCTTAGAAAAATTGCAGGATGCAGCACCGGCAATTCCTCAGGTATCACATAATTTTGCCCAACAATTTGCGATCAGCACGAACCAGGTCGCCAGCACCGCGGCCGCGGAGCATCTTTCTCCGCGAGTAGGCAGTTCAGCGTGGGATCAGGCGGTTGGTCAAAAAGTCGTCTGGATGGTCGCCGGTGGCGAACAGACTGCCGAATTGACCCTGAATCCACCAGATCTGGGGCCATTACAAATTGTCCTTAGTGTTAGCAACGACCAGGCAAGTGCAACCTTCAGTTCAGCTCAGCCGGAAGTGCGGGAAGCCTTGGAGGCTGCATTGCCAAGATTAAAGCAAATGATGAGTGATGCAGGCGTACAGTTATCTGGCTTCTCGGTTAATTCACAGGCCTCACAACAAAATAATCAACAGCCTGAGAGCCAGAGTCGCTCGGGCCTTAGCGCCTCACGTCAGACAAATGGGAATAACGAAATTGAAACCAGCGCGACAACAACGATAGTGAAAAGAAGTACGGCAAAAATCGGTGGCGTTGATACCTTTGCCTAGTCCCAGCGTGGATTTCACCGAGCAATAAGCAGTTATCTGATCAAAAAGGAAGCGCAGACAATTCTGCCATTTCTCCGCTGAACTGGGACGTGAACTTCCCGGCAACCGACAATCGATAATCCGCCGCTGAACACTAAGCGAATGGATAATTCTGTCGCAAATACGCTGTGCACCTCTGTAAGCAGATCTTTCGCATGTAAAATAGCCTGAGAATGGTCTTTCAATATCATATGGTGCCGATGATCGGATGCTATCGGAATTTGACTCTCATCAAAGCGGCGAGCACTTAAATCGCTATTTTAAAGACACTACTCAAGACCAATCTGACTAAACCGGCAATACCGGCGATCATGAGAAATGAAAAGATGAGTGGGAATATGCCCTCTATTTCTTGGATGTCATTGATCAACTATTGCAGATAATGTGAAACATGATAGATGCACGAACAAAGTGCATCGTTTGAGAGGAAAAAATGTCTAAAGCTCCAGCGAAGGCAGCAGAAGCGAATGCCGCACCCGCAGGCAAATCTAAGAAAAAGCTGATCATCATGATCGCGGCAGGTGTATTAGTGCTGGCAGGCGTCGGCGGTGGCGCTGCGATTTTCCTGTCGAAAAAGAATGCCGCATCTAAAGAAAAAGAACACAAAGCTGAACCGGCAAAAGCTCCCGTATTCCTGGCACTGGAGCCTTTTACAGTGAATTTGCAATCTGAAAATGGTGATAAATATCTGCAAGTCACCATGACTTTACAAGTTCAGGATGAAGAGCAAGTAAATCTGATCAAAGCAAATAACGCTCAGGTGCGTAGCCGTCTGTTAATGTTATTGTCAAGCAAGCAGGCGAGCGAGATCCTGACCTCTGAGGGTAAAGAACAATTGGCAGGAGAAATTGTCGATCAGGTTAAATTACCGTTCTCACCAAAAGGAGAGCCGCAAAAATTGTCTGGCGTTTTCTTCACCTCATTCGTGATTCAATAGCGTCAAACCATCATTTCAATACCAAGGGTCTGCATACACCATGTCTGATAATTTTCTCTCCCAGGAAGAAGTCGATGCTCTGCTAAAGGGCGTCACGGGAGATCAGGACGATTCGCAATCGCAAGAGGATACCTCTGGCGTTCGCCCCTACAATCTTGCTACGCAAGAACGTATCGTCCGCGGCCGTATGCCAACCCTGGAAATTATCAATGAACGTTTTGCTCGCTTATTGCGTATCGGACTATTTAATTTTTTGCGCCGTAGTGCTGAAGTCTCCGTTGGTACGGTCAGAGTATCCAAGTACAGCGAATTTATACGCAATCTGGTGGTGCCAACCAATCTGAATCTCGCGCATATGAAACCCCTGCGCGGGACGTCTTTATTTGTCATGGATCCGGGACTGGTCTTCTTATTGGTTGATAATTTATTTGGTGGAGACGGGCGTTTCCATACCAGGGTTGAGGGACGAGATTTTACACAGACAGAACAAAGGATCATTCAACGGATTCTGGAAATTATTTTCGAAACTTATGCTAAATCCTGGGAGCCTGTCTATCCCGTCGAATTCGAATATATTCGTTCTGAAATGAACACCCAGTTCGCGAATATTGCGACACCAAACGAGGTTGTGGTATCCACGACGTTCACAATTGAATTAGGCCCTGTCAGCGGCGAACTACATATGTGCATGCCGTACTCGATGATAGAACCGATACGCGATATTCTGACAAGCAGCCTGCAGGGCGAAACGCTGGAAGTAGATAAGCGCTGGGTACGCTTGATGACACAACAAATCCAGATCGCAGAAGTGGAGATCGTGGCAGATCTGGGTACGACAAAAATTACGCTGGGTGATATTTTGAATATGAAAGAAGGTGATGTCATCCCTCTTTCAGTTCCGGATATTATTTCTGCAAAAGTAGATGGTACACCCGTCATGGAATGCAAATACGGAGTGTTCAACGGACAATATGCGTTGCGCGTTGAAAAACTGCTGAGTTCCAGCGTCAACGAAGTCGCGCACGAAGCGACGCAAGGAGAAAATCATGGACGATAATAACGATACGCCGATCAGTGAAGATGATTGGGGTGCAGCAATTGCCGAACAAGAAAAAGCCGACGCTGCCGCCGCGGCAGCAAGTACGCCTGCTGCAGAACCAGCTATCTTTAAAGAATTCTCAGGAAAAGGTTCACAGACCGAAACCCATAATGATATTGATTTCATTCTCGATATCCCGGTACAACTGACCGTCGAATTAGGCCGTACCAAAATCGCAATCAAGAACCTGCTACAACTAGCACAAGGTTCGGTGGTTGAGCTGGATGGCCTGGCGGGTGAACCGATGGACGTGCTAGTCAATGGCTGTCTGATTGCTCAGGGTGAAGTTGTGGTGGTAAACGATAAATTTGGTATTCGCCTGACCGATATCGTGACACCGGCTGAGCGCATACGTAAGCTGAATAAATAATGCGCAGATCGCCTGGCAAACAAAGTATTACTTCACTGAGCTTGATTATGAGTACGAGTGTTGGTTTAAGTGCAAGTATTGCACTGCTATTGACATCAAGCAGTCTGGCGGTTGCCGCTGACAATACCGCCATCTCACCAACTACAGGCTTGCTACAAATTTTTCTTGGTCTGGTCGCGGTACTCGCATTAATGGCCTTTGCTGCCTGGTTTTTTAAACGGCTTGGCCCTGTTACCACCGCGAATAAAGTGCCTGTGACCGTCGTAGGTGGGGTGAACGTGGGAAATCGCGAACGTATCATGGTCGTCGAAGTCGCAGATCAGTGGATCGTCGTTGGTGTCACCGCTCAACAAATCACGACCCTGTCGACGATGCCAAAACAAGCGCAAGTAGAAATATCCGCTTTAGGCAATGCCGCAACGAACCCATTTGCCAGCTGGCTAGCCCGCAAGATGGATAAACGCTCTGCAGATAAAGCAGCAGAATAATGCGCTGTACACCAACCATTAGTATGAATAACTTGCGCCTTCCCTACTTTCTGCAAGCACCGGCGATCTTAACGTTCATCTTGCTCATACTGGCATGTGTTTTTCCTGAGCAGGCACAAGCACAAAGCACAGGCGGCTTACAGGCGATTACCTCGACACCTGCAGCAGGCGGTGGGCAAAACTATTCGCTAAGTATACAGACGCTGTTATTTTTGACGGCGCTGTCCTTTATCCCGGCGATCTTGTTAATGATGACCAGTTTTACACGCATCATTATCGTCCTGTCGTTGTTACGCCAGGCATTGGGAACACAATCAGCACCGCCGAATCAGGTGATGGTTGGCCTCGCTTTATTTCTGACCTTGTTTGTTATGGGACCGGTATTCGATAAAATTTATGCTGAGGCATATCAGCCTTTTGCAGAAAACAAAATGTCGATGTCCGAGGCCATGGACAAAGGTGCCGCACCGCTTAAAGCCTTTATGCTGAAACAAACCCGCCAGAGCGATCTGGCGCTGTACGTCAAGTTATCCAATACACCCGAGTTGCGTGGACCTGAGGATGTGTCTTTACGCATTTTGATCCCGGCATTTATTACCAGTGAGCTGAAGACAGCATTCCAGATCAGCTTTGCGATTTTCATCCCGTTCCTGATTATCGATATGGTGGTCGCCAGCGTATTGATGTCGATGGGGATGATGATGGTGTCGCCGTCAATTGTGTCATTGCCGTTTAAATTGATGCTGTTCGTGCTGGTTGATGGATGGCAATTGCTGATCGGCTCTCTGGCACAGAGTTTTTATTAGCGACGACCATCGTGCGGCTTGCCTATGAAGTTGATTGGCAAAGTTGAGTCATTAGCCGAACTAATGAGCTTCATTGATGAGCTTGACCAATATCGCTTAACGCTGCAGGCTGCTCAGCCCCGTGTTGTCAATTTTTATTAAATTTAGTTAGGGAGCACAGTATGTCACCAGATAGCGTCATGACCCTCGGCCGTCAGGCAATGGAAGTCACCTTAATGGTATCGGCACCACTCTTGCTGGTCGCTCTGGGTATCGGCCTGATTGTCAGTATTTTTCAGGCAGCGACACAAATTAATGAAACGACCTTGTCTTTTATCCCCAAACTAGTTGGGATCTTTGTCACCTTGATCGTTGCCGGTCCGTGGATGTTGTCGGTATTGACGGATTATATGCGTCAGATGTTCACCAGTATCGCAACGATGGCAGGTTGATACTAAAGCATAGCTGATACCAAGCCCTCGCGTCCACACTGCCCCTACCAAGCTATGGTGTCCTTTTCTGGAAATGAACTGATCGCCCTGATCGCGTCTTTTATCTGGCCGCTGACCAGAATACTCGGCCTGATCGCAATTGCTCCTCCATTTGGTAATAACAGCGTACCTGTTCAGGTCAAGATAGTCTTAGGCGTCATGCTGGCATTGATTGTTGCGCCAACCATACCGCCCTTGACAGGGGCCGATCCGGTGTCACTTACTGGTGTGATGATATTGATGCAGCAGTTCGTGATCGGACTGGCGATGGGATTTATGATGCGGGTTGTTTTTGCGGGCATCGAAATGTCAGGAGAAGTAATCGGACTGACGATGGGTCTGGGTTTCGCCACTTTTTTTGATCCACAAACGCAAGGACGTTCATCGGCAATCAGTCAGTTTCTGGTGTTGGTAGCAACTCTGCTGTTCCTAACGCTGAATGTACACTTATCGATGCTGGCGACGCTCGTTGAGAGCTTCACTACTATCCCGATCTCTACTTCGCTCACTGCAGGATTTAGTTTTCAACGCCTCGCCATCTGGGGGCAAGAAATTTTCAGTACCGCTATGCGACTGTCCTTACCCATTGTGGCAGCGCTGCTGATTACCAATATCGCGCTGGGTATTTTAACGCGGGCCGCACCTCAACTAAACCTTTTTGGTATCGGTTTTCCCATAACGATAGGCGTAGGCTTTCTGATGTTGGGGATGATTTTGCCTTATTTGATGCTACCGATAGAAAATCTTTTTCAACACGGCTTAGAAGCGATATTATCACTAGGAATCACCACGCCTCCTCACCGCTAGCTGAGAATTCCGATGACTTTGCCCCTGCCGTTTTCGACGAATACCCTGTATTCCATCGCAGATATCCGTAGCGTCGAGCAAGAAGCGCACTCAACGCTGACCTCTGGCTCCCTGATGCGCGCTGCGGGTCAGGCAGCAGCGGTATTCGCCCGCAATCTTGTCCCTTCTGGCAGCACTGAGATATTGGTGCTTGCCGGTCCGGGCAACAACGGCGGAGATGCACTGGAAATGGCTTATCTGTTTGCTGCCGCGGGTGATCGTGTCTCGGTCATCATTGCAGAGGGCATACAACATTATTCAGCCGAAGCAAAAGAAAGTCTGCTAAAAGCACAATCAAGTCAGGCGCATTTTTTTGGCCTCGACTATCTGCAAAAAACCCCAGGCAAGCAATGGACTCTGATCATTGATGGACTGTTTGGAATTGGCTTGACTCGTCCGGTTAAAGGCAAGATGTTCCAGCTGATTGAGCACATCAATCGCTATACAGCTCTCTCAGGTGTGCCGGTGGTGGCGCTTGATGTGCCTAGTGGATTGAACGCGGATACCGGCCAGGTAGTAGGTGCCGAGGGTATTGCCATACGTGCCAGCCATACCATCACATTTATTGCGAACAAACCGGGACTGCATACTGCGGCAGGTAGAGACTATGCAGGACAGGTCAAAGTTGCTGATCTGGCGATTGCATCTCGACTCTTCCCCGCGCCTGTCGCCGTACTCAGCAACGCGGCGGCGCTGCTGGCTTCCAGCAATCCGCGCCTTAATAACAGCCACAAAGGCAGCTATGGTGATGTATTCGTGATTGGAGGCCAAGAAGGCATGGCAGGAGCGCCCATATTGTCAGCAAGGGCGGCGTTACATGGCGGCGCAGGTAGAGTATTCGCCGGGTTCTTAAGTATGCCTCCTGCATTTGACAGTCGCCACCCAGAATTAATGTGCCGCCGGGCACAAGATGTACATTTTATTGACACAACGATTGTGGTTGGCCCAGGTCTCGGTACATCTGAACCGGCGAAAGCATTATTAATCGATAGCCTGAAGCGGTCAGAATCGCTCGTCATCGACGCCGATGCGCTGAATTTGATTGCCAGCGATACGTCCTTGCAAAAACTCGTGAATCAGCGCTCTCACATCAAAGACCCGGCAGGCAAGGCTCTGCGCACCATCATGACACCGCACCCCTTAGAGGCCGCCAGATTACTGGAAACCTCGACAGACACTATACAGGCAGATCGTTTGCGTAGCGCCCGGGCATTATCCGACAAGTTCAACGCGACGATTGTACTGAAAGGTTCTGGCAGCATCATCGCCACGCCAGACGAAACATTGATCATCAACACCAGCGGCAACCCAGCTCTGGCGACAGCTGGCACAGGTGACGTGTTAGCGGGATTATGCGGAGCACTGCTGGGGCATGGAATGGCAGCCCACGAAGCTGCCAATATCGCGGTATGGCTACATGGTAAAGCAGCGGATCAATGGGTCGCTCGCGGTAGAGGTCCGATCGGCATGACCGCCAGCGAATTAATTCCGGCGATTCGCGATTGCATCAATCACTACTCCAAGCATCCAGAACGCTGAATAACCCATACTAGGGATGAGTATTATTAAAAACAATGCCTCAACCGCTTTATTGACGTAGTGATTGAAAAATACTCCCCTTTATTTATGTATTTCACCCGGCAAAAACTATTCCCGTGAAATACAGCGGGGAAGTCAGCACGATTAGCAGATTAAGTCCCTGTAATTGGCACATCGAGTTCGTCAACGAGCTGTGACAACACGCCTGACTCAGTCGGGTGCCACACAACACGGGCCGAGCGATTTTGCACGATCCTAAATCAGAGGTACTACTGTTCCGCCTCAAGACGACCCGCAGTAATACGCAATGTCCGTCCGCAGCGCGCCGCAATCGACAAATCATGCGTTACCAGGATCAGTGTCGAGCCGCGTTCCCGGTTTAACGCAAACATTAACTGAATTACCGATTCGCCAGTCGCCGCATCCAGGCTACCGGTAGGTTCATCGGCAAATAACAACGGCGGCTGCGTCACAAATGCACGCGCCAAGGCAACCCTCTGCTGCTCGCCACCGGACAAATACTTGGGATAATGACGCAAGCGACTGCCCAGACCAACATGCTCCAGCATCTCTGTCGCCTTAATTTTGGCCTGCGTATCGCCACGTAATTCCAACGGCAGCATGGCGTTTTCAAGTGCATTCAAATGGCTCAGCAATTGAAACGACTGAAATACAAAACCCAGTCGTTCTTTTCGAAATTGCGCCCGTCCGTCTTCATCGAGCGCAAAAATATCCACACCATCCAGCACGACCTTGCCTTCGCTTGGCGTATCTAATCCCGCCAGAATTCCCAGCAAAGTTGATTTACCAGAACCGGAGGCACCAACTATCGCAAGCGTCTCTCCTTCTTGCGCGGTAAAATTGATGTCACGCAAAATACTCAAGGTACCGGTCGCATCCGTCACCTGCTTTGCCAGATGGCTGACGTCGATTGCCTGACGACCGACCGGTTTCTTTGTGGTCGCCGCACCGGTCAATTCACTGCTTAATTCTTTAGGAAGATTCATGCTTTTTTGGGATAAAAAAAATAGGCTGCAATCAGTACAGCAGTTTTACCGTTGTTCGTTATTCAGGATCATGCTGATCATCGCATACGGCCTTACGCCAGCATTCGCACAGGCGGCCAGTCATTCTGCATCAAAAACCGTGCTCGTGCTTGGCGATAGCCTGTCAGCAGAATATGGATTGGCGCGCGGCACAGGCTGGGTCGCGTTGATGGAGCGTCGCTTACAAGAGAAAAAAATCGCGGCCAATGTCATCAACGCCAGTATCAGCGGCGAAACCACGAGCGGCGGTAAGGTACGTTTAGAAAAACTGCTGAGTCAATATCAGCCCGATATCGTCATTATCGAGCTGGGCGGCAATGATGCATTGCGCGGCCTGGCGCTCAGCGCGTCTGAAACCAATTTTCGTGACATGGTGGCAATGAGCAGCGCGGCCAAAGCCAAAGTGCTCCTGGTCGGCATGCAGATCCCGCCGAATTATGGACGCGATTACACCGAGCGCTTTTTTTCTATCTACGGCAAGATCGCCAAGGAAAGCAAAACTGCACTGGTGCCATTTTTACTGCAAGGCGTCGCCGACAAACCACAACTGTTTCAGCCTGACCGGATTCACCTGATTGCCGACGCCCACCCGATTATGCTGGACAATGTCTGGCTGCACTTATACCCTTTGCTGATCTCCAGCGCGAAATGAGTCAATGAAATATCCTGAGCTGCTGAGCTTTTCCGATGTGCTGCCGAGACTGGCGGAATTTGATACGATTATCGATGTGCGCAGTCCTGGTGAATTTACAGAAGACCATCTACCCCAGGCGATCAATTGTCCGGTGCTCGATGATGAAGAGCGTATCCGGGTCGGTACGATGTATAAACAGGTCAATGCCTTTGAAGCAAAGAAAGTCGGCGCAGCACTGGTTGCAAAAAACATTGCCAAATATATCGAAACATATTTTCTGGACAAACCAAAAGACTGGACACCGCTGATCTATTGCTGGCGTGGCGGTAATCGCAGTGGATCTATGGCACACATCTTTGCCAAGATCGGCTGGCCAGTAGTGCAGTTAGACGGTGGTTATAAAAGTTATCGCCAGCACGTCAATCAAACCCTGCCCGAGATCGCCAACACCATCTCATGGCGCGTCATCTGCGGCACGACAGGCAGCGGCAAAAGTCGCCTGCTACAAACCTTACACAGGCAAGGCGCGCAGGTACTCGATCTGGAGCAAATCGCCGTACATAAAGGCTCTGTGCTCGGTGGCTTGCCGGACTTGGCTCAGCCTTCGCAAAAATATTTTGAAAGCCAGATCTGGCAGACTTTGCGTGAATTTGACGCAAGACGTCCAGTGTATGTGGAGTCAGAAAGTAAAAAAGTCGGCAATCTGCGAGTTCCCGATCAAGTCATCCAGACAATGCGCGGCGCGCCTTGTATCGCGCTACATTTAACGATGTCTGATCGCGTCGAATTATTGATGCAGGAATACGCACATTTTGTACAAAATCCTGAGGGACTCAACCGGCAGCTAGAGTGCTTAGTCAGTCTGCATGGCAAAGAAAAAATTCAGCAGTGGAAGCAACATGCAAACGAAGGGCAAATGCGAGAACTGGTGACGCAATTATTGGAGAAGCATTACGACCCGGTCTACGTACGGTCTATTGATAAAAATTTCATTCAATATCCGCAAGCACAGGCGCTGCACCTGCAAGGTATTCGCGACGAAGATTTTACCTCCACAGCAAAACTGATCCAGAGTGCAGAGTAATTTCCCTCATCATGGAATTTATGTCTGAATGGTCTGAACGCTCTAATCCATGTGACAAAGACGGCGCCATAGTAAATAAGCGCAGTCATACACAACACGCATAATTTTACGAAGAGAGTAGGATTCACTGCGAACAAGTGAGGGCCGCATCAGGCCAATCAGCCAGCGTCATCATCAATAATGCGCTGCCCTTCCTGATCCAGTTCGTCGAACTGGCGATTATTTAATGCCCACCAAAATACGCCGCCAATCGCGAATACAAGAACGACACTTAGGGGGATTAACAGATAAAGAATATCCATGGATTCAATCTATTCGCTATAACGACATATTGGTACGTTGAAGTGCTGCTGTATTGCTGTGCTGATGTGCCTCCATACAGCTCAGTAAATCAGTCGATATTTATCAGGCTAACTGCAAAGTCACAGTTCGCTCCTGATATGGTGTCGTCAAATTAAATGTCACGGGCTGGTTCATTCGTAATAAGCGCAAAGCATTCAACACGACGATCAAAGAACTGACGGACATCCCCACGGCAGCATGCCAGGGTTCTAGCAAACCTGTCACCGCAGCCGGAATTGCAATCAGATTATAAACAATCGCCCAGATCAGATTCTGGCGAATTAGCTGCATGGCTTTAGTTGCAATCGTCATCGCAAATTCCAGATCACTCAGTCGGTTCGACATCAATAGCAAATCACTACGGGACTGTGAAACCGGCGCGCCCTGCCCCATCGCTACAGAGATATCGGCGAGCGATAATACCGGCCCGTCGTTCATCCCATCACCAACCATCATGACGATCGCTCCCTGACGCTGAAGATCCTGAACGACCGCATATTTATCAGCAGGACTAAGGTTACCTCTCGCATTAACGATCCCACATTGCTGCGCCACAGACCGCACAACGCCCTCACGATCACCGGACAATAACAATATCTTCTTGCCACTTTGTTGAATACAACGCACTGCATCAACAGCATCGTCACGCAAGGTATCCTCCAAAGCATACATCGAGAGAAAACCATCTTCATTACCAAGAACTGAGATCGTTTTATCCGCAAACTGAGATGGAAGCGGACAAAGCTGAGGACATATTTCAACTACAAAATCATAACGACCCAGACGATATTTTTTGCCCTCAATACGCGCTTCAATACCGCCACCGACCAACTCACACAAATGAGTGACGGCGACTTCGTCCCAGGCATTACCGTTGCCGGTATCGTTATTTGATGAGATGGCATCGGCAATTGCTTTCGATACCGGATGCATAGAATGCGATGTCATCGCCAGACTGATGGCATCTACCTGTGCCGACGTCAACTGAGAGGAAAGTAGATCATGGCCCGCACAATAAACCGTACTGAACAGTCGTAACTTTCCGAAAGTCAGTGTACCGGTTTTATCGAAAATACAGTGCGTGGCTTTCGCCATTGATTCAATTGCTTTGCCTTTGGCGACCAGCACCCCATGTTTAGCCATTTGCCCTATTGCCGCAGACATTACTCCCGGCGTCGCCAGAGATAAAGCGCAAGGGCAAGTCACGACAATCACGCTGATCGCAATCCATAAAGCGCGATCAGGATCAATACGCCACCAGACAAATGCCGTGAGCGCAGCGACGATTAAAATAACTAAGAGGAAGCGGCTCGCGTGTTTGTCGGCGAGCTGTACGAGTGGTGGCTTTTCGTTTGCCGCACTTTCCATCATGCTGACCAGTGACGATAACTGCGTGTCATTACCGACTCGTTGTGCCCGCATTAGCAGGACTCCGCTCAGGTTTATCGAGCCAGCAATTAACTCATCACCCGGTGATTTAGGGAGCGGGTGTGACTCGCCGGTCATCAGCGATTCATCGCAATCACTTTGCCCTTCGATCACTACCCCATCTGCAGGCACCTGCTCACCCGCAGCAATCATCAGTACATCATTTATTTGGAGATCGGCAGTGTCAATCGATACTGTCTGACGATTCTCCGGATAATGTGTAAGGCGGTGGGCAAGCATCGGCTTCAGCTGCGTCAATACGCGCAATGCCGCTGTTGTTTTGAGCTGAACCCGCGCCTCGATCAGACGTGCCCCCAGCAGCAAAAAAACAAACATAATTACTGAATCGAAATAGACTGTACCGCCATGAAACGTGCCCCAGACACTCGCGACAAACGTCAATAGTATGCCGAGCGAGACGGGTACATCCATCCCGACATGGCGATTACGGACATCTCGCAATGCGGCTGTAAAAAATGGCATCGCTGAAAATCCGACGACGGGGATCGTAATAATGAGGCTGGCGATTTTTAACAAACGGTCTACATCAGGCGTCAGATCACCATCGATTTGCGGCACCGGAACCAGGTAGGCAGGAAAAGCGTACATCATGATTTGCATCATCGCAAAACCGGCGACAAACAAGCGCCACAACGCCATTTTATTTTCACGTTGCTGAACCTCGCCCTGGGTCTGTCCAGCAGGAAAAGCGCCATAGCCGAGGTCAATAATTGACTGAATAATTTTTTTTAGCGAAGTGAGATGCGGTTGCCAAGCCACTTCTGCTTTATGGCTGGCGGCATTGATATTAAAGCTTGTCACGCCCGGCAACTGGCGTACGCGAAAGATAATTAATTGAGCACAGGCAGCACAGCGTATGCCGGACAAACTCAATTTATCATGTTGGCTCGCAGTATCGCTGTCCGTTGGCTGATGTAAAGTCATTGATGTGAAGTCATTGTAAGGGGTATCACTTATGTCACATCCGAGGATGCAATCCGATCATTTGGCTTGTTACGTGCATGCCGATACTGAGCAATTAAATTAGCTTGCTCAATCGCTTTAAGAACGGCGGCACAGCCGTGACAACATACCAATTGCATTTCACTGTCAAATTTTACTTCGACCGCCTGCTGCTTTCGCATTAGCTCATCGCAATGAAAGCAGGCAATTTTCTCCCCCGAGCGCAAGCTTGGGAATAATCCTGCAAAAAAAGAGGTAGCGGCGATAGCCATGACAATGACGTATAAAAAGGCGATATTTTTTATCTTAAGGAATTAATAATTGGCATTCTTGATATGGAACAAGATTTGTTCTAAAAAACGGCTACCAACTCAAATTATTTTTGAAGAAAATCGCTAATAATTCAAGCCGTAAACGTAAAAAACGGTGGCATTGCACCACCGCTTTTTTGCCCCTGTACTGGCGACATTGTGAGGAATCAGAGAGACCTCGGATCCGTTTAACATCACGGAGAGATACTACACAAATTGTAAGTGAGACTGTTTCAAATACGACTTAGGTGCTACCTGTTTTCACTTCGCACATAACCGGATCACTAAAGAGAACCGGAGCTCAAATTCCATCCGTCTTTGATACAAATTAGTCCTTGTATATCGACCTCCTTCTTTTGAACCAGTTACAACCCTAATATAGGCCAATGTCAGGCGCAGAAGAAGAAAAATATAACTATCGCTTTTGGATCAGGATTAAAAAAATTAACTAAACTATTTGGATCTATCAGTGCTATGCACTACCCTGCTTCGTCAGTGAATTCCAGGCGTATTGAGTTTCGTCATTGCGGAGATTGCCCCAACACCGATCGACGCGCCAAATTTCTTCAATACGCGCTCTGGGAGGCCTTCTTTTTCAGTGTAATCAACAATATCTTCCGCTTCGATAACATCACGTGCAACGCTCGCCGTGGTTCCAAAGTCATCAGCCAACCCCATCTCTACAGCCTTACTGCCGACCCAAAATAATCCAGAGAAGGTCTCGGGAGTTTCTTTTAAACGTTTCCCACGTCCCTGACGCACGACGTCAATAAATTGCTGGTGAATTTCATTCAGCATCTCTTGTGAAAACGCTTTTTGTTTCGCGGTTTGCGGAGAAAATGGATCCATAAAACCTTTGTTTTCACCGGCAGTCATCAAGCGACGCTCAACCCCCACTTTATCCATCAGCCCTGTAAAACCAAAACTATCCATCAGGACACCAATCGAACCGACAATACTCGCCTTATTCACAAAAATTTTATCCGCTGCAGCAGCAATGTAGTAGCCGCCGGAGGCGCACATTTCATCGACGACGACATATAGCTTTTTCTGCGGATATTGCTTTCGTAAGCGCAGAATTTCATCATTGATCATCCCGGCCTGGACAGGGCTGCCTCCGGGGCTATTGATACGCAGAATCACAGCAATCGAACCAGAATCAGAGAAAGCACGGTTAAGTGCAGGAATAATGGCATGCGCACTCGCATTTCCCTCAGACTCAATCGTACCATTGATATCTACCAGTGCCGTATGGCGCCCGGGATTTTCCGTCTCGGCAGAACGATAGTCACTGAATAAATAAAAGCTGAAGAGAATTAAAACAAGAAATAACAACTTAAAAAAGATGCCCCAGCGACGGCGCAAACGTTGTTCTCTCAAGGACTCTGTCGCCAGCTTTTGCAGTAACTCGCGCTCCCAGCCTTGAGTTGAATTAGTTGCACCCGTGTTTATTGGATTTTCCATCATGCGATATCAATGTTAAGCGACGACTGGCGTAATGTAGTCGTCGGGATGCCAGACTATCTGGCCGTCTTTTTCGGTAATCTCAATTTTGCGCAACCGTGCACCACGGCAAGGTCCGCCCGTGCAATGCCCGTTTTCCGGCGTGTAGATAGCACCATGTGTGGCACACATGATGTACAAGCCACTGGACTCAAAAAACTCACCCGGGCTCCAGTCAAGCTCAATGGGCACATGAGCACAGCGGTTCAGATAGGCATGTGCCATACCATCAAAACGCACGACAAAGCCTGTTGCATCCTCATGTCCAGCCGTTACCGGAAAGCGAATGCCTTTACCGCCCTCGATCAATTCAGATGAGTCGCAGATCCTGATCTCAGTCACGCTTGATCTCCTTAGGCATTCTGACTAAGCCAGGCATGCAATTCTGCAACTGTCTTGGCTGAGTAAAGAGGATTGTGCGATTGCAATATCGCGGCATCATGTGCGCCATATTCAACAGCAATTGCTGCCGCACCTGCATTACTCGCCATCAGCAAGTCATGTGTCGTATCTCCGATCATCAGGGTACGCTCCATGTCCTGCCCCAACTCTCGGGTCAGCTCTTGCAACATAGCCGGATGCGGCTTGGAGAATGTTTCGTCGGAACAACGAGTAGCATCAAAAACCGATAATAACTTTGCTGTGTGCAGTGCGCGACTTAATCCAACACGACTTTTCCCCGTTGCTACCGCAAGGAAATAACCATCCTGAGATAATTGAGCCAGCATTTCTCTGACGCCTGGGAACAAAGGTAGCTCGTGATCACGCGCCAGATAATGATGGCGGTAGCGTTCTACCATGCGAGGATAATATTTCGGATCGATATCTGGCAAGGCGGCCTGCATCGCATCTGCCAGAGACAAACCAATGACATAAGCGGCTGCTTTTTCATCCGGAACAGGTAAACCAAGATCTTTTGCTGCTGCCTGGATACATTGCACGATAGCTGCCGTGCTATCCATCAGTGTGCCATCCCAATCAAACACAATAAAATCAAATTGCTTTTTTGCCATATTCTTTCTTCACCACAAACCTGTCTGACGCCGTGCGTTGCCAGTACCCTAAATAATCGAAGTAAGTATTTTACCCTTAATAAAGGATTAAGTTTTTACGCGCTAAACCAGGCTTTTAAGAAAACTCTGGCAATCCGTCGGCAACGGGGCATTGAGTGTCATTTCCTGACCAGTTTCAGGATGAGTAAAAGTAATTTGATGTGCGTGCAGAAACATTCTCTTTAGAACTCCGCGCTGCTCCGTCGGTTTGAGTAAAGCACGGTTAAGTGCAAAATCACCATATTTATCATCACCCGCAATGGCAAACCCGCTGGACGATAAGTGCACGCGAATCTGATGCGTGCGGCCCGTCTTTAATTCAGCCTCTAGCAGTGCGAACTCATGGAATTTTTTCTTTAGTGAGAACACAGTGTGGGATGCCATGCCATCTGCTTGAACCCTGACGCGCCGCTCTCCGTCAGCGGTTGTGTATTTATGCAATGGTAACTTTACATGTTGACGTGCATTTTTCCAGTCGCCATGAACCAGCGTCAGATAACGCTTGTCGGTCAAGCCGTCACGCATTTGTTCGTGCAGATTGGTTAAAGCTGTTCGTTTCTTTGCCAGCAACAAAATACCGGAAGTTTCCCTATCCAAACGATGTACCAGCTCCAAAAATTTGGCCTCTGGCCGGGATGCCCGAAGTTGTTCAATAACGCCATAACTAACTCCGGACCCGCCGTGGACAGCGATGCCAGCCGGTTTATCAATTATGAGCAGGTACTTATCCTCAAATACGATGTCAAACTCAGCTCCCGGGACGACCTGTGTGGAGGTTTCAGCAATACGAATTGGTGGTATACGAACAATATCGCCGTCCCTCAAGCGATAGAGCTGATCAATCCGCCCCTTATTTACCCGCACCTCACCGGATCGTAAAATCCGGTAAACATGACTTTTTGGCACGCCTTTACATATTCGTATTAAATAGTTATCTATTCGCTGCCCTGCATCCTCTTCAGCGATGGTAACGAGCTGAACCTGAGGCGACACTTGCGACGACGCATCAGAAGGATGGCTGGAAGCACTGTTTTGCCCCTGTTTTTCAGGTGGCTTCCTATTATTTATCGCTAAGTCCTTCATTTTGAATATATAATCGTTTTCGCTTCGGCTTTAGGCTTTAGCTGGTGTATGAATAAACGCGTATTCTACACAGGGGCATGTTCATCGGCCTCGCCAATTTGCAAATTCGATGGAAAAGATGTGTATGCACATCATTATATTGGTCAGGGTTGCAACCAATTGTGGCAATCGGACAGGATGTAATGATTTGGATCAGAAAGTTTGAATAGTAAGGATCAGTCCAGCAAGAGACGTCTGTATATTTATTACATCCGTGCTTGCCGGTTGATGATTTTGACCAGTGTGATCGATTTCGCCAAATACAATTAATCAAAGATGGTTTGGCACTCAACAAGTTGCTCATCGCCTGGCGTTGTATTCATGTTTTGTACGATAAAACACGAATCAGACAACGCGGGGGACATGTGCACTCGATCCACAATTAAAGTCATCCGCGCCCAGTGCGCAACAGAAGTAAGCTGGCGATCATATTCAGGGACGGCGTCAACTCTGCCAGTCGCTTTCAGACATAGTTGTCGGATATGTCGGATATCTCGTCAGTAGTAATTGATTCTGTTGCGTCAGAGGCATTTCCCGCCCCATCAGACTCTCCGTTCTCGCATACATCCCAATGTACGCAAGTTGCTTGTCTCGCACTAACGGGGCAACAACACAAGATGACCAAAAGGTCACGGAGCAGAACCATGAAACGCATGCTATTTAATGCGACGCAGCAAGAAGAATTGCGCGTAGCCATTGTCAATGGGCAAAAACTCATCGACATCGATATCGAAACCGCCGGACGTGAATTACGTAAGTCCAATATTTACAAAGGCGTTATCACCCGCATCGAACCCTCCCTTGAAGCCTGTTTCGTCAATTATGGCGAAGAACGTCACGGTTTCTTGCCCTTCAAAGAAGTAGCCCGCGGTTACTTCAAAGACGGTATTGATGTTCGCAATGCTTCCATCAAAGATGCGTTGCGTGAGGGCCAGGAAATTATGGTCCAGGTTGAAAAAGAAGAGCGTGGTAATAAAGGCGCAGCGCTGACTTCGTTCATCTCTCTGGCTGGCCGCTATCTGGTATTGATGCCAAACAATCCGCGCGGTGGTGGTGTTTCCCGTCGTGTTGAAGGTGAAGATCGTCAGGAATTACGCGAAACGATGGACAAACTGGACTTGCCTACTGGCATGTCCGTCATTGCACGTACCGCAGGTATTGGCCGTAACGTCGACGAATTGCAATGGGATTTAAACTACCTCATGCAACTCTGGCGCGCCATTGAAGGCGCAGGCAAATCATCTGCCGGCGCTTTCCTGATCTATCAGGAATCGTCTCTGGTTATTCGCGCGATCCGCGATTACTTCCAGCCAGATATCGGCGAAATCCTGATCGACACTGACGAAATTTACGAACAAGCTCAGCAATTCATGAGCCACGTGATGCCAGACATGGTGCACCGTGTGAAGCGCTACAGCGATGATGTCCCGCTGTTCTCCCGCTTCCAGATCGAACATCAGATCGAAACTGCCTACAGCCGCACCGTGCCATTGCCATCAGGTGGCGCGATTGTGATTGATCACACAGAAGCTTTGGTCTCAGTTGACGTCAACTCAGCGCGCTCAACCCGCGGTGGCGATATCGAGACAACCGCATTCAATACCAACTGCGAAGCAGCAGAAGAAGTCGCACGTCAATTGCGTCTTCGCGATCTGGGCGGCTTGATCGTGATCGATTTTATCGACATGGAAAACGCCAAGAACCAGCGCGAAGTGGAAACCCGCCTTAAAGATGCTTTGCGCTATGACCGCGCACGCGTCCAGATGGGTAAAATTTCCCGTTTTGGCCTGATGGAACTATCTCGTCAACGTCTGCGCCCTTCTTTATCCGAAGGCAGTCATGTGACCTGCCCACGTTGTAACGGTACTGGTCATATCCGTGATACCGAGTCTTCTGCATTGCAAGTCCTACGCATCATTCAGGAAGAAGCAATGAAAGAAAATTCAGCTGCGATCCACGTACAAGTACCGGTCGATGTTGCGGCATTCTTGCTGAACGAAAAACGCGGCGAAATTCTAAAAATTGAAACACGTCATCGTGTCACTGTCATTCTGATTCCAAATACGCATCTGGAAACGCCTCACTACAAACTGGATCGTCTGAAAACAGATGATCCACGTCTGGAAGAGCATCACGCCAGTTATGCGATGGCTGAGCAGGCAGATACAGATATCGGCTATAGCAAGCGTCAGAAAGAGGATGTCAAGCCACGCCAGGAGGCAATGGTAAAAAGTATCACTCCAGATACTGCACCTATCGTAGAACGCAAAGAAGTTCCCGTGGTAGCGCCGGTCTTGGTCGCTGCTGCCAAGCCAGCCCCAGAAGGTTTCTTCAGCAAGTTGTTTAACCTGTTCCGCTCAAAACCAGCAGAAGCAGTCGCTGAAGTACCTGCTGTATCGGAAAAACCGCAAAGCCGTGAACGATCTGAACGTGACCGCAATAGTCGTGGTCAGCGCAATCGTAGCCGTAATGGCCGTGGACGCGATCGTGAAGACCGCGAGGATCGTCCTGCGACTAATCGTGCAGAGAAGGATGATTCCGTAGAACCGGCAACCCTGGAACAAGCTCCGCGCCCGCCAAAACAACCACGTCCGCCAAGGGAAGAGCGCGATCCGCAAGAGCCCAAGCAAGAAACTCGTCGTGATCGTCAGCAACGTCAACGCGAAGAACGCAAGGAAACTCAGGGCGACTCAAAATCTGCTGATGCCAACATGAATACTTCTGCCTTGGCTGCGAATGCCGTACCCTCGGTGGCTGTAACAAACGACGTAACAGACAATACAAAGTCTTTAACGCCGAACGCAGTAGAAGGCGAAAACGCAGAACAAGGTGAAGCTCGTCGCCGTCGCCGTCGTGGTGGTCGCAACCGCAACCGTCGTGACCGTGAAGCTGGTGATAATACGGAAAATAGCGATGCAGTTTCTGGCAATGAATTCGTGTCACACGAAGAAGCGCCAGTCATGCCAATCAACGCCGTAGCTGCAATTGCGGAAACCGTTGCAGAATCTTCTGAGATCGCCGCCATCTCAAACCATACTGCGCCAGTCGAAGTAACGCCAGCTCCTGTTGCTGTTCAGCCTGTGATGCCGGCTGAGGTCGTAACGACACCTGTTTTCGTTGAAGCAGTAGCGACAGCTCCGGCACAATCTGACATACCAGCAGTGGCAGCACCGGTTCAGGCACATCTGGACCTGACTCCGGCACCAGCGGTGACAATCAATGTCGCAAATGACATCGTTGCTCCAGTAATTACCCCATTCACACCGCCAGTAGCCGAAACAGTTCAGGTAGTTGAATCTGCTCCGACCTTTAGCGCTCCGGCAACGACGGAAGTGCCAGCGGTAGCAGTAGCGACTACGACGGCACCAGTCGTGGCATCAAAACCCGTAGAAGCGGTTGTAATGCCAGTAGAGAGCTTAAATGTCATGCTGCAACAGGCAGGTCTGGTATTGGCGAGTACTAACCCAGAAAAACTGCGTGCCGCACAAGCATCGGCAGCAACTGCTACGGCAGCGCCACGTGTACCACGGGAACGCAAGCCAGTTGCTACTGCTGCCAGCGAGCCCTTGGTTTTGGTTGAAACCAAGAAGTAATTAAGCCAACCTATTCACGGGATTTTTTAAACATTCAAAGCTTTTAAATCCAAAGCTAATGAATATAAAATCCGTGAGTATAAAACTGGCAAATCTGGTCTAATTATCTGAATGAAATAACCCGGCAACAGTGATGTTGCCGGGTTATTTTTTTGCACAAACCCGTTATCGCTTCTCGTGGTATCTTTTCGGTCTAGTGTGCTGAATTACTTTGCAATACCTACTTTGTCTGAACTTCATGTCTGAAAAATTTATCCCTCTGACGGATTACCGGCAGCGCGAACAAACCTTAACGGTTCCGGATCGTTTAATAGAACCTGACGGCCAACTCAAGGATAGCTTGCATCGTCCGTTGCACGATCTGCGTATCTCAGTAACAGATCGCTGTAATTTCCGTTGCGTCTATTGCATGCCTAAAGAAGTGTTCGACAAGAACTACCGTTTTTTACCGCAAACTTCGTTACTCAGTTTTGAAGAAATTACCCGCGTCGCAAGAATTTTCGTTGCTCACGGCGTCAAAAAAATTCGACTTACTGGCGGAGAACCGCTGCTGCGCAAAAACATCGAAAAACTGATCGAGATGCTGACCAAGCTCAAGGCAAGCGATGGCAGCGATATTGACCTGACTCTGACGACCAACGGATCGCTACTGGCACGCAAAGCACAGGGCCTGAGAGATGCGGGGCTATCGCGAGTGACCGTGTCACTTGACTCCATGAATGACGCTACATTTAAACAAATGAATGATGTGGACTTCCCTGTGTCAGATGTACTTGACGGCATCGATGCGGCGCATCGCGCGGGACTGGGGCCAATCAAGGTAAACATGGTCGTCAAGGCCGGCTTAAACGACAGTGAAATCATTCCGATGGCACGCTACTTCAAAGCGACACCTCATATACTCAGATTCATCGAATATATGGACGTCGGTGCCTCCAATGGCTGGAAACTGAATGAAGTTATTCCCTCTGCCAAGGTCATACAAATATTGAACGATGCTGGATTATCGCTATTGCCAACCCAGGCAAATTACGCGGGAGAGACTGCGGAACGCTGGCGCTACCTGGATGGAAACGGAGAGGTCGGCGTCATCTCCAGTGTCACTCAAACTTTTTGCCATGAATGCAGCCGCGCACGCCTCTCTACCGAAGGAAAATTGTATACCTGCCTCTTTGCCACACATGGACATGACCTGCGATCACTGCTACGTGATGAACATCACCTGCATTCCGATCTAGCCATTTCTAACGTCATTGCACAGCTATGGAAGAAACGTTCAGACCGTTATTCCGAGTTGCGCAGTCAGCAAACCGAAGAGTTAATCAAGAGCAGGAAGAAAATCGAAATGTCGTATATTGGTGGTTGATACGCATACCACACAGGCCATTTTTATATAGCGATAAGCATCTGTACCAAACCAAAGGGCGAGCGGTGACTGGTCAAAATAATCCATCTCACCTGTATTCTCTTCTTACCTGGCAATGTCGTACACAGCACCTGATACCTCGTTAAAGATGACACGCATAGATCAACAACTTATTACCGGACTGATCCTCGCAGGAGGTCGCGGCACGCGTATGGGCACCGTCGACAAAGGCCTGCAAGTGTTTCGCGGGTCACCAATGGCGATGCATGCGTTTTTACGCCTATCACCGCAGGTTGGAGAGATTATCATCAATGCCAATCAGCATCTGGCAGCCTATGCAGCTTTCGGGGCTAAAGTATGGCCAGATAAAATTGATGGCTTTGCAGGCCCTCTGGCGGGATTACAGACGGGTTTACATCACTGTAAAACACCCTACCTAGTCAGCGTGCCCTGCGACTCTCCTTTCCTGCCCGCGGATCTGGTCGAACGCCTATCAAATGCGTTATTCTCAGAGCAAGCCGATCTGGCAGTAGCCGTCACCATCGAATCCAATGGAGAAACGGTCGCCAAACAAGCGCATCCGGTCTTCTCGCTCATGAAGTCCTCCGTGCTGACTCATCTGAGCGATTTTCTAGATCAGGGAGGACGCAAAGTAGATGCGTGGTACGCATCATTAAACATCGTCGAAGTCGTATTTGACGACGTTGCTGCCTTCCGCAACATCAACACCCTGCAAGACCTGCGACAATTCGACAATTAAACCTTCACATGACGTCTATACCCCAACCAAACAGCTTGCACGAAGTCGTCAGTTGCCTATCCGGCTATGACCCTGATGCCTTACCAGTAGCGCAGGCACAGCAGATTATTCAGCAATTTATTACCCCCATATCGTCTATCGAAAAAGTAGCGATACGCGAGGCCTTAGGGCGGGTTCTGGCAACAGATATCGTCTCTGGTATCAACGTGCCGTCGCATGATAATTCGGCGATGGATGGCTATGCCCTTTGTAGCAGCGATCTGTCCATAAATCAAACCACCTCCTTAATAATCAAGGGAACGGCTTATGCCGGACGAGCCTTTGAGGGGGTAGTCAACACCGGGGAATGCATACGTATCATGACGGGCGCGGTCATGCCCGAGTCATGCGATACTGTCATTCCACAAGAGTTCACACTCACCGCATCCTCGACTCAAGTAGAGGTACCTGCCGGCAAAGTGACAGCAGGTGACAACAGGCGCCTCAAAGGCGAGGATCTGGCAGCAGGCAAGACCGCACTCTTCAAAGGAAAAATACTGCGTCCCGCTGACATAGGGTTACTCGCCTCTCTCGGCGTAGCAGAAGTACCGGTACAACGAAAATTACGTGTCGCATTTTTTTCTACCGGTGATGAGTTGCGCTCGCTCGGCGAAACACTGGACGCGGGATGTGTCTACGACAGCAACCGTTACACCCTGCATGGCATGCTGACGCGACTGGGCTGCGACATCGTCGATATGGGCGTAGTCAAAGATGATCCGGACTCACTGGAAGCCGCGTTTCGCTCGGCCGCTGAAAATGCCGACGCCATCATCACTTCCGGTGGCGTATCGGTCGGTGCCGCCGACTACACAAAGCAAATGATGGCGCAACTCGGAGATGTCGCCTTCTGGTCTATAGGCATGCGCCCCGGTCGCCCAATGGCATTTGGCAAAATTCACTCTGCCGAAAAAAGTGCCTACCTGTTCGGCTTGCCCGGCAATCCCGTCGCTGTCATGGTGACTTTTTATTTTTTTGCGCGAAGTGCCCTGCTTCATATGATGGGCGCCACTATTCCTGAACTTCTCTTGGTTCCCGCAGTCTCATTAACTGGTCTGCGTAAGCGTCCTGGCAGGACTGAGTACCAACGCGGCATCGCTTCAATAGCTTCAAACGGACAACTCCAGGTCGCAATCACTGGCTCGCAAGGCTCAGGTATTTTGCGCTCTATGTCAGAAGCCAACTGTATGGTCGTGCTCCCCCATGAACAAGGCAATGTGAGTGCAGGCGACGAGGTCAATATTCTGCTGTTCGAAGGCTTGCTGTAATTTAGGGTATGAAGATAAGTTACACTTCAAACAGGTAACAAATTATTACAACAATCAGCCAGACTATCGTGTGTCGCTATACTGATTTTGCCTTGTCATAATCGGCGCCATACGATTTACTTTTGTCGCCAAACCAGTCACTACCGTTATCACCACTATCACCATTTGATTATTTTTTTAGGAGAACAGATTGAAATTATTACACTGGATCGCGATGAGCTGCGCAAGCATCACTTTGTTAACGGCATGCGGCGGTGGCAGCAGCGGCTCTACCAGCACAGCGTCAACGGTATCTGTCACCTCGGTTACGACTGACCAACTGGTCTACCGCAAGGTCACCAATATGACTGTCGTCGGCAAGAATCTCGACCTCGGCATCAATATCTCCAATCCAGGCTGTCTCAAAATTACGGAAGTCGCCGGTGGCACATCGACGCAGCGCGTGTTTGCCTGCAAAATGGTCGCCGTAGGAACATTCGCCGTATCGATCACCGCTGGTGACAGCGCATCACTGTATTCCGGTTCACTGACGATCCCGCTGGCAGCACAGCCGCAAGTCACGATGAAAACGACATTGGGCGATATCGTCATTGAACTCAACCCTGCCAAAGCGCCAATCTCTGTCGATAATTTCCTGAATTATGTAGAGAATGGTTTTTATGTGAACAAGATTTTCCATCGTGTAGTCAACAGCACATCTTATTCGATTGCTCAGGGTGGCGGCTTTACCAGCGATTTGCAGCAACCAACGCCACCTTTCGCAGCGATCAAATTAGAGTCCAATAATGGCTTGAGCAATGTGCGCGGCACTATCGGCATGGCACGCACCAGCGCAGTCGATTCGGCAACCTCACAGTTTTACTTCAACGTTGCCAGCAATACCGGCTTCGACTACACCAGCACGAGCAATCCCGGATATGCCGTATTTGGCAAAATTGTGACGGGCCTGGATATCATGGACAAGTTTAAGACCGTCGCTACTAATTCAAGCGACGTTCCAACGACAGCGATTTTTATCAATTCAGTGGTGCAAACACAATAATATGATAGGCTAGCTTGGGTAATTTTTAGTGCCGTTAATTTGCTTGTTTTTTCAATGTCTATCACTCACCTCCAAGGCGGGTACCACATAAAGGAATCATGATGAATCAACTGTTGAAATCCATTTTGGTCGCAAGTATGGCGATGTTGGCCATTAGTTCAGCCCATACCAAAGACGAACCCAAAAAAGCCTCCGCATCTGCGTCGGCTTCCGTGTCCGCCTCTGCAAAAGTTGAATTACTTGATTTAAATAGTGCCACTAAAAAGGAACTCTCTGAGCTGCCGAAAATAGGTGATGCACGATCAGATGCCATCATCAAAGGTCGTCCGTACAAGGGCAAAGATGATTTATTGAATAAAAAAATCATTCCTGAAGATGCCTACAACAGCATCAAAGATCTGGTGATTGCCAAACAAAAAACCGACGCCAAAAAGAAATAAGCTGTTTTTGCGGTACTGAAGTCACATCGCCAACATATCGGCATGAATCAAGACAAAAAGCTGGCCTGACGCTGGCTTTTTGTCTTTTCGGATCAACGTCAAAATCTGCTTATATTCTGCAATACAGTCTGAGATAGTTGTAAGTCTATTTTCAAATGTGTAAGATAAAGCTGGGCACATCAGTTACAAAACTTGTTCGATAGGACCCCTGATCCCATGCTGGACTTGATCACCCGACGATGCTTTACCACTTTTTGCTTACTTGCCTGTGGCCTGCCAGTATTCGCAGAGGACGGTCACAAATCCTCATTTTCCCTCAGTGGCTTCGGCACCTTGGGAGCCGTTTATAACTCGAACAGACAAGCCGACTTTATCCGTGATCTGCTACAGCCAGACGGTGTCGGCTATACCCGCAAACTCGACTTGGGCGTTGACTCACTGCTTGGCCTGCAAGTCACTACCGCACCTCTAGACAACCTCGATGCGACGCTGCAAGTCGTCAGCCGTCGCTCGCAAACCGGATTTAATCCAGAAATCACTTGGGCATTTGCTCGCTACAATCCCAATGACAATATTCAACTCCGTGCTGGCAGATTGGGTTTTGACGTCTACCTGCTCGCTGACTCACGCAACGTCGCCTATTCTTACCTCTGGGTACGGCCTCCTGTTGATTATTTTGGTAGTCTTATTGTTTCCTATATTGACGGCGCCGATCTGGTTCTGAAGTATCCGTTGGGTAATGGTGTGGCACGTATCAAAACATTCGCCGGTAAAGCGCGTGAAAAAAGCTCAACCGGTGGGCCAGACGAATATTTTTCGCTGAACGGTTCCGATGTAATGGGTGCCCATCTGGAATATCAAACCCAGTCCTGGTCTTACCGACTTGGCTACAGCCAATTGCGGTTTAAAAACGAATTTCCCGGCCTGCCGGCACTCATCAACGGGCTACGCGATCCTGCGATTCTGGCATTGAATCCATCCGCGGGAAAAGTCGCTGATGAAGTCGGATTCCAGGATAAAACGATCAAATATTACTCCGCAGGCCTGGCCTATGACGAGGGCCCGTTACAAGCGCAATTCATGCTGAGCTCAACCAAATCAGATACGCTTGGCTTCCCTGGCTATGCGGCTGGCTATGCCACCGTCGGCTACCGAACCGGCAAATGGACGCCCTATGCCACTTACTCCGCAGCACGCCCCCTGCGCAGAGAAGGCGATGGCAACACTGGCTTGCCAGCGGGTATCAATCCCTATATCGATGCGCTTATTGCCGGTAGCTATAACGTGGCGAACAGCCAGTTGAATGAACAAACAACACTCTCATTCGGCGTACGTTATGACTTGAATGATAAGACAGATCTGAAAATTCAACTCGATCACATCAACAATAAGCAAAGATTGCTGGTGCGTAATCAGCAACCAGGCTGGGATGGAAACGCAACCCTGCTCAGCGTCTCGGTCAACTTCATATTTTAGGCGAGCGCTATGACGACCTTCGCCGCCCTCATGCGTTTGTCACTGTTTATTCTGGCGCTCACTGTCTGTGCCCGCGCGCGTGCTGCCGACTTCGTTGTCATCGCCAACCCGAATAGCGGTATAGAAAAAATGAGTAAAGATGACGTCATCAACATCTATATGGGCCGCTACCGCAAGCTTGCCTCAGGCATCAGTGCACAACCGCTAGACCTGGCCAATCCAGTCTCGGAAAAAAGTAAATTCTATTCCAGCATGGTGAATAAAGAACTGCCCGAGATTAACTCTTACTGGGCACGACTGATGTTTTCAGGCCAAGGCTCACCGCCGCGCCAGGTCGACAGCGTGGAAGAGATTATCGATATCGTCAGCAACAACAAAGGAGCGATCGCGTATATTGATAAGAAAAAAGTCGATAAACGTGTCAAAGTCGTTTTTGACGCAACACAATAAGGTCGTTATAAAATACGCTCATCAGGTTTGCCGACGCAGATAGTCTCTGAGCGGCAACAGCCTGATCAACGAATTGCCGCAGCCGGCAACCACAGCAAAGCCCGCCTAAACTTTATTGCACAATATGCTCCAATTACTCCGTACCAGCATCGTTTATCGCAGCGCATTTATTGTGTTGGGTATTGCCTTACTGGTTGGTAGTTTTTTTGCGGTATTTACCTACTATTGGACATCGCACATAGAACAAGAACGAGCCAATAACCGCATGGGAGATTTACTTAGTACGGTAGAGAGCACTACTAGTATTGCCTGCTATCTTGCAGACATGAATCTCGCCTCCGAAGTCAGCCGCGGGCTGCTGAAGAACGCAGACGTCGCCAGTATCAAGATTTTTTCTGGTTCCAGCATTCTGGCGCACATGAGCAAAAACACAGACCCCAAAGAGACCAAAGTCGCCAACAACATCGTGATTCCAGACAAGGCAATACCGACGGTGCGCGATGTCTTCTCTCCGTTTAATGAAAAAGAAAAAGTCTGCCAGATCGAACTCGAGCCCAATCTGCTATTCATCCGCCAGCAAGTCGATGAAAAGGCTCGATTTATCGGCTATCTCCTGATGCTGCAAGCCCTGCTCATGGCCTGCGCGGTCGTGTATATCGTTCTCACCATCATCACCCGACCGATCAAGACCATTTCGGATCAACTGCATCACCTGACACCCGAGAGCGGCGTCAAACTCGCCCTGCCGGCTGGCAATGAAAAAGATGAAATTGGCCAACTAGTCGGTGACGTCAATGAAATCGTCGGCAAGCTTGTACACATTCTGGATGACGAACGTCAACTGCGCATCAAGCATGAAATCGGTGAGAAAAAATTCCAGACCATTTTCAATAATGCAGAAACAGGCATCTTTCTATTAAAGACTTCGGGTGAGGTTATTTCGTATAACCACGCCTTTTTACGCCTGCTGGCGGTGGACGAGAACATGCCCGAAGACAAGGTCAATACGGCCTTAACCAAGGCGCTGGAAGGCCAGGAGCTGCGTCTGCACCTGATGATTGACAAGGCAACCAATCAGGATGAGGTACTGTCCGAAGATTTCTCTATCGAAGTCGGTCAACCGCCGCAGAGAAAGTGGCTACATGTCGTCATGAGTCCAGTCGAAGAAGGCGTTCTGCAAGGCCTGCTCAATGACATCACCGACCGCAAGAGCGGCGAAGAGGAGGCAAACCAGCTTGCCGTCACCGATCATCTGACCGGCACATCTAACCGTCTCGGCTTTGATAAAGAAATCACCCGCTTAAAACAAGAGATACAACGCGGTAACGTGACAGGATTTTTCCTATTACTGATCGACCTAGATAAATTCAAAGAGGTCAACGATCATTACGGCCATGACACTGGCGATCAAGTCCTGTGCCACTTTACGCACATCGTCACCAAGACTCTCAGAAAATCCGATTTCGTTGCCCGGCTCGGTGGCGATGAATTTATTATTCTCCTCAAAGACTTGCAGCAAATCGACAAAGCCAAAGAAATCGCACAAAAAATCATCGATCAGACCAGTGCCGCTCTGACACTCGACAACGGCATCGTCATCCGCATCGGCGCCAGTATCGGCATCACCTATGTGGCGCAAGCTAACTTTGATAAAAACGAGATTATTCGAGAAGCAGATGATGCGATGTACGCAGTCAAAAAATCAGGCAAAAATAATTACAGCGTGTACCAGTCATGATTCGATCAGCTTGAGATAAATTATTTATCTGCTTGAATTGAGGGATTCAAAAAGTTTGTTGAAGCTTAAACTCCCCCTTAATCACGATGCGGTGTCAAAGGCTAGGCAAGCCCAATACAGCAATACACTGATATTGCAAGGCTTAAAAAGTAGCTATAGAACGACACGACGCGCTCCGCTAATTTTTTAAAAACTCTCTTATGTTTTTTTTACACATTCCATCGTAGGAACTCAAAAAAAACGTTAATCGATCTTTCATGACAGCGCTTACTACTGCTGCCTCTGTCACTTCCACCTTGTCCCCGTGTCTCTGCGGTGAGAGGTCTTGGTTTTTGCGTCAGTCCTATCGATGTGATTTTTCAATGTGGAGGTTGTTATAAGCTCCCTCATCTCACAGAATTTATGCGCCTCCCAAGTCAATAATGGCTGGAAAGGCGCATAAACACTGCGGAATGCAATCCAGAGAATCTCTAAAATCCTTTAATCCAGATGTGGCACTCGAGTATGGAGGTTTTGAAGCTCCCGCAATAGTCATCTCCAGCCTGGTCTGAACTTATTGACTATATTGCTGTCAAAAATACACAGTTATCCTTGCGCAGTTATCTTTGATTAACAGTAACCGTCTGATCATCAATAAGGACATTCATGCTCGGCTCCTGGCACTCCAGTCATCTGCAGCCACATTGGAAAACCACAAGCACGGGTCAGCGCCTGACATCCGCTTTGCTAGCGGTCTGCATCAGTATTGCCATGTTGATGCAACTCAATCACCAGCCAAGTTTTTATATCGCCAGCCCGACGTCAGAAATTCAGGTCAGCATGCTGATGGAATCACCTCGCCAGCAAATACCGCAACAAGCAGAACAAAAGGCGATCTCCTCACAGAGTGCGGCAAACCGGATACGCACAAAAATTGCAACAACATCGCGCGCCACCCCGCCACTATCAGTCAAGAGTACTACCGAGAATACTCACGCGCTCCATGTGCCGGCCAACACATCAGATTCAACAACGGATACAGAGATGAATACGAACAAAGTCAATCCAGCTCCCGCGTTGACTATGCCGTCCACCTCGCTCTTGGTGACTGACAGCCAGGCCATTCGCAAAGCCTATAAAAGTAGTCAAAGTGAGATACAGGCAATGGCAGACAACACCGGGAAAGAAATGAATACGCCTATCGTCACCAGATATGAGCAGTTCCAGACCGACGCAGACAAAGCCAAAATTCAAGACTGTATTAAACCGAGATATTCCCAAAGCACCAATTTACTTTTAATCCTCGTCATCGCATTCGCAGCGGTGACAGGAAAATGTAAATAAGCAGACCCACTATAGCGACTCATACTTCAGATCAAAACGACGATCCCGGTTCCGATAAAAACTGCAATTCTTCTGGAATAGAAACACGATCAAGTATCTGATTGCGATGAGGAAAACGTCCGAACCGCCTAATCACATCACGATGTCTGAGCGCATAAGTCACATAGCCTTCAAATAGGGATTTTTGCTGCGCTGTCGCAGCTGCTAATAAAGCACTGAACAAGGACACAGACTGATTCTGGTCTGCAATAGATTCAGAATGCTCCAGCGGTAAATAGAAAAATATCCGCTCGATCAACCTGAGCTGCTGATCAAAGCCCTGTGCTAAACCATCACGACAAAGTTGACGTGCCAGCGCATCATAAGCAAATGAGCGCGGAGTCGCACGATACATATTCCGAGGAAACTGATCGCACACCAGGATCAGGGACAAACATGCATCCGGTGTCGCCTTCCAGGCATCAAGTGCGCCATCTGCCGCCTGCTCTGTCACCGTAGCAAAGCGTTGGGTCATCAACTGATCTATGTCAGGATTTTTTGACCACCAGAGTTTGGCTTGCAACGCCGCAGTCAGTGCATCATCGGCATGATCACCAAACCAGAAGGTCTTGATACTCAAGGGAGTTTCCATTGCATTCCTTATGTGTTGCGCTCAAGACTGGTATTGAAGTTTTTTTGAGTGAAGATTTATTTGATGAATTAAGTCATCAATCACATAATGATTTTGCGATGGATTTTTAATGAAGAGCGGCTTACCAGATCAACTCAGGCAATCATTTTTTTGGCGCAGGTGTTACTACAGCAGGAGGCAACGGCGGCAAAGGTGCGGCAGGATATTGGCAGCCTTTAGCGTAACCAACACCTTTTAAAAATCCACGACGTATCGTCCCTGCGGCAATCGATGCCAGCACTTTTTCCGAATGACGCTCAGCCCCCGTCAGCTTACGCACCCAACCACGAAAAGGAATCACACCCTCGGTAGTCCGTCGCAAAGCCGAGATCGACGCATTCTCCGCAGCGTTCACGCCTTTGTCCATCATGCTCGGATCATTACCTTCAGCATGTTTATCCAGATCCGGTCCAAGCACCGCATCCAGCGCCACAACCTGCATCTCAATGCTGGCACAAGTGTCATCCGTACTGACGCGATACGGATTGTTTTGCGCATCCATCAGCACCGGCGGAATCGTCGTCTGTATCAAATTAAAATCACTCAGCGGCGCAGTCAAAGCACTACCCACTTGTTGAGTACGACTCTCACCCGGACGAACGTCAGTCGCAGCCGCTTTAGTCTGCTGATCGTCAGCATGTTTGGTAGAAGCGCAAGCAGTACATATTAAAAGTAGTGCCGAAAAAAAGAATGTTTTTATATAAAAGTAAATTAAGTGATGATCTGCAATAGTTCGCATTCCAGAGTAGCCGGATCAAACATAGTATTTAAATAATTTCACATATAGGATTTGATGTGTGATGGTTATCCGAAAACTCCGCATTTAAATGACGAATGTTAGATGTAACAATTGTTGGCAAATTGATTTTTAAGGTCTCCTATACTCATCCTGCTACAAGGTTTTTTATGTTTTGTTTTTGGAATTTGCAATTACCTTGATGAGAAGATAAAACATAGTCAGTGTATTAATGCGTGATTCACATAACCTAGTATTAAATTATAGATAAGGACATTATTATGACAAAAATTAAAATATTAATATTTATGCTTTTTATGTCGTTCATCACGAGTTCAATACCAGTCGCAGCAGAGGATCGGGGCTCTGCTGACCAAGCAACGGCAATGGTAAAAAAGGCAGTAGCTTATTTCAGATCGGTGGGTAAGGACAAAGCGCTCAGCGATTTCAATGACGTATCCAATAAGCAATTCCATGACCGTGATCTTTACGTTATCGCATTTGACATGGAAGGTACCATGTTGGCGTCAGCCAACCCAAAGCTGATTGGACGGCAGATGATGGATTTTAAGGACGGTGACGGCAAGTTGCTGACCAAAGAGATGATACAAATTGCAAAGACCAAGGGCTCTGGATGGGTGGAATATAAATGGCCCAATCCAACAACCAAGGCTTTGGAACAAAAAACGACCTATATCGAAAAAGTAGATAGTTATTTTTTAGGAGTTGGAATCTACAAGTAATAATTCGGGCTAACAACGACAATTTAGTTTTAAATCGTCTTTGGTACCATACTAAAAAAGCTCATCACTATGAGCTTTTTTAATGCAAACTACTCTTCCCTCTCTATTCAGTTCACCATCAGATAAGTGTGATTCGGCCAAATTCCATTAATTTCAACTTCTTGCCAAGCTTCCTATATATTTAGCTGGCAAACGCCAACCTAATATTAAATGCATACACAAAAACATTTGAACTAGTGGAAGACATAAAGCGACCTGTAGATGTTATCGGGCATTGAGTAATGGTTATGATGATGAGAATCAGTAAAATGTGAATGCGTATGCTCGGTTCTTGAATGACTGTGCAGATGATGATGTACTGTCCCCTCGAAATACGCACCGTTTTGCGATTTGAGTATTGCTCAATTTGATTAGTGTGCATGACGGAACATACTGGTTGCAATGTTGGTTTACGTTATGCGAGGATCCGAGCACATTAATATATCAACCCGCAGTATCGTTATCTACGGATTCATCCAGGCCTAAATCGCCGTCCACACCCAATAGACTCTGGGCGGAATCGGATGGCAATGCTTCGACTGACTTCAACTTTCTGGTCATTTGTCGAGTGCGTACTTCTGCTTTGTCGATGTTGTCGGCGGCTCTGACCAAAGCGGCTTTGGTGGACGCGAGTACGTCGCCAAACTTGCCGAACTCGGTCTTGACTGCACCTAACACTTGCCAGACTTCTGACGAACGTTTTTCTAATACCAGTGTGCGGAAGCCCATCTGCAAACTGTTCAGCAATGCGGACAACGTCGATGGGCCGGAGATGCTGACGCGGTAGGTACGTTGCAATTCATCGGCCAGACCCGGGCGTCGCATGACTTCGGCGTACAGACCTTCGGTCGGTAAAAACAAAATCGCAAAATCGGTGGTTAATGGCGGCGAGAGATATTTCTCAGCGATGGTCTTAGCTTCGCCACGGATTGCGCGTTCTAATTCTTTGCCTGCCTGCGACACGCCTTCTGCATCTGCGCGCTCGGCAGCATCCAGCAGACGCTCGTACTGTTCTTTGGGGAACTTGGCATCAATCGGCATCCAGACGGGTGCCCTGCCATCTTCTTTGCCTGGCAATTTCACTGCGAACTCTACGCGCTCACCAGAGCCGGGTACGGTCTCGACGTTCTTGGCATATTGTTCTGGCGTGAGCATTTGCTCCAGCACCATTTCTAGCTGTACCTCGCCCCAGGTTCCGCGAGTCTTCACATTGGTCAGTACCCTTTTCAGATCGCCGACACCAATGGCTAATTGCTGCATTTCGCCCAGACCTTGATGCACTTTTTCTAAACGGTCTGAGACTTGTTTAAAGGATTCACCCAAACGCTGCTCCAGCGTGGCGTGCAGTTTTTCATCGACGGTCTTGCGCATCTCTTCGAGTTTGGCGGCGTTGTCATCTTGCAGATGTTTAATTTTTTCTTCTAGAGTCGCCCGCACTTCTGCCATGCGCAAGGCGTTGGATTCGGTCAGTGTTGCCAGACTCTGATTTAAGGTATCGCCAAACCTTTTGAGGCTGAGCGCCTGCTCGTCACGCGAATTTTGGCTTTGCTGGATCAGGGCAAGGCGCACTTGTTCCAGTTGCTGCGCGTTGGTCTCTGTCAGCTTGATCAGTTGCTGAGAAAACGCATCTATCTGGTTGTTTTGCAGCGTGGCGACGCTGGTCAGTTGGGCAGCTAAGGTTTGTTGAAGCTGTGAAAAATTTCCGCCCAGCTCTTGCCGTGTCGCTTGCGCCGTCGATTGCACCTGCTCCCGCAATGAGCGCTCAGAGCGTTCCTGTGCTTGTTGTAATTGCTCTTGTTGCTGTTGTGCCTGCTTCAATGACTGTTGTAGTGCGAACAGTTGAGTACCGACATCGCTACTACGACTGCGTGACAAGACAAGCAGGTTCACGACCAGGAGAATAGCGAGCGTGATGAGTACTAAAATTTCTATCAAATTCATGTCGTGTTCTTTTATTTTTTGTTAGTGATACGTTCAGGATTAGCGTTTTACATTCAGCGAAGCGCAGGTATGTTCTGCTCTTCCTCATCCATCACTTCTCTGCCGTCTGCGGGAGAGGGATTATGCTGATCTTTATTTACCCAGATCAGCCGGGTTTATTCCGCATCCAATCTGCTGTCTGGTAAAACGATTGCATCAGGTGCTGTTGCAACTCTTCTGCGATTCCCACATCTTGCATTGCCCACGCCATGCACCGCAGCCATTGATCGCGCTCACTGCTGGCGATCGCATACGGCAAATGGCGTGCGCGCAAACGCGGGTGACCGAATTGTTCGATGTAGAGATTCGGGCCACCCATCCAGCCGGACAAGAACCAGAACAGCTTATCGCGGGAGCCATCCATCGGTGTCGGATGCAGTGCGCGGATGCCAGCAAATTCTGGTTCTAGTTCCATCAGGTCATAAAAACGATCGACCATCTCACGCAGTTTGTCTGCGCCGCCGATAAGTGTATAGAGCCTGGATTGTTCTTCTTCGTGATTATCCGTGTTTGTTTCTGTATTCATACCTAGCAACAATTTTGTAGTAACAGGTTTCTTCCCTATACGCGAATGCATACCGGGTCTGGACGTTAGTGGTGCACGCAGTGAATATGGCGACCATAATTTGAATTCGGCAAATCCTCCGTTCAGCCGTCATTCAGCTGACGTTCAGCTTTCACGCAGACTCAGCAAAGGCGGTTGATTCAATACATTGCGTAATCCCATCCAGCCGCCAATCAGCGCGCACAATGCGCCGACGCTTAAACCTGCTAGCCAGACCAGCGGCGAGAAGCTCCATTCGAAATTAAAACTAAATCGCGCCAGTGCCCAGCCGATAGCGGACGCGCCGCTGGCGGCGAGCAAGCCGGCCAATCCACCGACCAGTAAAAATTCTATCCATTGCGCCTGCGACAATTGCTTGCGAGTCGCACCTAACGCACGCAACAGGGCCGCTTCGCGCATGCGCAAATCTTGCGAACCGGCTAGTGCCGCATACAAGACCAGCACACCCGATGCGAGTGTGAACAGGAACAAAAATTCAACCGCCGTAATGACCTGATCCAGCACGCTTTGTACTTGCTTGATCATGGCGCCGACACCCACCACCGTTAGATTAGGAAAATCCAGCGTCAACTGATTCACTGACCGCTGGTCGCTTTCTGGCAAATGAAAAGCGGTGATCCAGGTCTGCGGCAATTCAGCTACCGCCGCAGGATTGAGAATGACAAAAAAGTTGACACGCATCGATCCCCAGTCGAGCTTGCGCAGGCTGGTAATCGCTGCCGTAACTTGCTGACCGGCGACATCAAAACGCAGTTTGTCGCCTAATTTTAGCCCCAGAGTTTTAGCAATACCCTCTTCTACCGATGCCTCTGCTTGCGGATGTACACCGGTCTCCTGATACCATTTTCCGGCGATGAGTTTATTCGTCGCTGGCATGTCGCGCATGGTAGACAGATTGAATTCTCTCTCGACCAGGCGTTTGGCCCTGTCGTCGGGATAAGTATAGCCGGTGATGGCTTTATCATTGACCTGAATCAGTCGCCCGCGGATCATCGGGTACAGCGTCGCTTGTTTATCCGGTGTAATGGCTTGCAAGCGCCTGGTGATTTCTTCTTTTTGATCTGGCTGGATGTTGATTACGAATTGGTTCGGCGCGTCTGCCGGAGTGGCACTTTTCCACGCAGTGATCAGATCAGAACGTACCACCGTCAGCAGCAATAAAGCCATCAGCCCTAGCGCCAGCGATACCACCTGTATCACGGTTGCGCCAGGACGGCGTTGCAGCGCCGTAATTGCAAAGCGCCATGCCGTGTGGCTGCTGAAATTGCGAACGCGTTTTAAGGAGGCAACGGCGAGCCAGGCGATCAGGGCGAATACCAGCAAGCCGATTAAAAAGCCGGATGCGGTCAGCAAGCCTAGCTTCACATCGCCGGCCTGCCATAACAGCAAACCGACGAACATACCCAGTCCGAGGCCATAGGTCGCCAGCGTCATCGCTTGCGGCGCATCTTGTTCACGACGGATAACGCGATTATGCGGGACATTCCGCAATTGCAGTATCGGCGGCAAGGCAAAGCCGACCAATAGCAGCAAGCCAGTCGCGATGCCCTGCAATGCCGGTTGCAGACTTGCAGGCGGCAAATCGTTGGAGACCAATTTGCCCAACCATTCAAGCAAGACATAATGTCCGGCAAAGCCAAGGATGACACCTGCGGCGCTGCCCAATAGTCCCACGATCAAAAATTCGATCAGGTACATGCCCGTGACCTGATTTTGCGTCTGTCCAAGACATCGCAACATCGCGCAGGCATCGACATGACGCAGCATGAAGCGCCGTGCCGCCATTGCCACAGCAACCGCTGCCAGCATCGCCGACAACAAGCCAACCAGTGATAAAAATTGCTCTGCACGGTCCAGTGTTGCACGCATTTCAGGACGACCCGATTCGAGGGATTCTAGCCGCACACCTTTGGTTTGCTCACGGTCGATACTGTCTTGCAGCCATTTCTGAAATGGCGTAACGACATCAGTTTTGCCCGCCAGCAGGAGGCGATAGGTCACGCGAGAACCATTCTGTATGAGTCGGGTATCAGCAAGGTCACTCATGTTGAGCATGACACGCGGTGCAAAGTTCATAAACGCGGCACCACGATCTGGCTCGTTCGCGATCAGTTGAGTGACGGTGAGCGTCTTATCGCCGAGTTTGAGAGCATCACCGGTCTTGAGTTTCATACTGAGCAGCAGCGTCGGGTCTATCCAGACGGTGCCGGACGCGGGAATCTGCGTTGTGGTGAGCTCCGCGCCCTGTGGCGACTGGCTGAGCTTGAGGTTGCCGCGCAAAGGGTAACCGGGTGTGACGGCTTTCAGCGCGACCAGCTTGGTGGTGATTGCATCGCCCTCCCCCGCAATCGCCATACTTGGAAAAACAATGGTCTCTGCCATCGTCAATCCACGTCGTTGCGCTTCGGTGCGCCAGGCAGGATTGATGGGCTGATCGGCGCTGACCAGCAAATCCGCACCAAGCAACTGATGTGCATCGCGATTCAATCCATTGCGCATCCGGTCCACAAAAAAACCTACCGACGACAAGGACGCAACCGCAATCATCAAGGCGACCAGCAAGAATCGTAATTCACCCGCTCGCCAGTCTCGCATGGTCATACTGAATGAGAGTCGTAACATGGCGATCTTTCTGAGGATAAAAAACAATTAGGAATTACCGGAGCGTACTGGGAAAAACACGAATCACGAGAAATAAAGGGGAGTATCCAGCTTTATTGGCTCATTCCGCATGTTTTATGCGGTGCATGAGCATCTATATACCGATACTCAGACCCAGTATAAGTCAAACACTGATTAACTCAATCTGAGGTCATCAGGCATTTAAGGCTTGCGCAAAGTCACTCAGCAAGTCCTGAGTGTCTTCAATACCCACAGAAACGCGGATCAGTGAATCGACTATCCCCATTGCGGCTCGGCGTTCAGCGCCCATCTCAAAGAAGATGGTGTGTGCTACCGGAATCACAAGAGTCCGCGTGTCGCCCAGATGGGTGGCAGAGATCGGCAGATGTAAGCGATTGAGATAGTCGAAGCAGTCGATTTCCGGCTTCAATTCAAAACTGAACAGCGCACCGTAAGACCGGAATAAGTCACTCGCAATCTGATGCTGCGGGTGAGATGGCAAGCCAGGGTAATGCACGGCGTCGACGCGCGGATCGTTCTCCAGCATCTGCGCCAGTGCCAGCGCATTTGCACATTCACGCTCCAGACGCAAGGCGATTGTCTCGGCGCCGACCGCGATCTGGTGCGCCGCATCCGGCGACAGCGAGGCGCCAAAATCACGCAAAGCCTTGGCGCGTACCTGCGCCATCCCCCACTGCGGTGCCGGTGCTTTTTTAAAATTGGCGGCAATATACGGATAAGCGGACCAGTCAAATTCACCCGTATCGGTTAAAGCACCACCTAGTACATTGCCATGACCTGCAATCGACTTCGTCAAAGAATTCACAACGAGGCCAGCACCGACGCTTTTTGGGCGGAACAGATACGGTGAGGTCATGGTGTTGTCCACCACATATAAAATCCCGCGCTCACGGCATAAGTCGCCGATCCGTTTTAAATCTGCAATCTGGGTGCGCGGGTTGGCAATGGTCTCCACGAATACCATGCGGGTTGACGGTGTAATCGCCGCGGCTACATTCGCGACATCGGTAGCATCGACAAAGCTCACATCAACACCTTGCGCAGCCACTGTTTGCCAGAGACTGTTTGTGTTGCCAAATAAAAATGAGGACGAAATTACATGATCGCCCTGACGCAACAAGGCCTGAAACACCGCACCAATCGCAGCCATTCCTGTCGCAAAGCAAATGCTGGACAGGCCGTCTTCCATCTTGGTAATCTTGTCTTCGAGTGCCGACACAGTGGGATTGCCCTGACGTCCATAGCGATAACCCGATTGCTTACCCTGGAATACCGCAGCCAAGTCACGAGCATCCTCATAGCCGTAGAACACCGAGGTATGAACAGGCTTATGCGCAGAGCCGTGCTCAATCGCTTTTTGCCGGTCGCTGTGAAGAATGGTCGTGGTGAAGCCGTAAGATGCTTTTTCGCTCATGATGAAATAGGTGCTGTGGAGTAGAACAGATCTGAAAAGGAATCTCGTAAGTTTAACCGAGATTCTTTGCCGCGACGCGGCATAGCAAGATAATCAGATAGCACTAAAGCTATTGGACTACACCGAGCGTCAAAGGGAATTGCCCCTCAGAGATAAGAAAACAATCATGTAGCCGCGTCACTGAGGCAAAGATGATGGACAGATCGATTGTGCCAACGTGGTCATTGAAATTATTTTCTGGCAGCAGTGTCAGTAGTAGCTGACTTTGATGCTGTAAACGACTTGACGGCATCCAGATATTCTCTAGATGCTTTTAAACGATCAAGGTAGCGAATCTTGCGCTTGGCGCTCCTGGCGATCAGATAATCGGACAAGCTGCCACGTGCGCCGCAATACATGCGACAAGTTGCGACACCAGTTGGAGTAATCCGGTCAGTAATACGCAATTGGTCTGCCGTGCCGGATAGTATTAAGGTGCAGGCCGGCTCTCCTGCCAGCGGAGGCGCAGGATCATGGTAGGCAAAGCCATCCTTTTCCTGACCAGCAATCCCATAGACACTGCAAGAGTGTCCGTTATAAAACTGAAGCTCCACACGAAAGTACACATGCGACGGATCATATTGGACGATTTCAATAATGTCTTCAGATTGATAGGGCTGGTCAGCCTCACCGGGTGCTTTGCCCGGTGTGATTACGCCATTCATAAAACGATGTTTATACACTCCCGCAATATCGCCAATCTGCACGGTTGCTGACAGCTCATCCGCATAAGCGAACGTGATTATTGTCAACATGAAGGATAGAAGAATTCGTTTCATGTATACGTCTCTCAATACACTGACTAGTGCGCTGATTAGAATGCCAAATAATGAGCAGATCATTTTGCGCTTAATTTAGCTTAATTTGGACTAATCGGCTCTCCCTGTAGTTCACCCTACTGTACGCCACCTTCAAAAAAACTCACTCAAGCAAAAACTGCTCAATGATTTCCGCCAGAATTTCTGGCTGATCATGATGCAACATGTGTCCTGCATTCTGTATCATTTCTTTCCGCAAATGCGGAATATGGGACAGCCGACGGTCGATTTCGATACGGGCTTCCGGTTTTGGCCCCATCCAATGCCAGACATTGGTATCGTCCGCTTCGAACCATAAGGTTGGCGCCGTATTTTTTTGCCAGCAAGCCATGACTTCTTCGACATGATAGAGCAAAGGACTGGTAAGTTTGTGCGCCGGATCACCGAGTATCTCCCAGCGACCATTATCATTTTGGCGCGCCCAGTGCTGGGATAAAAATGCGGCACGCTCATCAGATAATCGTGGATTCGTTTTTTGCAAACGCCCTGCGACTTCCGCTTGTGTTGCGTAGGTTCGCAATACCGGTGCTTCACGCAATTCATCCAGCCACTTCAGATAGCGACCAGGTGCCTGACCTGGCGTCGTGGTAGGCATGCCAAAGCCTTCGAGATTAATCAGCTTTCTGATCCGCTCTGGACGTACGCCGGCGTAGATCCCCACGACATTGCCTCCCATGCTATGCCCTAATAAATTGACGGCGTCGTCGGGCGAATAATATTGCAAAATCGCGTCCAAATCACCCATGTAATCAGGAAACCAATAGCAATCCGCATGCGGGGCATCAGTAAGACCAAATCCCCGCCAGTCCGGTGCAATAACATGCCAGTCTTGCTTCAGGCAATCGACGACAAACTGGAACGAGGCGGAGACATCCATCCAGCCGTGCAACATCACGATCTTGGGCGCATTGTCAGGTCCCCAATGACGTACGTGATATTGAAGACCGCGAACGGGGATGAATTCTGAGCGAGATGATTTGATCATGAGATTAATAATTTTCGTGAATAAACAGAGCGCTTGCAATATCGGCAAGCCCGTTTTTCGTTTAGGATTAACGTTAAGGCATAACAGACAATAGCACGACCGTTCGATAATTATACCGGAGTCAGGATGAGTCAGAAAAAAACGCTTACACACGCACCCGCCGTCGGCACAATCGATCACTATCAGGATCTTTATCAGCACTTTCGCTGGGATGTTCCGGCTGAATTCAATATTGCGGAAGTCTGTTGTCAGCGCTGGAGTAAAGATTTTCATCGTATTGCCATCCATTATGAAGATGCCGAAGGCAATACCAGTACCTTGAGCTATGCCGAATTGCAAACTCAGGCCAATCAGTTATCGAATCTATTACGCGCACAAGGCGTTAAGGCTGGCGATATCGTTGCGTACATTCTGCCGCAGCGTCCTGAGACGGCGGTCAGCGTGATTGCCTGTCTGCAGATGGGCGCAATTGCAATGCCGCTGTCTTTTTTGTTCGGCCCTGAAGCTCTGGAATATCGGCTGCAAAATAGTGAAGCAGTCGCCTTGATTGTCGATCAGAGCGGCATCGAAGCGTATTGGCAAATTCGCGGTAATTGTCCTGCGTTAAAAACCCTCATCACTCTGCAATGCAAAGCTGAAGACTCGCTGATCTGGTCGCACACGGTGCCGCAGATGCCGGCCGATTTTACTCCGGCGATCACCAAGGCGAGTGACCCTGCCATTTTGATCTATACCAGCGGTACTACAGGCGCGCCGAAAGGTGCGGTGATTCCTCATTCTGCAATTATTGGCAACCTGACCGGCTTTGTCGCGTCTCAAAACTGGTTTCCACAGCCGGGGGACGTTTTCTGGTCGCCAGCAGATTGGGCATGGACCGGCGGCCTGATGGATGCCTTGTTACCGACGCTTTATTTTGGTCAGCCCATCGTCGGTTACCAAGGGCGATTCAGCGCAGAAACTGCTTTTTATCTGATGGAAAAATATCAGGTCACCAATACCTTTCTGTTCCCGACTGCGCTCAAGATGATGATGAAAGCCTGTCCGGAACCCAAGTCACGCTACCAGCTCAAGTTACGCAGCATCATGAGTGCGGGAGAAGCAGTCGGCGACGCTGTATTCAACTGGTGCAACGACGCTGTCGGCATCATCCCGAACGAAATGTTTGGACAAACCGAGATGAACTACATCGTCGGCAATAGCATCATGCAATGGCCCGCCAAGCCAGGTAGCATGGGGCGACCGTATCCAGGACATCGCGTCGCGATTATAGATGATGATGGCAACGAAGTTGGCGATCACCAGATCGGCGAAGTCGCCATGCACCGCAAGGATATTCATGGACAGGCCGATCCCGTCTTCTTTCTCGGTTATTGGAAAAACCCTGATGCCACACGAAACAAATTCACCGGCGACTGGTGCCGCACAGGCGACCTGGCCTTACGTGATGAAGATGGCTACCTCTGGTATCAGGGGCGTGCCGACGATATGTTCAAGGCCGCCGGTTATCGCATCGGCCCCTCAGAAATAGAAAACTGCCTGGTCAAACATCCAGCGGTAGCAAATGCCGCCGTGATCCCCAAGCCCGACAAAGAGCGTGGCAACATCGTGAAAGCATATGTGGTGTTAAGCAGCGGCTATGAAGGTAGCGCAGACCTGATCGCAGAGCTGCAAACACACGTACGAGGCAAACTCGCCCCTTATGAATATCCGAGAGAAATCGAATTCATCGCGGCATTGCCAATGACGACAACGGGTAAGGTGCAGCGACGGGTTTTGCGTTTATTGGAAGAGGAAAGAATTGCCGGGCGATTGTGACTACAAGGTTGACTCAACGTTTTTCCCCACATTAACTTACGGGCACTATCCACCAAAATAATCTTTGCTTGATTTCACTTAAAAAAAATGATTATCCCAGCAATAATCAGAGATACAAGAAAAAAGTAATAGAGAAAATTTGTTTGTATGCCCAAATACTTTTTGTCTGCATTAAAACAGAGCTTCCATTGGGTCAAAGCAATAATAAAAATGATGGCAATAGGTGCTACCAGAGATAATTTTTCGTTCATGGAGACATTTTCAAAATATATATTTTAAGAACCGATTAAGGGCAACAAAAACGTATTAATCGATTTTTCTAAACCGAGGCATACTTTTAACTAGCATCTTCACAGCCATATGACTAGGTGTTTATTATCGTCCAAGAACCGTATCCGCTCTCACAATATCACCCACTTTCACTTCGCTGGTTTTAGTATCGGCAGACAGTTCAGCCATTGACGATGAGCTCTGGCTTTTGATCACGGCGAGTGTTCCTAGCCGGCGCTCCTGGTGTTCTGTTGCGACATGTGCCATGCCTTTTGCGGACAAATTTGTTTGCCGTCCAAAGATAGCGAATACATCGCCTGGCAGTACCGCAGAATTAGATCCCACATCCAGCATGACTTCTCCATCTGGGCCGATCTGCGTAATTTTTGCGTAGAAGCTGGTCGCTTCTAAATCCTTGATGATCATAGTCGTCGCCTGCTCCAGCAACTGATCAAAAACTTTTCCGTAAGAAGTTGAAAAGAACACGGTACTGGCAAAGGGCTTATCTTTACCCACCGTGATATCTTTGTCGGCAATCTGGCTAAGCTTATGGCGCGCAAGCAAAATACCACTCGCCACATCATGCAATTCGATTTGCAATGTCAGGTGACGTTTTTTATTTTCGATCAGACCCCAATACTTTTTCTCTGTGATGACGCTGGCGTCCAGTATCGTGCCTGAGATGACGAACTGACTATCGTATTGCGTTCCCAACTGGCGCAACAATTGTGTTGAAGGTGCGTCAACCTCATAATTAAATGAGAGCAAATTTGGCGACATTCTGGTCAAAAATCCCTGCGTCACATAAAGTCGATGCAATAACTCTTTCGGAAAATTCTGACCTACCTCATCGATATCGTCGATCTGTACATTTTTGCCGACTGTGAACGCCGTTGCCAGAATCTTCTTTTTAAATTTTCGTTCAGGCAGGCGATAGTCGCTGGCTGGCACAGGCGTTTCTGCCGCAGCCTGCGATGCAGCAGCAGGCACGGGTATAGTCGCCGTCTGTGCAAACACAGAGGATATAAGCAGGACACTCGTTAGCAGCGCGATGAGATGCTTCATACTGTTGGCCTCTGAAATGTAATGGTGTTGAACCCGGGTTATCTATCAGACCGCTAGTCGCTGTTCTGATAGAAAATTCGGGTTAAAAAATCCTAAGCCTGTAATGCAGTCAATTCTTCTTCACTAAAACCGGCGGCACGGCGTGCATCGAGATTAAATGGGCCGCGCATTTGCGGTGCCTTGTATTGCTGGGCTAAAGCGGCGTAGGTTGCGACCGGCGCTAATTGTCTTAACTCGCACAGATAGGCGAACCAGCGATTGCCTATCATCACATGACCGATTTCATCCCGCAAGATAACGTCCAGAATCTCGGCAGCGGCGATGTCTTTGGCCTGTGCCAGCTTGGCTCTGACCGCGGGTGTCGCATCGAGCCCGCGCGCTTCCATGGTACGTGGTACTAGTGCCATTCTTGCCAATACGTCTTCCTGCGTTTTTTCGGCTAACTCCCACAAACTGTGATGTGCGGGAAAATCTCCGTACTGATAACCCAGTACGCGCAAGTGATCTGCCAGCAAACTGAAATGGTAAGCCTCCTCTTGCGCAACTTGCAACCAGTCAACATAATAATCACGTGGCATATCAGCGAAACGCCAGATCGCGTCGAGCGCAAGATTGATGGCATTAAATTCGATGTGCGCCAGAGCATGGATCAACACTGCCCGCCCCTCCACTGTGTTCATCGCTCTGCGCTTGACTTGCAGCGGCGGCACCAGCTCAGGTCGATCGGGACGGCCCGGGATAGGCTGATCTGCCGATAGACTGGCAGAAGCATCCAGACTCAATGCTCCCGCCAGCCAGTCTTGCCGCAATTTCAATACCCCGCCAACTTTTGCGTCGATATGTGGCTCTGCCAGCCAGTTGAGTGCAGCACAACGCAGTTCCCTCGTATCTGCCTGAGTCTGGCCTGCATTGGCAACATCTGGTGTGATTGAGGAGGGATTTGCGGTTGACATCGGTGAGTTCATACAAGGAGCGTTAAAATAGACGGGTTTACAACATGTTCTCTATTTTACGGAAAAATCATGGCGATATACCAGTTAGGCGACGTTGCACCAGAAATAGATCCGAGCGCATACATCACGGACACCGCTAATATTATTGGCAAAGTGAAAATTGAAGCGTTTGCCAGTGTCTGGTTCGACGTGACCATACGTGGCGATAACGAACTGATCACCGTTAGCGAGAACAGCAATGTGCAAGAAGGCTGTATCCTGCACACCGATCCGGGTTTCCCTTTGGTGATCGGTAAAAACGTGACTATCGGGCATCAGGCGATGCTACACGGCTGTACGATCGGTGAAGGCTCATTAGTGGGTATTCAGGCTGTTATTCTGAACGGTGCCAAGATAGGAAAAAACTGTCTGGTTGGTGCGGGTGCGCTGGTCACAGAAGGCAAAGAATTCCCAGACTATTCACTCATTATCGGCTCGCCAGCCAAAGCCGTGCGCACCTTGAACGAAGAGGATATTCTGCGCATGCACGGTAATACCCAGAACTATGTGCGCCGTGGACAATCATTTAAAACCGAGCTGAAACGTATCGGTTAATACCCAAAAATCTAAGAAACATCTCCGATATCAAGATTCAAAGCAACATAAAGTACACAACTATCTATGCAAGACTCATTACAAAAATTCATGTTTGAACATGCAGGCGTGCGCGGCGAACTCGTCGAAATATCGAATACCTGGCAACAAATTCTATCGCGCCAGAATTATCCGCAAGCGGTTAAAACCATACTCGGCGAATTAACTGCAGCATCTGCCCTGCTATCGGCGAATCTCAAATTTGACGGTACCATGATCATGCAAATCCACGGTGATGGTCCTTTAAAATTATTAGTCGTCGAATGCAATGACAAACTGCATATCCGGGCGACAGCAAAACTGGCACCGGATGCGGTCATTCCTGATGATGCGACACTAGCCGATCTGATCCATGCACATGGACAAGGCCGTTTCGTGATTACTCTGGATCCGAATGACAAACTGCCAGGACAGCAAGCGTATCAGGGCATCGTGCCTATCGATGGCGACAGTATTGCCGTCATCATTGAAAACTATATGATGCGCTCCGAGCAGCTTGATACCAAATTATGGCTGGCTGCCGATGACACCGTCGCACGTGGCATGCTGCTGCAAAAATTACCAAAACATGGCGGCATCGAAGCGACTGTCGAGGACGAAGCTGAAGCCTGGAACCGTGCCGTCGTATTAGGCAGTACATTGAAGCAGGATGAGTTATTGACTACCAATATCGAAACGCTGCTGCACCGACTGTTCTGGGAAGAAACGATCCGGGTTTTTGAGCCGCAACATCCTGAATTTCATTGTAATTGCACACGTGAAAAAGTCGGCGACATGCTGCGTATGCTGGGAGAGACTGAAATTAATACGGCAGTCGAGGAACTCGGCAAGCTTGATATTCATTGCGATTTTTGCGGCAAACACTACGGCTTTGACAAAGTCGATTGTGCACAATTATTTGTGGCAAATACCCTGGTTGAAGCAACCAGTATTGTGAGCCAAAGTAAGCATTAGATAGTCAGTATTAGATTCGTGTGCGCGCGTATAGACGTATGTGTTACACAAACACAAAAACCATTCCAAATAGCGAGTAAAAAATAAAAAACGCTGCAGAATTTATCTTGCAGCGTTTTCTTTTTGTAGCACTGGTGCCGGTGTTTCTGTTTTTTGTACCGCACTACCCGGAGCAAGAATTTGCACAAAAATCTCGTCTTTCTTGATCATTCCCAGCTCAAAACGAGCGCGCTCTTCAACGGCACCGGTCCCCGTTTTTAAATCCTGAACCTCAGATTCGAGCTTACTATTGCGTTCTTTCAGCTCGTCGTTATGCTTTTGTACTTGGGATACTTGCTTATCCAGATCCCATACACGCAACCAACCGCCCTTACCCAACCATAGCGGGAATTGGATCAGCAAAAGCAATGCAGCAAGTGATAACGCGATCAGACGCATCGGATAAACGCAGCCAGAAAAAGAAAAAGTCAGAAAAAAGGGGAACGCCGTTCCCCTTTATCATTGACGCTTACTTCAGATTATAGAATGCATCACGGCCTGGATAGCTAGCGATATCACCCAAATCTTCTTCAATACGCAGCAACTGGTTGTACTTCGCCATACGATCAGAGCGGGACATAGAACCTGTTTTGATTTGCAGCGCGTTGGTACCGACAGCGATATCAGCAATGGTGCTGTCTTCCGTTTCGCCGGAACGATGGGAAATAACGGCGGTGTAACCGGCACGTTTTGCCATTTCAATCGCAGCGAAAGTCTCGGTCAAAGTACCGATCTGATTGATCTTGATCAGGATGGAGTTGGCGATACCTTTTTGTATGCCTTCTTTGAGGATCTTGGTATTAGTCACGAACAAATCGTCACCCACGATCTGAACTTTCTTACCAAGTTTTTCGGTGAGAATTGCCCAACCGTCCCAGTCGCCTTCTGCCATACCATCTTCGATCGAGATGATAGGATATTTGTCGACCCAGGTCGCCAGCAGGTTGGTGAAATCGGCAGAAGACAAAGTCAGGCCTTCACCTTCAAGGTGATATTTGCCATCTTTGTAGAATTCACTAGCAGCACAATCCAGACCCAGAGCGATTTGCGTACCTGGCTCATAGCCTGCCGCTTCAATCGCTTGAATGATCATCTTGATTGCTGACTCATGGTTCTCTACGGAAGGTGCAAAACCACCTTCGTCACCGACTGCAGTAGTCAGCCCTTTGTCGTGCAGGATTTTTTTCAATGCATGGAATACTTCGGCACCATAACGAATCGCTTCGCGGAAGGAAGGTGCGCCAACCGGGATAATCATGAACTCTTGAATATCCAGATTATTGTCTGCATGGGCGCCGCCGTTGATGACGTTCATCATTGGCACTGGCAATTGCATCGCGCCTGAACCGCCGAAATAACGATACAAAGGCAAACCTGCTTCTTCAGCAGCGGCCTTAGCCACAGCCATAGAGACCGCCAAGATCGCGTTTGCGCCGAGACGTGCTTTGTTTTCTGTACCATCAAGATCAATCAGAGTGCGGTCAAGGAAGGCTTGCTCGTTCGCATCCAGGCCCATGATCGCTTCAGCGATTTCTGTATTGATATGTTCGCAGGCTTTTAATACGCCTTTGCCTAGGTAACGAGACTTATCACCGTCACGCAATTCAATCGCTTCACGGGAACCTGTCGAAGCACCGGATGGTACAGCGGCACGTCCCATGACGCCGGATTCCAGCAAAACATCACATTCAACTGTTGGATTGCCGCGTGAATCAATAATTTCACGACCGATAATGTCAACGATGGCACTCATTCATTTCTCCTAAACAATCAATATAGCGAACAAAATTTCAACAAGCTGCGAAGTTCATCTTAACCATGTGCACTCAAAGTCGGCCGTCCGGATCGGCACAGGCTGTCAGATAAAATCATGATTCCGGTTGTCACCATCGACACTTTGGTTCAACAGACAAAGCGCATGCCATCAACAATTTTATGCCCACCGCCCTTGCGTCAGGTTGAGGCAAAAGCAGGACTACGCACAACAAGCAAACTTCAAAAAAATTTCAGTCAACTCAGGGCAACTCAAGATCAATCAACACATCAAAGATGTGACTCATAAATTAAACGAAACTAGACTCAAGGAATCCATTCTTTTTGACTACGCGATCAAGCTCGATCAGCGTAGATAATAATTCTTTCATACGCCCTAGTGGCACGGCGTTCGGCCCATCTGACATTGCTTTTGCCGGATCAGGGTGAGTTTCCATGAACAAGCCGGAAATACCTACCGCGACCGCAGCGCGAGCCAATACGGGAACAAACTCACGCTGACCACCGGATGTCGCACCCTGCCCGCCAGGTAACTGCACAGAGTGGGTAGCATCGAATACGACCGGGCAATTCGTCTCGCGCATGATCGCCAGGGAGCGCATATCGGAGACTAGATTGTTGTAGCCAAAAGAAGCACCACGTTCACACGCCATGAAATTATCTTCCGGCAGACCTGCTGCTTTTGCCGCAGCGCGTGCTTTCGCAATCACATGAACCATATCGTGCGGCGCAAGGAACTGGCCTTTTTTGATATTCACCGGCTTGCCCGAACGACCGCAAGCCTCAATAAAATCTGTTTGACGACACAGAAAAGCTGGCGTTTGCAACACATCGACAACCGCGGCAACTGGCGTGATTTCATCAACTTCGTGGATATCCGTAAGAACCGGTACATTCAATTGCTTTTTAACATCCGCCAGAATCTCCAGACCTTTTTCCATACCCAAACCGCGGAAAGAGGAACCTGAAGAACGATTGGCTTTATCGAAGGAGGATTTATAAATGAAAGGAATACCTAGTGCAGCGGTCATTTCTTTCAAAGCACCTGCAGTGTCGAGCGCCATCTGATGCGATTCGATCACACAAGGACCCGCAATCAGAAAAAAAGGATGATCCAGGCCGACATCAAATCCACAAAGTTTCATACTGTATTCCTTAAGCTTTTTTGTTCGCTAACTTATGCGCAATCGCTGCTTTGGCAAAGGAGATGAACAAAGGATGACCATCACGCGGTGTCGATTTGAACTCCGGGTGATATTGCACACCGAGATACCAAGGATGTGAATTAGCGCCTTCGCGCGGCAATTCCATGATTTCACACAAATCTTCTGTCGGTGTGCGTGCAGACACAATCAGACCCGCCTGCTCAACACGACCAAGATAATGATTATTTGCTTCATAACGATGACGGTGACGCTCGGTCACGACATTGCCGTAGATTTCAGCTGCGAGTGTCCCTGGCTTGATCGCGCAAGTCTGTGCGCCCAGACGCATAGTGCCGCCCAAATCAGAGTTTTCGTCACGGGTTTCAACTTTACCGTCGTGATTTTGCCATTCGTTGATCAGCGCAACGACTGGCTGCTCTGTTTCCAGATCGAATTCAGTAGAGTTAGCCGCAGTCAGGCCCGCTTTGTTGCGAGCATACTCAATCAAAGCAACCTGCATACCTAGGCAGATACCGAGGTAAGGAATTTTATTTTCACGGGCAAAACGCGCTGCAACGATCTTACCTTCGACACCACGCTTACCGAAGCCGCCTGGCACCAGAATCGCGTCGTATTTTTCTAGCGACTTGGTACCGTGCGCTTCGATCTCTTCGGAATCGACGTACTCAATATTCACCCGGCTTTCGGTGTGGATACCAGCGTGGCGCAATGCCTCGGTCAATGACTTATACGACTCGGTCAGATCAACATATTTGCCGACCATACCAATCGTGACTTCTTCTTTAGGATTTTCCAGTGCGTAAATGAGTTTATCCCACATCGTCAGATCCGCTGGCTTTGGTGCCAGGCCGAGCTTGTCGCAGACGATGCGATCCAAGCCCTGATCATGCAACATTTGAGGAATTTTGTAGATCGTGTCAGCATCCCATACAGAGATCACGGCTTCTTCGGGCACGTTGGCGAACAAAGAAATCTTGGCGCGTTCATCATCAGGGATAGGCCGATCGGCACGGCACAACAAAGCATCTGGGAAAATACCGATTTCACGTAGTTTTTGTACGCTGTGTTGTGTCGGCTTTGTTTTCAGTTCACCCGCTGCTGCCACATAAGGAACCAGTGTCAGATGCACGAAAGCTGCCGCATTGCGCCCAGCACGCAGGCTCAACTGACGAGCGGCTTCCAGGAACGGCAGGGATTCGATATCGCCGACGGTACCGCCGATTTCAACCAGCGCCACATCGTAACCATTCGCGCCGCGATGGATAAAATCCTGAATCTCGTTTGTGATATGAGGGATGACCTGAACAGTTTTGCCGAGATACTCACCGCGACGTTCTTTACGAATCACAGATTCATAAATCTGACCGGTGGTGAAGTTATTCACTTTCTTCATTTTTGAAGAAATGAAACGCTCATAATGGCCCAGATCCAGATCAGTTTCAGCGCCGTCATCGGTCACGAAAACTTCGCCGTGTTGAAATGGACTCATAGTACCCGGATCAACGTTAATATACGGATCGAGTTTGAGCATGGTGACTCTGAGACCGCGCGATTCAAGGATCGCAGCGAGTGAGGCAGCGGCGATGCCTTTGCCTAGGGAGGAAACGACGCCCCCGGTAACGAATACAAACTTAGTCATTGCAGAAGGTGCCAGACGGCACGAGCGGGAAATTCGAATTATACCTCAAACAGCGCCGCTCGCCAAAGCACTAGATAAAAATCGCGCCCGATTTCTCCGTTCATAATGATGAGAACTTACATCGCATAGACAAATTGCAACCGGGCAAAATTTTGTGCGCCTGTCCCGTTGGATAACTCTTTTATTTCATTACTGCGACGCAAAATAGAGGCGCTGACGCCATAACTGCCAGCACGCCAGACATAGCCAAGCTCCAGCTCTCCCACACTGTGTTTAGGCGTGATACCGGTGGCTTGATTATTGAAATAACCGCCTTGCAAAGTCGCGTTATAGCCAACCAATTTTGCTTCGCCCCGCAAAAAAGCATAACTGGCTGACTGCTGAGGCAAGGCATTCAAAGCCCCCAACCGCAAGGTCACATCCGTTGCCGCATCGGTGAAAATATTACCGAATCGTCCTTTCAATCGCGGCGTCAAATCAATCCCCGCTCCCGGCGACCAGCGCACCGGAGTCCAGTCACCTGACACAACGACACCCCACTCATTACGCAACTGGGTACTCCAGCCTTGCGGCAAGGGCTGCTGGATCAGACGATGCAAATGCGTCTGCGACCATTCACCGCCCGCGCAAGGACCAAGACAACCCAGGTCAAAAGCAATCCGGCTGCCGGTACCGCTGACATCCGCGAATTCACGATACACGCCGGCAAACAGCCAGCCCGCATAGGGGTGATCATTTTTCGCAATCTGAGCTGGCAGCAATTTGATGTCGGAAGATGTGTATAAATCTTGCCCTAACTGCCAACCATAAGTGGTGGATTGCTGTGCCGTACTAAGTACATAACTCGTCGCAATGCGATTGCCGCTGGTATAAAACCCGTCGTCTTTTTTTAAAAGCAGACTGTCGTTATCTATTGTCAGTTGCAGCACGGTCACGCCCTTGGAGCGCACCTCCTGCCACTCATCCCATGACAGTACCTCAGCATGCGAAAGCGCGCTCACCGCCAGCAACCCCAGTCCCAGCATCCTTTGCACCTGCGGTATTGAAAAAACCTGTGTCATATTGATCTTCTCGCTTAATGATGTGACGTGGTTGAAATCAAAGACTGAATCATTGCATGCGTCGCCGCTGCGGCTTGTTCCGGCACCTCCATCGGCAACAAATGTCCCGCCAGGATTTGTACAAAATTGTTGCCCACTAACTGATGAGTCGCCTTCAGGCCCGCCTGACGACATTCAACGGACTCAGTACCACCGACAAAGCCGATAGGCACTTTAAGCCCCTTACGAGCCAGATAACCCAGCCCGTCCGGCAAAGTAGAATAAATCGCCGTCTCGACTTCACGGGTGAAACGCAGTGTCACGCCCTCGCCGTTCTCATTCGGTTGAATGCCTGCATTAATGTAATCACGTAGCACTTCAGGCGGCCAGATAGCGAACATTTCCTTGCTTGCGAAATGCTTATAGGCCTCTTCGGCATCTTTCCATTGATTACGACGTTTTTCTGAAAATCTGGCAGGCGAAAATTTCTTATCCAGCCCGATCCATTTAAACAATCGCAGCGTTGTCGCACGCCACCCGCCAACCAGAGGCGAATCCAGCATCACCACACAGCGCACCAAGTCAGGCCTCGCTTTGGCCGCCATCATCGACAACATACCGCCTAGTGAATGACCCAGCAAAATAACCGGAGACTGATAGCGCGACTCTAAGGCATCAATCAACTCCTGCACCAGATGCGGCCAGCCATCGGTCACCGGGTACGCAGGATTATGTCCATGGAGAGGTAATGCCTGTACATCATAATGAGTGCGTAAAAAATCGAAAAAAACGCGATAGGTCCCGGCAGGAAAACTATTTGCATGAGCAAAATGAATAACAGGTTTAACAGATTCAGTGGACATAAGCAGTAGACATAAGCAGGATTCACAATCGGGAAAAATAATCAGGGGAGCATCATTAGCAAAACTGAGTGATGAATGGAGTAATAGCGTGATGGATTGATAATCAGCGGTGATACCAATAACGGGCATGTTCGCCACGGTAAGTTGAAAAGCGTAAATCGGTCCCGAATTGTAATGTGATTGCGCCTGCTTCGTCTGTCCTTAGACGTTTTATTCCAAATTCACTGTAGCGATCGAAGACTTCCTGTTTAGGATGACGGTAACGATTCAGATAGCCGACCTGAAAAATAGCCAGACCAGGATGAACGGCTTTCAAAAATGCTGCCGTAGAGGATGTCCCGCTGCCATGATGCGGCGCCAGCAGGACATCGGCTGATAACTTATCCGGTATCGTATGCAGCAACTCATCCTCCTGCACTGCCTCGATATCCCCCGGCAAGAGGATTGCATGGTGTTTCGTCGAAATTTTTAAGGTACAGCTACGGGCGTTAGGTTTCCATTTCTGGCTTGCATAACTCGCCTCGCCCGGTTGTAACATCTCAAAATCGACGCCATCCCAGGACCAGGTCTGACCCGCAACGCAAGACCTGTGATGGCTGGCAGCGGCAACGATGGGACTGTCTTTGGCCAGCGAACTGCTCACCCAGCTGAACGGCATTTCCTTAAAAATACTCAGCGCGCCGCCAGAATGATCATTGTCATTATGCGAGATGACGACAGCATCAAGTTTGCTGATACCACGTGCTCGCAAATACGGCAAAATTACCCGGCTGCCGCCATCGGATTCTGGCGAATATGCGGGTCCCGTGTCATACAACAGGCGATGATGTGCCGTCTCTATCAGCAAGGCCATCCCCTGCCCGACGTCCAGCGCTGTCACGCGCATCTGCTCATCATCAGGATGACTGGCCTGATGGCATAGTAAAGGCAGACAGCAAAACAGCCCCAGCCAGCGCAAAGGCCAGCCACGCGGCGCCAGCATCCAGAACACACCCAGCATCGCAATCGCTGCCATCCACCAGGGCGGTACAGGTGTTGCCCATACGGCGAGCGGCTGTTCGCTCAAATAGCCCAATATCGACGCCAGCAATGTGACACAAGCATGTGCGACCGTCAAAACCCAGCCTGCAAGCGGCAAAGGCAAAATACTGCCAATCAATGCCAGCGGCGTCACGGCAAAACTCACGACCGGAATCGCAACCGCATTCGCGACAGGACCGATTAAAGAGATCTGACCGAACAGCAAGAGCGTTAGCGGAATCAGCCCTATCGTCACCACATATTGTGTATGGGTAGCGCTATGCCAGAGCTGCTTTAGTTGATTTAGTTGCTTTAGCTGATCACGATGACTATCCACCCTCTCTGGCTGGCCACGTCCGACGGACGCGAACAGGATCATCCCGACCGCACCAAAAGACAACCAGAATCCCGGCCACAATACCGCCCAGGGATCCAGCATCACAACCAATCCCAAGGCCACGCACAAGATGTGCAAGATACTGGTTAAGCGTCCTGTCCATAAGGCGAATGCGACGACGCTGAGCATATACAGTGTGCGTTGCGCCGGCACACCAAATCCCGTCAATGCGACATAGAACAAGGCCATCAGTGCACCGGCCAATGCCGCAGCTTTTTGGGCTGGCAAGCGCATTGGCAAGGGCTCATCCAGATAATCGAGCAAGAAAAATGAATGCCGCCACAACCAATACACCATGCTCGCGAACAAACCGGCAACCATCGTGATATGTAAACCGGAGATTGAAAAGAGATGCCCCACCCCTGTTCGGTTGAAGACTTTCCAGTCGGACTGCCCCACCTCTCGTTGATCGCCAATAACCAGTGCCACGATGACACCGGCGTAAGGTGCCTGAGGAATTGCCGCATGTATTTTATCGCGCAACGCACCTCTGGCGCGCTCAATCAGATTGCCGACACTCCAGACAAACGGAGTCAGTCGTTGATTCGGTACGACAGCCGGATTGGCTGAGCTAGTTGAGCTGGCTAGCCGCACGGTGCCAGTAGCGCGTAAGCCCTGCTCAAGCAACCAGACTTCATAATCAAAGCCCTCAGGATTAGCGTTGCCATGAGGACGCTTCAAGCGGACGGTGAAGCGCCAGCGTTCGCCGGGTTGTACATCTACCACCTGATCACTGCTTTCATCGCCCATGTCTACATCGGCATTGACGCGATTCGGGGCATACCAGGACAGTGCCAGTTTCGATGGCAATGACGGCTTTTCACCGCCATCCGGCAATACCTGCTCGACAGAAAAATTAAACCGGACTCCGCGCTCAAAACGGAAAGGCAAACTATCAACCGTGCCGATCACGGTAACGTCACGCCCTTCCCAGCGGGACGGCAGCTCTTGCGCCAGATACCAATGTGCGAACAGACTTGCCCAGACAAATCCGAGGCTCGCCAATGAGAGTGAAGTCAGACAACGAAGTAAAAAATTTGTAGGGAAAGGCAGAACTTGCGGCGCACTATCCGACGTTTTTTTTCGCGATATAAAGCGAACCAGCATCAAGATAAGGACGCTGCCGGATAACAGCATCACCAGAGGCCAATACGCCAGCAAGCTAGCCTGTTGCTGCACATAAGCGACACCAATCACAAAACTGATGATCGCCAGCCGCATATCTCAGACGGCACGCATTCGCGGCAATACCTCAAAGGCATTGGCACTGGTCTGCGCAGCAACTGTCTCGATAGACATTGCGCGCAATTCAGCCAGTACCGCACCGATCTGCGGCAATTCTGCGGGACTATTAATCGCGGGGTGTAACCAGCTTGGCGCAATATCCGGCGCATCGGTTTCAAGCACAATCGCGCTCAACGGGAGCTGCGTCGCCAGTCGCCGGATCTGCAAGGCACGCGTATAAGTCATCGCACCACCAAAGCCAAGTTTAAATCCTAAATTGATAAAAGTCTGCGCCTGCTGTTCGCTGCCATTGAACGCATGGGCAATCCCGCCACGAACCTTAATGCGACGTAAATATTTGAGGATGGTGTCTTGCGACCGGCGCACATGCAGCAATACCGGCAAATTAAAATCGCGCGCCAGCTTCAGTTGTTCGCTATAAAAAAATTCCTGCTTTTCCCGCAATGGTGACTGCGTCAATTCCGGGACAAAAAAGTCCAGACCAATTTCGCCAATCGCTACAAAACGCCCCGCATTACCAGGCGCAGACATGAGTTGCTCAACCGCAGAACGCAGCATAAGCAAATCCTTTTCATGCGCGGTCGGAACATACATGGGATGAATGCCCAGCGCATAAAAACAGTCACTACGCTGTCTCGCCAGCTCGGCAACAACAGCGAAATTACTCGGATGTACTGCCGGAATAACAATGCCGGAGACCGCTTTCACAGACGCAGCCTGTGCGACGTCCAGCGAAGCACCCTGAAATTCGCTGGCATCTAAATGGCAATGGGTGTCTATCCACATCAGACTAAGACAGTCAATGTAATGAACCGGATGGCGGGAGAAATAGGCATGCAGGGATTATGCCCAGATGCGTTTTACCCAGTCAACTATGTCAGCGACGACTTACAAAACATCTTGCCCTGACAATTCCGTCCTTCCACCATTTTTATGCAGCATCCGCATGAAAAATCGATTCCGCACAAAGTGTTCCTGTACTAGCCCCTGCGCAGCGAGGATCTCTATAGAATCGATATCACGTAAAGCCGCTTACTCCTGCCTTTTCTCTTTGCATTTGAGATGAGAGATTTTGGCTTTTGCGTCAATCCTATCGATGTGTTTTTTTAATGTGAAGGTTTTTAGAAACTTCTGAGTTGAATCCACTAATATTCATGCGGCCTTCAGCCTGAAATATGGCTGAAAGCCGCACCCACATTGCGGATTCGTTTTAATACCGACATCACATGGAGCCACTTACTCTTGCCTTTCCTCTGTGTCTCTGTGTCTCCGTGTCTCTGTATCTCTGTGTTGAGAGGTCTTGGTTTTGGTTAAGTCCTGCCGTACTCAGCAACAATCGAGATGTTCTTCATGCTCCTCGACCGAGGCGCGCAGCAGTCTGGCGGCCTGCACCATGTTCTCCAGAGCCGCAATCGTTTCTGGCCAGTCGCGAGTTTTCAGGCCGCAATCCGGGTTAACCCAGAGCCGCCGGTCTGGCAAGACGCTGCGGGCTTTTTGTAGTAGCCTTTGCATCTCGGTGACTTTGGCGACACGCGGCGAATGAATGTCATAGACGCCAGGGCCGATGTCATTCGGATACGCGAATTCGCCAAAGCCTTCCAGCAATTCCATATCGGAGCGTGAGGTCTCGATCGTGATGACATCGGCATCCATCGCTGCGATCCAGGGCAAGATGTCATTGAATTCCGAATAGCACATGTGGGTATGAATTTGCGTATCGTCAGCGACGCCCGATGCGCTGATCTTAAATGCCCGCACGGCCCAGTCGAGATACGCTGGCCAATCGGCACTGCGTAAAGGCAAACCCTCGCGGAAAGCCGGTTCGTCAATCTGTATCATGCCGATACCGGTTTTCTCCAGATCGGTCACTTCGTCGCGCAGAGCCAGAGCGATTTGCAGCGCAGTCGTTGCACGGGGCTGATCGTCGCGTACAAATGACCATTGCAACATCGTGACTGGCCCCGTCAGCATGCCCTTCATCGGCTTGTCCGTCAGGCTTTGCGCGTAGATGCTCCAGGCGACGGTCATAGCCTCGGGACGATATACGTCACCGTAAATAAATGGCGGCTTGACGCAGCGCGAGCCATAGCTTTGTACCCAGCCGTTTTGGGTAAAACCGTAACCCCAGAGTTGTTCGCCAAAATACTCAACCATGTCATTGCGCTCGGGCTCGCCATGCACCAGTACGTCGATGCCAAGTTGCTCTTGCTTTTCTACTACCAGACGAATTTCGGCACGCATTGCCTCCAGATAATCGAGATGATTCAGGTCGCCACGTTTATAGCTGGCGCGCGCCTGACGAATCGCTTTGGTCTGTGGAAATGATCCTATCGTGGTCGTCGGGAACAGCGGCAACTGAAAACGTGCCTGCTGCTTACCGATACGCTCAATGAAAACGCTTTTGCGCTCCGCATCGGCGGCCGTGGTTGCCGCCAATCGCTGCTGCACCAGAGGATTATGAATACGGGTCGAGCTGGCACGCGTGTGGCGGGCGATTTGGGCTGCGTTAAAGTGAGGCAGCACCGATGTTGCCTCACCGTTTAAGGCTTGTTTCAGCGCATGAATTTCATCCAGCTTTTGTGTAGCGAATGCCAGCCAGCTCTTCAATTCGGCGTCGAGGCCCGTTTCGGTTGCGAGATCGACCGGCACATGCAATAAGGAGCAACTTGACGCGATCCATAACTGATCGCCCAATGCCTGCTGCACAGGCTGCAACTGCTTCAGTAAGGCGGACAGATCAGCGCGCCAGATATTACGTCCATCAATCACACCCGCAGACAGTACGCGGCCTTGCGGCCATTTTGCCAGCAGGGGCGTCAGTTGCTGCGGTGCTCTGGCCAGATCCAGATGCACACCGGCAACCGGCAGGCGATGCACCATATCGGCATGATCGCCGATGGATTCAAAATAGCTGGTCAGCAGCAGTTTCGGCGCATGTTTTTCCAGTGCGACGTAGGCTACTAGCAGCGCATTTTGCCATTGCGTATCCAAATCAAGCGACAGAATTGGTTCATCAATCTGTACCCAGTCAACACCTGCAGCCTTGACTCTGGCGAGCAACCGCTGATACGCGGGAACAATTTTATGCAACAGATCGAGTTTATGAGACAGACCGTTTTTGATCTTACCCACATAGAGCAAAGTGATCGGACCAATCAGTGTTACCTTGGCCTTGTGCCCCAATGCCTGCGCTTGTGCCAGCTCATCGAATAACCAGTCGACACCGCCATCAAACTGCGTATCGGCGGTCCATTCCGGCACGAGGTAGTGATAATTCGTATCAAACCATTTCGTCATTTCCATCGCGACCTGAGCGCTGTTGCCACGTGCCGCGCAAAAATAATCGCTCATGCTAAGTTCACGCGCATCAAAGCCAAAACGGGTCGGCAGCGCACCCAGCAATGCCAGTGTCGTCAGCACCTGATCGTACCAGGCAAAATCACCGACACTGATCAGATCCAGCCCCGCCTGCTTTTGTACCGTCCAGTGGCGGGCGCGCAGTTCGCCACCGATGTCACGCAATGCGTCCTCAGACAATTCATTACGCCAGAATGCCTCCTGGGCAAATTTCAATTCGCGTTGCGCGCCTATACGCGGAAAACCCAAAATATGTGCTGATGCCATGACAACTCCTTTTAATCTTTTAAGTGTTGCCATGATGGTTGAGTGTCGACTATGATTCAAACGATAAATTTTAAGAATCAACTTGAATTTTACTAATAGTCAGCATCTCCTATGCAATCGATCCTCGAAGTCCGTCATCTAAAAACCCTGCATGCCCTGCGCGAAGCCGGCAATTTGCTGCGTGCTGCAACCCTGCTGAATGTCACGCAATCAGCGTTGTCGCACCAGATCAAACTGCTGGAAGAACATCATGGAAGCGCCTTGTTTGAGCGTAAATCGACCCCGATACGCTTTACTCCGGCAGGTGAAAGACTGCTGCAACTCGCTGATGCCGTACTGCCGCAGATCGCCAATACCGAACGCGATCTGGCGCGGCTGGCGCAAGGTGTCGCCGGACAATTGCGGATTGCGGTCGAGTGCCACACCTGTTTTGACTGGCTGATGCCAGCGATGGATGTGTTTCGCAATCGCTGGCCCGAGGTCGAGCTGGATATTGTGTCCGGCTTTCAGGCAGATCCGGTCGGCTTGCTGTACAACGGTCGCGCCGATGTCGCAATCGTGTCCGAAATCGATCATGACGAGAGCATCAGTTATCAGCCGCTGTTCCGTTTCGAGATTGTCGCCCTGCTGGCCAAGGACCATGCGCTGGCCAGCCGCGATTATCTGGTAGCGCAGGATTTTGCCAGCGATACCTTGATCACGTATCCGGTGCCGGACGACATGCTGGACATCGTGCGTCAAGTGCTGAAACCCGCCGGTGTCGATACCACCCGCCGCACCACCGAGCTTACCGTCGCCATGCTGCAACTGGTCGCCAGCAAACGTGGCATCGCCACGCTGCCCGTGTGGGCGGCGCAAAATTATGTGAACCGGGATTATGTCTTGCCGAAGCGGATTACCGCCGATGGTTTAACCGGCAAACTATATGCCGCCTGTCTGCCGGAGCTGGCAGACAAGGCATACCTGACGGATTTTGTGAAGACGATACGGGAAAGCAGCTATTTGAATTTGCAGAGCGTTGAGTTGATTTAATTCTGATTGATTTCATTCTTTTATCGCTAGAATTAGTTATACGCCTGCAAACCAATTTTTTACGCGGCGCTAAACTTATATTTTTACTTGGCATGAGGCGAAACTATGAGCCGCATACCCGACCCCTTACTCAATTTAAGTAAAATCACCAACGACCAGCGCGACGTCACGTTTGCTACACGTGAGTATCAAACTAGATAGCCAAACAGACATCCAACTCCGATTTATGTCGAGGTCACCAAAAGCACGATGTTTGTTTTCAGAGATGGTCAAGTAAAAGCGTTTCATGCGGATCAATGGTGTGTCATTGACCCGGGCGTTGTACATGCGAAACGCTTTGCTGAGAAAACCTCTACTATCGAATTTTGGGTTAAAAACAAACACTATCGGTCTCAGCAAAACTGACCAGTCAATCTTATGCTTGGCTGATATGGGCGAATAAATAAAACGAAAACCGGTCGTATTCCAACTGCAATGAATGCAACAAATCGTCGATAGTGTCCAACTGCCCGACTTTAATCGCCCGATTGATCTCATGGGCGAAATGACGAGCAGGATCAGCGTTGAAATTACCAAATAACCCAGTTAGCGAGTGCGCATTAAGCTGTAAAGTTTCGAGGTCTTGGCTTGCCCAAGCATCCCTCATATCACTTATTTGTTTTGGTGCATGCGCTAAAAAGTGCTCCCCTATCAAACCGACCACTTCGGCATCAGCGTTGCTGATCGCTACGCGATAGTCAAAATAATCTGTCTTAAATATATCGATTCCAGAGGACATTTTGTCTGGCTTTGTACCATCGACTGGAAACTCATGTGACCGTGCCAACCCGGATTGCAGAGAAAAATGCTTTGCAAGCATTTGTTTAAAAATGTCCGCTTTAAATGGCTTCGACAAATAATCATCCATGCCATTAGCGATACAAATTTCTTTATCTCCCTCCAGCGCATTTGCTGTCATCGCAATAATCGGAATATGCCGATGATGTCCCTGCTCTCGTTCACGAATTTTTTTAGTTGCCTCAAATCCCCCCATTACGGGCATTTGCAAATCCATCAAAATGACATCAAATGTCAAACTGTCATGTAGCTCCAAAGCTTCTTTGCCGTTGTTAGCGACCCAGACCTGATGCCCCCACTTCGTTAATAAAGCAGTTGCCAAGGCCTGGTTCGAGAAGTTGTCTTCGGCTAATAAAATTTTTAAAGAGCTGCTCGCTTCTCGAATGCTATGTCTGGTGACGATTACTTGTTCATCATCGTTTATAACTCTGCCACCTCCAACAAGATTGGCAATCGCTGAATAAATCTCGTCGGCACTGGCAGGTTTTAATAAATAAGCCTGAATACCCACTTGCCGACACTTTTTCAGGTCTCCAGGCATACCACTAGAGGACAGCATCACAATGGGGATGTGCTTCACATGCTCAATCGTCGAAAGCTGCTCGGCAACCTTAAATCCGTCAAGCCCAGGCATCGCGTAATCAATTACAACACAATCGGCTACCGCTGATGGGTTAACGCAATATGTTAACAACTCCTCACCGCTAGAAAAATCGACTACGCGCATCCCAATTTTCGATAACATGGTATGCAACACCTTTCGATTGGTGACGTTGTCGTCAGAAATAAATACCGTTAGCCCGGCTAACGCAGCACTCTGTTTTTGATAGGCCTGATTATGCTGTTGGTCCTCGTATGGCAATGATAATTCAACAGAAAATTCACTCCCCTCGCCCAAAATACTTGTTACACCAATTTTCCCATCCATCATCGCGACTAAGCTTCGCGTAATCGACAGGCCCAGTCCAGTTCCACCAAAACGGCGGGTCGTTGAACCATCTTCTTGCTCAAAGGCGTCGAAAATACGATGCTGCTTTTCATCAGAGATACCGATACCTGTATCTTTCACCAGCAATAAAAAATGGACTTGATGATCGACGATCTTCAACAATTTAACGGAAATTAATATCTCGCCAAACTCAGTGAACTTAATCGCATTTCCAACTAGATTGTTGATAATTTGCCGGAGACGGCCTGGATCGCCACGCAACCCGCCCGGTATCTCTGGATCAATATCAAGGACGAGCTCCAAACCTTTATTCACCGCCCGTAATGAATGAGTACGCAAGGTTTCCAAAATCATTTTAGGGAAATCAAATACGATCGATTCCAAACCCATTTTGCCAGCTTCGATTTTTGAAAAATCGAGTATGTCGTTGATAATATCTAACAAGGAATCGGCGGATGATTTGACAATCGACAAATATTCTCTCTGGTTTGCGGCTAACTCCATATCCAAGACTAAATCCGTCATCCCAATAATACCGTTCATCGGCGTACGGATCTCGTGACTCATATTGGCAAGAAATTCGCTTTTGGATCGATTCGCAGACTCTGCTGATTCTTTCGCCACCAGCAAAGCTCGCTCTGCCATTTTTCGATCGGAGATGTCAACGATCGTTCCCAACAAACCTAGTATGCTGCCATCCGACTTAAGCAACGCAGTTTTGGTAAAGATGGCATCGACACTGATACCACCCGATAAATTCAGTACCTTCTCACGAGAAACTACGCTACCGGACCGAATCAATTCCAAATCCGCAGGAGTATAAATTTGCTCAAAGGCGGCACCAAGCAAACTGCTACTTACTTGCCCTATAAAATCTTCAGGTACACCTCTAAATAACTCACAAAATGCTTTATTCGCTCTTAAAAAACTTCCATCACTTCCTTTAAAGTAAACAGGAAGCGGAATTGATTCGAAGATGGCATCAACAAATTTCAGATTTTCTTTAAGTTTTTCTGTGGCACTTCTACGCTCCGTGATATCCACAAGACTACCGGTTAAACCAACTAGGGCACCGTTATCAAATTCAAGCTGAGCATAGACCGATATCCAACGATACCCTCCCTCTTTTGTAATGTAACGTGCATCATGTTGTGAATACCCCTTCGAGCCCGTAAGTAATTTATGTAACCCTGTTTCAACCGCTTCCCGGTCGCCGGAATGAATAAAATCTAAAATTGATTTCCCTATCGTTTCTTCCATGGAAAACCCGGTAATCACCGTCCAAGCGGGATTCAAAAATGTCCAGCCACCTTGTGCATTTGTTCTAAAGACGATTTCTTTTAAGCGATCAACAACAGTACGATATTGGCGTTCACTGTTAGCGATACGCTCTGCCATTTTCTTACGCTCAGTGATTTCAGTCCGGATCGCAATGTATTGATACGGTTTTCCGTCCTGATTCAAAAATGGAACGATAGTCGCGTCGACCCAATATTGATGCCCTTGTTTTGCGATATTACAAATCTCACCGTTCCATACATTGCCTTGGGAAATCGTGTTCCACAAATTTGTAAAGAAATCTGGTGAATGTAATCGAGAATTAATCAATCGGTGATTTTCACCCAGTAATTCAGAGCGATCGTATCCACTAATCTGACAAAATTTGTCGTTGACATAGATGATTGTTCCATCGGTATCAGTGATGCTAACAATGGCATGTTGATCCATCGCAAACCGTTGGTTATACAGCTCTAGACGACTGGCCTCTCGTTGGCTAACCAACCTTGGCAACAACGCCGATAGCATTTCAAGATCATCTTCTTCAGGAAGACTGACTACCAATTCCGAATGAGAGACCAACTCAGCAGCCGCTTTTCTTAAGGATTCAAGACTGCGGTTACGACTTGTCAATTCTGTCCGCATGCGCTCATTAGCCTCACTCAATTCAACTGAGCTGATATCAAGGCTTCGAGAGCGGAGGTCTAGATCTCTCTCAAACTGTTCATAGGTTGTATCAATCTTACCTATGAGTTCGGGAAGCCCTCCGAGAAATGAAGTCAGTGCCTCGTTATCGGGAGACCGTTCTGCTAACGCACGTGCTTGTTCCACAACGAGTGCAAAACTATCAATCGACTCGATGCCACAACTCCGTCGTAGCTGTCTGGCTAATGTACGATGCATATGAAACTCAATGTCAGTCAATTTAAATTGGCGTCTATTTCATTGATCCAGGTGATTGTCATCGTTTGGTTATGTAAGCGGCATTCACCATGAAAATCCGTGCCGGCAATCTCGCCGTTAGAATAGAACCCGGTAATCGTGGTGTGTTTCCCCAAAATATCAGCCACTGCCTCGACTTCCTCGTCTACACGGTCGCCCATGACCAGTTTTCGACCAATACAGCTCACCAGAATCGCTAAAGACTCACTTCCGACTTCGCCAGCCTTTGCTAAAGCCGCCGCTGCCGCAGTCTCAGCACCTTCGATTAATTTATCGGTGCCGGAATGCATCAACCTTAAATATCCATTGGCATCGATATCACCCGCTAAGGTCAGCGAGCCATCAGCTTCATCTACTCCGAGAATTGTCCTGAAAATACCACTCTTGTCACGATTTATCCCTAGCATTTCAAATGGAAATAACAGGCCGGAGGCCGGTAAGTCTTTGGCATAGTCACCTAGGTAGCGTTTGTAGACATCTAAAGCTCGCTCACCATCTAACTCGAATAAGACGTTTTCAATGCAGCGCGTCACTTTTCTAACAGGGCCAAATGGTTCCCATCCACCAAAAGTGCCGTAACTTAGCCGTATCGATTGACCATATAGGCCCACCGCAACGATCTGATTATCTGCAACACCTGATGTACCCCAAGTCCAGGTCTGTCGAAAAGCACCGGCATCTGCCGCTAGCCCACCAGATATGGGAATATTCGGCGGCAAAACTGACTGCAAGCCGGTGACTAAAGCGCTGCCGTTAATCGATACCCCAGTACCAAAGATCAGTATTCCGGCCAAGTCGTTAGACGGCAGCATTGCGGCTAGACGTGCGCCGGCATCGAACGAATCCGCCATATTAATAATTGGCGTAGAAACAGATCGCAATGTCGTGTTTGCGAATTTTATCGCCGTGAGTGCAACCGTATTGTCATACACCCGATCCACGGCAATTTCACCAGCAGTAGAACAACCTAAAATCGTCGTATGCGGAAATCGCTTTTTTACGCTCGCAGAAAAATCGGCTGATGTAAAAAAAGAGATCGCACCAAAGACCAACACTAAATCAGGTTCGTCTTCAGAAATCGTCCTGAGAATTTTCTCAAAATCGCTATCCAGTTTAATGATGATTTGCTGTGTTTTCATACCTTGGGTCTCCACCGCCGCAGCGATAAACTTTTTGTTTAATCGGGAAATTGTGCTCGAATTTTTAACACCTCTGGCCACGCGTCTAAAAAAGCATCGGCACATGTGGGGCAAAAATGACTACCTACATTGTCGACAATATAAAGTCGTGCATTCTCGAGAGACCATGCTTTCTTGTAGGGCCGTTCAGATGTTAAAGCGTCAAACACATCCGCGACTGCGACGATTCGACCCGCCAAAGGAATATCATCTCCAGCCAAACCAGCAGGATAACCACTGCCATCAAACTTCTCATGATGAGCGCCCGCAATTTCAGCGGCCAGCTGGATTAATGGTGCGTTACTTCCGGTTAAAATCTCTGCACCGATTTCGGCGTGTTTTTTCATAATCGCCATCTCCTCTGCGTCAAGGCGACCCGGTTTCAGCAAGATGTAATCGGGTGTTGCTAATTTACCGATGTCATGCATCGGAGCGGCTTCCAGCAAGGTTTGTTGGTATTCAGGGGTCAAATGCAAGTATCTGGCAATCAAAGCAGAGTAATGTGCCATTCGCAAAATATGAGCGCCCGTCTCTGGGTCGCGATATTCGGCAGCCTTTGACAGTCGTAAAATTAATTCTTTTTCTCGCTCAAGAATCGACGCTGTTGCCAGCGCTACCTCGTGCTGTAAATGCTTCGCCTGGTCTTTCAATAAATTTTGGGCATGACGCAATGTCAACAAATTCTTGATGCGCGAACGAAATTCGCTGGGGTCAACCGGTTTGGATAAAAACTCTGTCGCCCCAAGAGCGAGAGCCTCTTTCCGGACGTTTTTTTCATTTTCGGTGGTGACCATGACAATCGGTACATCGGCACAATTTTTAAACGTTCTGAATTGCCTGATGAATTGATGCCCATTCATGTCCGGCATCATAAAATCAACCAGCACCAGATCTGGGCTGTTGATTTGACACCATTCAATTGCCTTGAGCGGTTGGTCGAACGTCATCACCTCCACCGCAGCGGCAGCTTTTGCCAACGCACTCAGCAGAACCAAGTTGGTCGTATTATCGTCAACAATAAGTACCTTCATCGAACGCCTTTGCAAATAGCCCGCAGAAGTTTTGCAGTCGTCTTGACCTTAATCCTGATTTAATGCTCGAACAGGTAATTTCAGAAAGAATACTAGTACGTGTTTGAGAATAGCAAAAAAAAGCGAGCGACCTTTATAAAATCACTCGCTTTTTGCAAACAAACGTATATTTTCGATGTTAAGAGACAGTTACTGATTGACCTTGCCTTTTATTGAGGGCGCATCACGGATTATCCAAGTTTCACCGCCGACACCAGCACACCATCGGTATCCGCATAAATCCAGTCACCGGGATTGACCGTGATACCGGCAAAGTGCAGGCGGACATTCTCTTGTCCTGTATTCCGTTTAGCACTTTTTACAGGAAAAGCAGCAAGCGCCCTGACACCGATGTTGCAGGCGTTGATCTCATCGACATCGCGGATACAACCGTTCACGACGAAACCCGCCCAGCCGTCTTGCTCAGCGAGTTTGGCGAGATTGCCGCCGACCAGCGCACAGCGAAAACTGCCGCCGCCATCAATCACCAGTACATTGCCATTGCCTGGCGTCTCTAACTGGTTGCGTACCAGGACGTTTTCTTCAAACAGCTTCAGCGTAACGGCACGGCCAGCGAATTGCGCGTGACGACCAAATTTCATAAACATCGGCGGAAAAACTTGCACCTCACCGCTGGCAATTTGATCTTCATGGGCATCGCAGATATCGCAGGTTAACAGGCTCATGGCGTTCTTTCAGAATGTGTTTAAAAAAAGGAAATAGCGATACTCCCCTACCAATTGCATAAAACAGGGCTTTATCCGCAGGCTTTATGTGCGCGATAAAAATATACTAATGAGGAGTATATAAATCATCAGCATCAATGTCATTGCACAGACTATTCTAACCAGCCAGTTGTTTTTATCCAAGCGCCAGCCATCTTCTGCTGTGCCAAGCCGGTCTGAAACTGAGGCAAGGTACATCCTGAGTGATCCTGAATGTTTCACACTCATCCGATGATGCCGCCCGCAAAGAAGCCTTTACACCGCCAGCGCCCTGGCTTTGGTATTCGCTCCCACATTCACCGCCGTCAAAATCGCCATCACCTGAAACACGCCGATGCAGATAAAAATCCAGCCAGGATGATGGGCATCCATGACCGCACCAAACAACAAAGGCGAACAGGCAAGCCCGGTATCAAGTCCCGAATACACGACGCCATACACGCGCCCCGTGGCGTTCTTCGGTGCTGCGGCACGGATCAGCAGATCGCGGGACGGTCCGGCAATGCCAGAACCAAATCCAATCGCCGCCATCAGCACCACCGCCAAGGCGGCATTGACCCAGCCTGTCGCCAATAACAGCGCAAAGCAGCCCGCTACCGAAAACGCAACCGTAATCGTGCGGTCATGCTGGGTCGTTTTCGCCGCGATAAAACCGCCCCACAGCATCCCCGCCGCCGATGCCAGCATATAACCGGTGTAGGCCGTCGTCGCCCAGCCCAGCGACATGCCATACACTTCACGTAAACTGACAGAAGCGAAGCTCTGTATTCCGCCAAGTGCCATCGCCGTCATAAAGAAAAAAGCAAAACACATCCAGACAGCGGGCAAGCGCATGAAGTCCATCGTTCCCTCATTTTTATTGATGACGCCAGCCGGATTCACTGTGCTTGCCGGAGTAGCGGCACGGTTAGGCTGCGCAACCTCATCCGTCCGTAATGCATCGCGGTAAATGAATAGAATGACTAGCACGATCAAGGGTAGCAAAGCCGCTGCAAGCAAGGCGCTACGCCATCCAGCGATACCCGCAATACTGATCAGAAATACCGGTGCTGTCGCCCATCCCAGATTGCCGGTAATGCCATGGACAGAAAATGCATAACCGAGTCGCGCAGTCGATACCCGCTTGTTCAGCAAGGTGTAATCGGAAGGATGAAATACGCTATTACCCAACCCAGCCAGCATCGATCCCGCCAGCAGCATCGGATAATTTTGCGCCATTGACAATGCCAGGGCAGAAACACCAAGACAGCTCACCCCAAAGAACAGCACGGCTCGCGCACCGAGTTTATCCACCACAAAACCGGATAAAGCCTGACCGACACCGGACACAATGAAAAACACCGTCATCAACAGCCCCAGCTCGGCATAGGACAAGCTGAACGCCTCTTTAATCCAGGGGAATAAAGGGGCCAGTATCAAATGAAAAAAATGCGAGATGCTGTGCGCCAGTCCGACCAGACCGATCACCAGAGCGTCTTGCCTCACATTATTTGCAGGCGGTGCTGCCGTCATCGTTGTTGTCATTGTTTGTACCTGCTGTGTTGATAAATGAAATGAATAAATACAATTAACACAGAAAGTGTAAGCAATATTACGCCGTCTGATTTAAGATAAAAAGACAATCTTTATCGCAAAATGGACAAGCATGCGCACATCACCTCTGACCAATACGAAAGCCCCTCCTGCCAGGCTATTTCCCAGCATCGAGCGCCCAGTACGGGTCGTCGCGCGAGATCTGGAAGCCGATGAACTCTTACGCGCCCATCAGCATCCCTGGGGACAGGTAACCTATGCGATCGATGGGGTAATGCAGGTATTCGCCAAAGACAGTACCTGGTTTGTGCCACCATTGCGGGCGATATGGATACCGGCCAATGTCGAGCACGAGGTACGCACTCTGGAAAAAGCACGTCTGCGGGCAATCTATGTCCATCAGGATGCCGTACCAATCAATGGCGATCAGTGTGTCGTGCTGGAAGTCTCGGCACTGATGCGCGAACTCGTAATGAGTCTGAGTGAGCATGATCAGGCCGGTCCGCGCGAAGACCATCTGGTTGCCGTCTTACTCGATGAATTGCGTCTGGCAAAAAGCTTGCCGATGAATGTCGTCATGCCACGCGACAAGCGCCTGAAAAGCCTGTGTCTGGCACTGATAGCCGATCCGGCATCGGCTCTGACACTAGACGATTTTGCAAAGGAGGTCGGCGCCTCAGCACGGACACTGGCACGTTTATTTGAGCAGGATCTGGGGATGAGTTTTGGCACCTGGCGTCAGCAAATGCGGCTGGCGCGAGCAGCACCTTTAATCTCTGGCGGCTTGCCCTTATCCAGGGTTGCAGCGGAGCTGGGTTATACCAGCCAGTCGGCGTTTTCTGCCATGTTCAAAAAAACCTTTGGCAAGTCACCTTCGGCTTTTTTTAAAAAGAGCTAATGTGGCAAAACCGCCCTACCCCGGCTTAATTCCGCGCTCACGATGATTTTGTTAAAAATTGACTCAAAGCCTCAATCGCCGCGCTGACTTTTTTCGGTTGCAGATTCCGTTTTAAAGTCACCGCAAAGATACCCGCTCCCGGCAAGCTCCAGTCTGTCAGCAGCACTTGCAAACGTCCGTTTTGTAATGCATCCCTTACCGTATAGCTAGGCAGGCGTGCCACTCCGAATCCCTCAAGTGCCAGCTCACACAGCATACGCACACTATCGGTCATTGCACCCGGTGTCATGTTGATCCGGGCAGTCGTTCCCTGCCCGTTTTTAAACGCCAGGGTTGTCGGATCCGCAAAGCGACTCAGGCCAATAATCCGGTGTGTACGCAAATCGTCGGGGGCAACCGGGACACCGTAGTGCGACAGATACGCGGGAGAGGCGACCAACACTTCGTGCAAATCAGATAGCTTGCGGGCCACCAGCGACGAATCACGCATCCAGCCAGAACGGATTGCCAGATCAATCGACTGCGTGGTCATGTCGACGATGTGATCGTCGACCATGATGTCCAATAACAATTTGGGATGGGTACGCGCCAGAGGTGCGAGCGCTGGCAAAATAATTTTCTCTGCAACTCCGATGCGGCAGAGATCCGCAGGCGTCCGGCAATTTCACCTGAGTGCTCCGCCACCAGTTCTTGCGCAGCATCGGCAGATGCCAGCATGTCCTGACATTTCGCATAAAAATCCTGACCGACTTCCGTCAGCGACAACCGTCGCGTCGTCCGGTGCAATAAGCGCACGCCCAGCTCGTCTTCAAGCTGACTGACTGCCGTACTGAGAACCGAGGTCGCCAGATCCTGCGCTCTCGCAGCCGCAGAAAACGAGCCGTAACGTGCGACCTCGGCAAACAAGGCCATGCGTCTCAAATGATCAAATTGCATAAAATATCGACTTGATTGTTCTGAAAAACAGAAAGATGATTTGCATCATACGCTCTTTTTCTGCCGCGACGCACTCCCTACAATGGCATCACTTCTTCGATTTGCAGCACTCCTCAAAAAAAAAGGATAGCCCTCATGACAGTCAAGCTTCACGCAATAGTTGATCCGCTCTGCGGCTGGTGCTATGCCGCCAGTCCATTGCTAAAAAGAATCGGCCAATATTTTGGCGACGACCTAGCGATACGCTTCCACCCTGGTTTGTTGTTTGCGTCACCTTCCAATATTGATCCTGCCTATCGCAACCATATCGTCGCAGCAGATCAGCGCATCGCTGCGCTGGCCGGCGTGACGTTTGGAGAAGCCTATCTGAACCGCGTCAGAACTGCAGATCCCTTGCAATACCATTCAGTTCCTCCTGCGGCAGCGGTGATGGCGGTACAAGAGCTTGCGCCACGATTGGCACACGCAATGCTGGAACAAATACAAAAGGCGCACTACGTCGACGGCCAAGACGTCAGCAATGTCGCGCTACTGGCGACGCTGGCCGAGCAGCTCAGCATTACTCCCACGACATTTGCATCCCATTACGCACAGGCATTGACGGCGCTGCCTCAGCACGTCAATACCGCCATGGCTTATCTGAATGCATTCGGTGCAAGTGGTTTTCCGAATTTCGTCCTAGAAGCCGATGGCATCAAAACGCATCTGAATCACAGCCACGCCTATCAGCATCCTGAGCAGCTACTGGCACAGATCGACACAATTCTCAAACGCCCGAGTTAGTTTTTTTTACCCTTAGCAGTAGCAGACGTACCCGACCAACCACATCATCAAGAAAGACATCGTATGAAAAAATCTCTGTTGACATTCGCCACTCCAGCCCTGCTTGGCATGACAATCGCGGGTAGCAGCGTCGCACAAAACAAACCACTGGAATTAAAAGTATTCAGCGCCGAAGAAAGCGGCTTCTATGTCAGTTCGGTGCTGGTCACCGGCGAAAAAGAAGCCGTCTTACTGGATACACAATTCACACGCGCCAATGCTTTACGGGTTGCAGCGATGGTATTAGAAAGCGGCAAGCATCTGAACACCGTTTATATCAGCCAGGCAGATCCTGATTATTATTTCGGCGCAGAAGTTATCAAGGAAATTTTTCCTGACGCAAAAATCGTCGCCAGCGCTGGCACGGTCGATCACATCAAGGCAAATCTGCAAAAGAAACTGCAGGTATGGGGGCCGCAGTTAGGTGTAAACGGACCTAAAACACCCGTCATCCCTGAGGTATGGACAGCCAGCAGCATCGACCTGGAAGGCAAAAAACTCGAATTAGTCGGCTACGATGCACCGGAAGACTACAAGCACTATGTCTGGATCCCATCGATCAAAGCGATCGCTGGCGGTGTCACAACATTTGCCGGTTTGCATGTCTGGACCGCAGACACCGCACAAAAAGAAGCCCGTGCTAACTGGGTCAAGTCACTGGATCAAATGCTGTCGCTGCAAGCAAGTACGGTAGTACCGGGCCACCTCAAATCCGGTGCAAAACTTGATGCCTCACAACTGATCTATACACGCGACTATTTGAAAAAATTTGAACAGGAATTTGATCAAAGTAAAAATGCCGCGGCACTGATTGACCGTATGAAAAAAGCCTACCCGAACGCAGGCCTGGGCATCGCACTGGATCTGGGTGCAAAAGTAAGCAAGGGTGAAATGAAGTGGTGATCGTTAGGACTAGACACTGAGGTCTGGATGTTAAAGTCTAGATATTGAGGTACTGATACTAATATGCTGAGTTGCTGAGTTGCTGAGTTGCTGAGATAGTGAAGTAGCGGAATCATTCGCTACTTCATCTCCCATTCCCACTCACACGGCCACTCCCACCTGCGAAAAAGCATTCACAGCATCAGCGTGCTCTCGCTTTGCGACGACTTTTTTCTTCAAACATACGCAAGTCCGATGCCCGTAGCAGACTATCCATATCCAGACCATCTTCCGGATACAATGCCAACCCAATTGATGCACCGACAATACCTGTAACGCCTTCTTTGAGCCGGACCGGTGCTTCGATTGCCTGACGTAATTTTTCGACTAATTGATTCGCCTGATCACGCTGTGCGACACCATGCAGATAGACGACAAACTCGTCACCGCCGAAACGCGCTGCAGCATCTTCTTTCCTGATCGCGGACTCCAGTCGTCTCGCTATCTCAATCAATACGATATCGCCCGCCTCATGCCCGTGCTCATCATTGATTTTTTTAAAGTGATCAAGGTCAATGAAAAGCAATGCAAAGCGCAAATTTTTTAAATCCGTGGAGCGGCGCCGGGTGAAGTCGATCTGCGAAATAAAGGTATCGCGGTTCAAGAGATGCGTGAGGCTGTCGGTACGCAGGCTATGCTGCATTTCTTGCAAACTCTCCGCCAAGACGCCGATCTCGTCGCGCCGCTGAATATCGATATCCCTGACTGGCTCACCGCTACCGACCCGCCGTGCTGCCTCGGTGAGTTTACGGATATCGACCATAGTCCAGCGCAGGATCAGATAGCCGAGTAATAAGGCACCAAGTATCGCACTCAGAGCAACGCCCAGACTACCGATGGTCAGACCACGCATCTCGGTACGGATCGCCGCTCTCGGCACTGCGACAATGGTGATCCACTCCAGTCCCGCCGGATCGATCAGGCGGCCAACGGCAATCTGCACCATCCCTTGGGGGGTACTAATAATGTCAATCACAGGCGCCTCATCTGTTACACCATCCCGCAGACGGTCCGACATTTGTGGCATGACTTTTTGCTGCACATGATTGAACACATTGCGCATCAGGGGCGAGACGCTTTCGGAAGCGAACTGACGCTTCAACGCTGTATCGCTGACACGGACATAAGGCAATTCACTCAACGACGTCGCTACCAGCTCACCGGAACGCTCGACAATAAAAGCGATACTGCCATCCGGCATCGCCATCTGCTGCAATGCTGCGGTGATCTGCTTGAGCGACACGTCAGTCGCGAGTACGCCGAGTAGCTTTTCGCCTTGGGCACTGTCGACGTCACTCGCATAAAGGGGCTTGGACAGTGTCAACAGTGGTTCGCGCTTGGTAAAATCAATGTAGACCGCTGACCATGCTGCCTTGTTTTTTGCGACGGCATTTTTATACCAAGGGCGTACTCTGGGATCGAACTGATCACTTCTGAGTAAAGCGATTTTTTTATTCGGTGCTGACATGCTGTAGACGTCACTTTGGGTTGCACCGGGCTGACGATAACGCGCCTCAACTCGTCCCTCATCGACCATGCGCCTGACACTAACAAAACCACCATCTTCTGCACCGAAATACGCGAGTTGATTAATATCAGGAAACAAGCCCGTCGCACTCCACAGCCGCTCTTCTATCTTGAGCAAATCTTTAGGAAAAGCCAGATCCAGACGAAAGTTATTGTCTTTAGAATGAATAGAATTCGGCGCAATCGAATTCAGAATGACGTAGGCGCTCGCGAGCTGTTTTTCGCTGACGGCATTAATCCGCGAACTGATCACATCCAGGGTTTTTTGGGCGACGGCATCAGTCGTTTCCTCCCCGGCGCGATACAAAACGGACGTAATGATACCTGCCAGTATCAGCATCAGGATCAGGAAAGGGATCAAGAGAATACGTAACAGCGAAGTGCTCTTTAGTCGCATAGTAGTCATCGCCTTCAGTGCAAGGAAGCTATCCATTCAGACATGACTGATCGAATTAACTGTGACAGACTATTTCAATCAGGCAAGCATAGTCCAATGTAGCACATCAAAAAAACAATCACTCAAAAAAGATGCGGGAACACCACGCTGACATGGCAGTACTGAGACACGAAGAAAAGATTGGAAAAAGAGGCTCCGTGGCATATCGATATTAAGATGAATCCGCAAGCTGAGTGCGCCTGCTGGCACGAAATGCCTTTGAAAGCCGCATACAGCCTGCGGATTCAATGCAGGGAACGGTTAAAAACCTTCAAATTCAAAAATCCTATTTAGGACTTATGCAAAAACCAAGACATTTCACCACAGAGGCACACAGGCACAGAGACATGGAGAAAAGACAGAAGTAAGCCGTTCTACAAAATATAGATTAAAGAGTTTTTAGAGGCATCCTATTGGGAACTTCTAATAATCCCCAGCTCGGTCACACCTCGTTAACCTTTTTCTCGCCTCTCGTAGCAGAAAAATAAGAAAACCAGAACAGGCCACACGCGAGTGTTAAAAAAGTCCAGTAATCTGTCGGCACGCACCAGAGCCAGTGCTTGTGCCACGGAATGTATGCCGGATCAAAGCGCGCCAGGCCAAATGCAGGATTCAGCACAAACCATAAAAAATCCTCCATGATCCAAAAACTCATGATGCTGGCCAGCGCCCTTGCCTCCAGCTTCATCGTCCAAGTATGGAAAAAGAACAATGGAAAATGGAACACCAGCGAGATAAACGGAAATACCCAGGCGTGATATCCCGTCATAGCACGACCGCCCCAAAAGATATCAAGTAACCAATGCTTTTCTATACGCCAGGTCGGCAGATTCGCCCCCCATCCGGCACTGCCCTCGATCTGTATCTCGGTCTGGGCAAAAAATAAGGCAAGTAAAGCAACCCAGGTCAGCAGTACGATCAGCCGCCGCCAGACTGGCACAATGTCAGACTCCGCTTGCAAGCTGCGTTGAGATTTGGACGACTTGGACCGTATGTGTTCGTTCATCGCGATGTTGTCAATCATAATGTTGGCACGTTTGTCGGTGGCATTATCGGCTGCGTTGTTGATTGCATTGTTGGACCCATCGCTGGCAACACATCTATGTCGCTACAATGTGACGAGGAACCAGAGTGACACACCTGTTCCAGCACCCTGCATGCAGCATCGGCACGCCCAAGCGCCACCGCCTTAATCCGCATCTCATGCAGTTTTTCGGGATGTTCCAGCAGGTAGCGCACACGATATTCCAGCGTGACCTCATCGAAGGCCTTTAAAGCCACACCCTGCTCTAGCAAATAATCGGCATTGCGCTCCTCCTGTCCTGGGATCGGTGCGTTGACGATCATCGGCAAACCCATCGCCAGACATTCTGAGGAGGTCAGACCGCCGGGTTTGGTCACCACCAAATCGGCGCATGCCATCCATTGTTCGATATGATCGGTGTACTTTTGCGCGACAAGACGCCCAGGAAATCGCACCGCTAAATTCATCAGGGCTGTGTACACACGATCATTTTTCCCTGCCATGGCGATTAATTGAAAGTCGCCTGCGATGCGTAACAAACGTGCAGCAATCTGCTCAAGACTACCGAGACCGGCGCCACCGCCCATTAATAAAATAGTCGTTCTACTGACATCAAGACCAAGCTGCCGTGCCGCCGCTGCACGGTCCGGCCTCAGTGCAAAGTCCGGCATGATAGGAATACCCGTAACATGGATCGTATCTGCTGCAATCCCCTGCGCCCGCATGCGAAAAGCCACCTCGTCATTCGCCGCAAAATACCCAGCCATTCCCTCATGCACCCACATCCTGTGCAAGTCAAAATCAGTAACCTGCACCCAGACCGGACAATGCAAACGCTGCTTGCGTAGCAGCCGCGCCAGCATTTCTGCCGGTAAAAAATGAGTACAGATAATCGCATCCGGATTGACTGCGGCGATCTCTTTTAAAAGCGCCCGCGCATTGAGCCGCTCCAGAGCACGCCGCAATTTCTCTATCGTGCCGTCAGCCTGTGCCTCATGCGACACCTGATACAGGTATCCCCATAAGGTCGGCGCTTTATTAATCAGTTTGAGATAAAAATCGGTATAGATTTTACGAAAACCCGCCGTCACATAATTCATCACATCGAGATGATATGCAACGACCCGATAACGAGGATCAAGCGAATAAGCACGAATCGCCTCAGCAGCACGCATATGCCCAGCGCCCGCAGAAACGCTCAGCAGCAATATCTTTTTTTGAGTCATACGTCACTGTTCCGGTAGTCGAATCAAGCATAGCGCTGAGCACTGAGATCACTTGATTAAGCCTCCAAGCAATCGCCCAAATAAGTTTCCAGGTAAGATTTAATGAAGACGTCATCAAGCACATCAGTGAGATCGCCGCATTCTAGTGAGCAGATATGTCAGGCGTGTGATAGTAGAGTTAAGGGGCAAATACTGTTGCGTTTTTGTCGTAAATTTACCGTTAAGTCTGGTGTGAATTACAGAAAACCTGCCCCATTGGACTTGGATATCCGCTGCTCAAATTGAGCAGGAAAGTAGTTGGCGTCATCAACAACAAGGCCGCGCTCCTCCACCATCTCTCCGATGCGACAGAACTAAGAGGGTATGCCGCGTGCCTGCGCACACCAAGCAACATAACCTCCAAGAGATAAGGCAGTTGTTTGTAAACATTGCAAAGTACGCTTTCATTAAGGTTCTTTAAGAAAGTCGTTGATATCAACCTTTGTCAGTTCCTCATACTGCCACAATCTGATCAGCCCCTCTCTTTACTCGTGGCCGACTACTATTCGCATGCTATTTTCAGTTCAAATAACGAAAAAAATTCTCTTGATTACTCAATTTTCGCGTTAGTCCACCTGCAAGTAGAACGCCATTCATCTCAATGAAAGGCGTTCACTTACAATGACAACAATCTCAAAATTAGAATCAAAAAAAGATACCTAAACAGATTAATGTTGATTTAAGAAAATATAGAACCAAGTTATCCCGGCTTGTTTGTCGACCTACTTGATACTTGCTTGACGATCAATGCGATCGCGGCAATGAGCCCTGCCAAAGACAATGACGACAGAATTCCAACGAAGTCGAAATTGCGTCTCATTAAGTCGGCGATTAAAAATGACCCAGCAACGCCACCAAACCTGCCGATGCCTAACATCCACGAAATACCTGTGACTCTAGCTTGTGTTGGATAGAACGCCGCGGCTAAAGCTGCGAGTGATACCTGCGACATATTCATCATAATGCCGCCAGCAAAAACGAATAACATCAGATAGATACCCGAGTCAGAGACATGACCAATGACGTATAAAAGGACGGCTGTTAAAGCATAACCAGTCGCCACAACGATGTTGGGGTTGAAGCGATCCATTAGCCAGCCAAAAAATATCGCGCCGACACCACCCAATGGAAAAAGCGCAGAGATCAACGAGGCGTTTGCAGGTTGTATGCCGGTATCTTTGAGCAGGATAGGCATCCAATTAATCAGAGAATAGAAAATCATTAATCCCATGAAGTAACTCAGCCACAGCATCAGTGTGCCAATGATGTAAGGTCGCGAAAGGATCAGGGACAATCCCGCAGTAATCGAATGTGGGACAGGAGCAGCGACAACAAAGTCAGATTCAAGAACTTCTCGTGAGGTTATTTTGCTAAGTATGTAGGCAATTTTTTTCGACGAACGTCCGGCTGCCGCCATGAACCTCACAGACTCGGGCATCAACGCAAAGACCACGATGGATAAAACGATTGGAAACAATCCACCCGCCACCAATACACTGCGCCAGCCCCAATGAGGGATCATCCACGCAGAAATGAATCCGCCTAATGCCGCACCTAATGGAAAACCACAAAATAAAGCGTTAGTGACAAAAGACCGGCTTTTATCAGGACAAAATTCACTCATTAATGTCACGACGTTGGGTAATGCCGCACCCAAACCAAGTCCAGTCAGCAGGCGTAAAAAAACTAGCTGATCCAGACTATCGACAAAAGCCGATAGGAGACAGGTAAAACCAAAAAAACCAACTGAAATGCCGATGACAATTTTGCGCCCATATTTGTCGGCGATAGGGCCAGCTAATAATGAGCCGATAGATAAGCCAATCAGTGCTGCACTCAGTACAGGAGCAAGCGCCTGTTTGGTAATGCCCCATTCATGTTGCAACGATACGGCCAGAAACCCCGCCGCCGCAGTATCAAAACCATCCAATAATACAATCGCGAAACAGATCACAAAGATCACCCTCTGATATCTGGAAAAAGGATGCGCGTTAATCAATGATTGCACTGGTAAATTGGTCGTTACATTCCCCTGCCCTTCAGTTTCTAAAGCACTTAACATGGTTGTCTCCTGATTTTTATGCTATTAATTTATTGTGCCTTGCTGGATTCTGGATGATCCATTGCAAAGGTCATTGGTACTATTAAATTCCTTCTACAAAAAACAATCTCCCATCTGAGTTAGCAATACGAATCGTCCGGGCAGTCTCGTAATCCTGCGAGTCATACCAACGGCTCGCCGTGTCAACATCTGGAAAACGCACAATCACGGTTCGCCACTGAGAACCATGAAGCTCATCGCTCCCTTCTTTCTGAACCCTGCGCCCACCACGGACCAAAAACTCCCCCCCAAACTTTTCGACACTCGCCGTTGATAGCGGCAGGTAGTCTGCATAGCTTTTGGGATTGGTGATCCGTATTTCTGCAACGACAAACACTTCACTCATACCTTACGATCTCCTCATTAATTTTGATGAAAGCAATACACCTGCCGTCTTAAAATGAAACACATGCGGATCGAGGCAGGTTGATACTCATCACGCCACGCGATGGCCGGCAGCCTTCTTGTATGTCATCACGATTTCTTTGATCTCTTCAGGGTCGATCACATCCTCCAGCTTTGCAAAGCCGTTCGGTGAGCGTTCCTCCACCACATCGAGAATCACATCGAGTCCTTCCTGACGATTTAAACGGACAATGTCAGCGCACATCGGACGCCGCTGCTCTTCGTATTTATCAAGCGCCGCCTCGACTGCTAAGGTGCTGTCAAGCGAATCTGCAATACACTTGGCATCTAAAATTGCCTGTGTTGCGCCATTCGAACCGATCGGATACATTGGATGTGCTGCGTCACCGAGCAACGTCACCCGGCCATGACGCCAGCGTGGTAAAGGGTCGCGGTCCACCATCGGCCATTCAAACAGTTGCGTCGCCCCGTGCAATACCTCAGGGACATCAAGCCATTCAAATTTCCAATCACCAAATGTAGGAAGCAGATCGTTGAGGTCGCCTTTTTGATTCCAATCCTCACGCGACGGCGCAGTCAAGGCGCCACCAAATCCATCTTCCCGAAGACGCCGATCACAAATCCAATTGATCAGCTGCGTTCCATCTGAGCTTGGTTCTTCAATCGGGTACACCACAAATTTGGCGCGACGATGACCCGCTTGAACCATTGATCGGCCATCAAGAAACGGTTTGACCCGGCTGGTTCCACGCCACATCATCATGCCATTCCACTTTGGCGCTCCTTCATCTGGGTAAAACTGCTTACGAATGGCGGAATGGATGCCATCCGCTGCGATGAGAAAGTCGGCGGTATGTTCGACTTCATCCCCGTTGGGCAAAATTGCTGTGGCGGTTATCTGTTCGGCACTTTGCGTCACGGACCGGATTTTTTGTCCGAGATAGAGATGCTGTGGCCCGATGCGCTTCACTGCTTCTGCCCACAGATACATTTGTAGTTGACCGCGGTGGATACTTAATTGCGGGTGAGAATAGCCTGCTGGTGTACCGCGAGGGTCTTTGTATATGGTCTGTCCATGGCGATTAGCAAAGATGAGCGCGGAAGTTTCTACCGCGATTTCTTTGAGCTCATCAAGCACACCGATCTCGTCTAGTACGGCGACGGCATGCGGCAATACATTGATGCCGACACCAAGCGGCTTCAGGATTTCTGTCGCTTCGCATAGCGTCACATGATGCCCCTTCGCATGCAGCGCAAGCGCAGTGCAAAGCCCACCAATACCCCCACCAGAAATCAAAATTTTTAACTTTTGCGTCAGGTCTTGCGTCATTTAAGTCTCCATTATTTTTTTGATGATTTCGATTTATCGTAGATCATATTGTTGCACTATGCAACAATAATTTATTGAAATTTTGGCGTAAAAGGACGAGATTAGGAAGAGAAAATTTGCCGCTTCATAGGAGGAACTCGGATATGATGCTTCATTGCACTGTTGAGCCAAGTGACTCAAAAACGATACTTTTCAATAATTCAGCAAGTGATGAAAAAGAAAAAAGATACTGAAACGCCCGATATCGCCCTAAATCAAGAACGACCTTTGCTAAGGATTCCCAGTCTTGAATACGGCATCTTGGATAACTTGCTCGGATTTGCGCTGCGGCGAGCGCAAAATACTTTGTTTGTGGATTTTTATCGAGCAACGGCAGATTACGAAATCAGTCCCCAACGTTTTGCGGCGTTGGTCTTGATCGCAGAAAATAAAAGTATGCGTCAAACCCAGCTGGCTGAGGCGTTAGGACTCCATCGTAGCGGCGCATTAAGACTCGTTGCCTGGCTGTCTGATCGCGGGTGGGTAGAGAGGCATGATGACGATGCCGATGCTCGCGCGTGGGGAGTCACACTTACGCCGACTGGCACTAAAGTGTTAGGTGAAATATCGAAAATAGTGCAAGAACATGACTTAGGGATTCAACGCATCGTTGGTGATCGTAGCAGTCAATTAAAAGCGGACCTTGAGTTAATCGCAAAGAATGGGCTTTCCAAATTTGATATTTAAATTTAATTCGCCATTTAAATAAGTCTTTTAATTTAGTCTTTTAAATACGGTCACATAAATCAACTCAATAAAATAAAAGCCACCCCGACCTGCGCCGGGATGGCTTGCTTCAATTCCTGTTGATTTAATTGCGCGTTTATTTATACACACCACAACCGACGAAATAGTCATCGACCTTTTCGACATAGGTCGATTTATTCTCTAACACCTTGTTCATGGGATTCGGCCATTGATAATCAACCCAGCCGCTACCTTTGCCCTTAACGACGGCAATCATGTCCTTGACGACAAACTTATCTCCAGCTTTAAGCTCTATCAGATTTTTTCCCATCATTTTAGGATTATTTCCGTGAGATAAATTGATGCCGTTCAAGTCGTAGACGATGATATACAGATCGCGGTCATGAAAATCTTTATTTGATGTATTGGCGAACTCTGCGAAGGCTTTTTCTTTACCTTGTGATTTAATCGCTGCAATCGCTTTTTTCACCATAGCGACATCCTGATCCGCAGTGCCTCGGTCATCTGCGGCAATCGATGACGACAACAGGCCAAAACTTAAGGCGCAGGATAGTAAAAACTGACTCCAGATTTTCATTCGTATCTCCTTTAGTTGTTTTATACCGGATAAAGAACAGCTAAATCAGAGTAGAGATAAATATTGTCGAAAGCAAGTAAATAGTGGTCTGAGGCGCAAAGCCACGACGCCGGTCGCCAGGCAAATTTTGTAAGAAGAGAAGTTTGTCAGAACAACGACAGAACAAATTAGGAGGATAAGACCTGAGAGAAAGAGGCGAGCCTGGTCTGCGGCACTTGCGGGAAATGACTGTGGCTGCTTCGTTCCCGACCTGACCAGATTGGCCATGCCGCAATGCGCAGGGGCCCGCCAGATCGCATTATAACTGATCAGACCGAATTCGTGCTGGCAATTTCTGCACCTCTGGCATCTTACTTAGCGGATCGAATAGCCAACATTCGACGCAGCGGCATCAGGTCGGCATCAAATCTCATACCTTGATTTACGGATTTCGTCCCCGTTGGAGGCGGTCTCGTCACTTGCCAATAGCTTAAACAAACTCTAACGCTTATTGTCACCATCGAGTTTGGTTCGTATTCCGTTCACATCACGGGTTGCAGGCAAACCAGCATTGCATTAACGAAATATATTGCCTATTTGAACATTATTGTTATTATGTCCAGCATGCAACATGGACTGAATTACTACGTACTAGATTAATCCGCAGTAGTAATCCGCATTGAACTAGTACTAGGGATTAAACGCGTTTCCATCTCACAGCACTATTTTATTTTTTTTAATTTCTTTTTATTCATTCAACTCACGAAGTCATCACGCTCCCATAAGGAATGGTCATGGAACTACGCATACAGAATTTATCCAAGCAATACAGCAACGGTGTACAGGCTCTGAACAATATTACGCTGACGATACCGGCGGGCATGTTCGGCTTACTGGGGCCAAACGGTGCGGGTAAATCGACGCTGATGCGTACGCTGGCAACCTTGCAGGATGCTGATTCAGGAACGGCGCATCTGGATGCGATTGATATCAAGACACATAAAGATGAAGTGCGTCGCATGCTCGGCTATCTGCCGCAGGATTTTGGCTTGTATCCAAAAGTCAGTGCCTACGATTTACTAGATCATTTTGCGATACTCAAAGGACTGGACAACCGCAAACAGCGTAAAGAAGTAGTCGAAGGCCTGCTACACCAAACTAATCTCTTCAATGTAAAAACGAAACACGTTGGCGGCTTCTCAGGCGGCATGCGCCAGCGTTTCGGTATCGCACAGGCTTTATTGGGTAATCCAAAACTCATCATCGTCGACGAACCGACGGCGGGTCTCGATCCGGAAGAACGTGTGCGCTTTCACAATCTGTTATCGGATATCGGTAGCGACAAAATCGTGATCCTGTCGACGCATATCGTGGAGGACGTTGCCGATCTGTGCAATCACATGGCGGTCATCAATCAGGGCTCAGTGATCCTGACAGGCCAGCCTTTACAGCTCATCGATCAGATCCAGGGCAAAATCTGGAAACGCTTCATCGAAAAAAGCGAGCTCGCTACCTACCAGTCGCAATACCAGGTGATCTCCAGTCGCCTGACCTCAGGACGCACGCTGATACATGTCTACGCGGATAACCATCCGGGTGATGGATTTACCCAAGCCCAGGGCAATTTGGAAGACGTGTATTTCTCAGCGATGGCAACGCTGCTGGCGCAGCAACCCGCAACGTCGACCTCATCTGCACGCGCAGCATAAGGAACGATCATGCTCTCAATTATTTTGTTTGAGCTGCGGCAAAAATCCCGCAGCATTTCTACCTACATCTACTTTCTGATGTTCTTCTCGCTGGCGATGTTGTGGATCGCCGCTGCGGGTGGCGTATTTGATGGTGCCGTGATTGATTTTGGCGGCAAGGTGCATATCAATTCACCGATGGCGATTTCACAGACAGTGACCTTTCTCGGCTATCTCGGCGTGGTGATCGTCGCGGCGATGATGGGACGTGCGATCCAGCAAGATACCGAACACAATATCTGGCACTTTTTTTACAGCGCCCCCCTCAGTAAACTTCAGTATTTGGGTGGTCGTTATATGGGTGCGTTGCTGACGTTGATTCTGATTTTTTCCAGTATCAGTCTGGGTGCATGGCTGGGCTGCTACTTGCCTGGCGTGGGCAAAAATTTTCTGGGAACGATGATTCCGGCAGCTTATCTTGCCCCCTACTTTACTTCGCTGATACCGAATCTGATGATCTTCGGCGCGCTCTTCTTCACACTCGGTGCCCTATATCGCCGCATGCTGCCGGTCTATGTGTCAAGTGTGGTCCTGCTGATTGGCTACCTGGTTGCTGGCGGCCTCGCCCGCGACATTGATGACAGAACGCTGGCTGCGCTGATTGACCCCTTCGGCTCACGTGCGATCAGCCGTGTCACAGAATATTGGAGCATCGCAGATAAAAATAGCCGCATCGTGCCTCTGCAAGGCCTGCTGCTCTATAACCGCCTGATCTGGGGCGCTGTCGGCATTCTCGCGATGGTATTTTGTTACTGGCGTTTTGATTTTGCGGCAATCAGCGCAGGCGGCAAGCAAAAGAAAATCGCCGCCAAAGAAGTGGCACCGGCATCGATTCAGATCCCTGTCGTCACCCCGAATTATGGCGGAGTCAATCTCTTGTCGCTATTTATCAGTCAATGCTGGCTGAACCTGCGCGAAACAGTCAAAAACGTGTACTTCATCGTCATCGCCCTGACGGGTGTGATGTTTATGTTTTCACTCTCGAACGCACTTAGCAAAATGTATGGCACGACGACTTACCCGGTCACCTATGCAGTACTGGATTTGCTCGGTACCAGCTTTAGCCTGTTCATGCTGATCATCACGACCTTCTATGCAGGGGAACTGGTGTGGCGCGAACGCGATGCGCGGATTGCTCAGTTACTCGATGCCCTGCCGGTACCGAACTGGCTACCTTTACTGTCAAAACTGGTGGCGCTTATCAGCTTGCAAGGCATCCTGTTATTCGTGCTGATGATATGCGGGATCATCATCCAGACCGCGAAAGGCTATACGCATTATGAGTTAAGCCAGTACTTGGAACATCTGTTCCTGATGCAATGGCCAGCCTACGCTCTGATTGCGGTGCTGGCAGTGGCGGTGCAAGTTATTCTCAACAATAAGTACGTCGGTTACTTTGTCATGATCGCGTATTACATCGCAACGATTGCCTTACCGTCTTTGGGTATCGAGCATCCTATGGTGATGTACGGCGGCGGTCCGACTGCGCGCTACTCCGATATGGACGGTTTTGGTCACAACTTGCCACAGGTATTCTGGTACCAGCTGTACTGGAGCGGTGCGGCCTTGATATTGCTAGGTATAGCGATGCTGATGTGGGTACGCGGCACCACTGTCGAATGGCGTAACCGACTGCGCCTGGCACGGCACTCTGTCACGCCTGCGATCGCATCCGTGCTGGTGGTAGGCAGTCTGTTGTTTGCCGGCGTCGGCGGTTTATTGTTCTATTACACGAATATCATTAATCACTATCAGAGCAGCTTTGACAGTGAGGCTGACAGGGCAAACTATGAAAAACAGTATAAAAAATATGAAGCCCTGCCCCAACCCCGCATTACAGATATCAAGGTCGCTGTCGATATTTTTCCGGATCAAAGAACTGCCAGTGCCAAAGCCAGCTATCAACTGGTCAATAAAGGAACGGCAGCGATCAGCGAAATTTTTATCTCGCAGGCAGAAGATATCGATGTCAAGCAACTGCATTTCGACAGAACGGCAACGCCAATGATTCAGGACAAGAAAGGGTTTTATAGCTACAAACTTACTCCGGCACTAGACGCAGGCGATAAACTCGGTCTCGACATCGAACTGGCATTTGCACCGAAAGGGATTGCCGGCATGGGCAGCGACAGCCATATCCTGCACAACGGTACTTTTTTTAACAGTGGCAGTTTTCCGAGTATCGGCTATCAATCAAGAGCTGAGTTGAGCGATGAGAAAGAACGCAAGAAACACGGCCTGCCAGAGAAAGAAAGAATGGCTGACCGCGATGATCCTAAAGGTCTGGCAAATAGCTATATCGCCAATGACGCAGACTGGATACGCTTTGACGCAACCGTCTCCACCAGCGCAGATCAGATCGGGATTGCGCCGGGCAGACTGATCAAGGAATGGACCGAAAATGGCCGACGTTATTTCTACTATGCGCCGGATAAACCGGTATTAAACTTCTTCGCCTTTATGTCAGCACGGTACAGCGTGAAGAAAGCGCAATGGAACGATGTTGCGATCGAGATCGATTACCAAAAAGGTCATGAATACAATTTGGACCGCATGATCAAAGGCGTACAGGAGTCGCTCACCTACTACACCCAGAACTTCGGCCCTTATCAGCACAAAATGGTGCGTATCATTGAGTTCCCGCGCTATGCGAGCTTTGCCCAGGCATTCCCGAACACAATTCCGTTTTCTGAAAGTATCGGCTTTATTGCCAAGGTCGATGATCAGGATCCGAAAGATCTGGACTATCCTTTTTATGTGACAGCGCATGAAGTCGCACATCAATGGTGGGCACATCAGGTCGTCTCGGGCAATACCAAAGGCGCGACGATCCTGGTCGAGACGCTGGCCCAATATTCTGCACTAATGGTGATGGAAAAGACCTACGGCAAAGACAAAATGCGCAAGTTCCTGAAGTACGAACTGGATCGTTATCTGATGGGTCGTAGCCGGGAGCGCAAGAAGGAATTGCCTATCGCTTTTAATGAAAATCAGGACTACATCCATTATGCAAAAGGCAGTCTGGTTATGTACCTGCTTCAGGATCAGATCGGTCAGGACAAAGTCAATGCAGCCTTACGCGACGTGATCGCCCAATATGCGAATCAAGGTGCGCCTTACCCAAGTAGCAAAGTACTGGTCGATGCCTTGCGCAAGGTCACACCGGAGGACAAACAGGGGCTGATCACCGATTTGTTTGAGTCCATTGTGTTATTCGAAAATCGCGCCCTGACCGCAAGTGCAAAATCTGTTGGCAACGGTCAGTACGAAGTCACTCTGACCGCAAGCAGCAACAAGTTAAAAGCCGATGAACTCGGTGTAGAAAAAGAGCTACCCCTGCATGACTGGATCGATATCGGCGTGGATGACAAAGACGGAAAACCTTTATTCAGAGAACGCAAACTCATTGACCGCAAGGAAGTCTCCTACACCATACTGGTCAAAGGCGAACCAGCCAAAGCCGGAATTGATCCAGATAACAAATATATCGACCGCAAACCGGAAGACAATCTGATCAAAGTGGAGATGCCCGCCAAATAGTTGTTACTAAGAATAGTTATTGCTAAGGTCAGTGGTCGCAGCATCATTTTCATGTAACAGACCATACATGGACCATCTGACCAAACACTTCTACTGACAATCCCTGGTAGTTAGCGGTAACAAAATGAGGCGACGGCGCAAGCTGTGGCCTCATTTTTTATTTCAGCCCTCGTATGCCTGCGGTAACATACAGCCTCCGTCCGAACAATCAAGGTGTCCTGTGTTACTCGCTCCCGAACAATTTTTTGGCTTCCTGCTCGCCGCTATGTTAATTACCGCATCGCCCGGCCCTGACAATCTAATGGTACTCGGCGTCGGCATCTCACGCGGACGCACACAAGGCATGGTATTCGGCCTCGGCTGCGCACTTGGCTGCATCAGCCATACCATCCTTGCCAGTCTTGGCATCAGTGCGCTGATTGCAGCGTCACCACTAGCTTTTACCGCACTCAAAACCGGCGGCGGACTGTATTTGATTTACCTCGGCATCCAGGCTTTACGCAGTCGCGGCAGCGCGCAAGTGGCAACGACAGGCGTACCGGATGAATCACTTAGCAAACTGTTTGCCAAAGGTCTCTTCGCGAATAGTATCAACCCCAAAGTTGTGTTGTTCTTCCTCTCTTTTTTACCGCAATTCGTGATCGCAGAACGTGGCGCTGTCAGCTGGCAAACCGCCCAGCTCGGCCTGGTATTTACTGCACAGGCCGCCGTATTATTCGGCTTACTCGGCTATTTTTCCGGCGCAGCAGGCTTGTGGCTGAATCGCAATCCGCGGGCAGGACAATGGCTGGATCGCATCGCTGGCACAATCTTTGTGGCACTGGGGTTGCGTTTAATTGTGAGTCGCTGAGTGAAATATTGAGTGAGGTGCCAGATCAGATGCTAAAGCTGGTAAAAAAGAATAGTTAAAAACGTATCCGCATGACTGGTGCGGCTTAGCGAGTGTTTTTGGCTTGTGAGGCGCATGGATATTGAGGAATGGATTTCGCTTTGTTTATTGCATTGGTGATCAAATATGCTCCAATGCCAAAAAAATCAGAGCACAACAGAACGTAAAGTAATCCGCAAAGTTTGTCGTTTCTGCGTACTGCTGGCTGGAATACACAGTCACTAAGCAGGTTGAATGACTGTCAATTTTATGAACAGCAACGTAACCTCGCCCAAAAATCAAAAACAATTTAGATATTCATTGAGTAAAAGTAAGCTCAAAAATTACTCTATATTTAAATCATAATGACTTACTAAATACTAAGTCGCTGAAGATGTAATTACCTTCTCCATCACTGCATCAAACAACGCTGACTGCAATATCGCACCCAGCCATGCAATCAAGTGCTTATATCGGCTGGCATAAAACCATTCTGCGTCTACCAATGCGCATTGCCGGACAAACGGCGCGATTGCCAGATCGGCGATACTTAATTGGGCGCCTGTCAGGTGGGTATGTTGTTGCAGGCGACGGTCAAGTACATCCAGGAATACTTCAGCCCTCTCACGATATGTCGTCGCCGGATACTCAGGAAATCGTTCCGCATATTTATAGCGGTCGAGATCTTGTTTAAACGTGCTGTCGTTTTGCTGTATCAATGCCTGCGCATCGGCAGGTATGCTGCCGCCCGGTGTTAAGCATGGTACTGCTGATTGTTGCGCCAGTGCCCAGCACATGATGTCAAGACTTTGATCAATCACGCGGCCACCAGGCAACACCAGAACTGGCACCGTGCCTTTGGGTGAGTGGTCGAGCATCGCTTGTGGCTTATTACGCAGGCTGACTTCGTGTATCTGTACCTCGATGCCGCTCATCCTGATGGCGAGCCTGGCCCTAATTGCGTAAGGACAGCGGCGAAAACTGTACAACAGAGGTTTTTCTGGGCTAACTGAGTGGTCTTTGTGATTCGACAGCATCGTGGTGATCATTCCTTATAAACTGAGAGAATATTGCATTCGGCCGATTGCTATATACAATGAAATAGGAAGCAAGCTGGTCTGGGGGATTATCTCCGAATCTTACCTCGCTTACTTATCGGGACAAATCGATGGCATCTCGCACATATCATTTCGTCAGCGCTGCACTCATCGCCTTGAGCCTCTGTTCCTGCGAATCTTTATTACCTAATTCCAAGCAAAGCTCGGATCTGCCCTGGGCTACTTATCAGGTCGGCGAGCAGGAATTTGCCACCATTATTCCTGAAAAAACCACATTGGCCGATCTGCACCGCCGTAGCATCAATCCTAAAATCTCGCCGAATATCACCTTGCTCAATCATGCGGATATCAACCGTCGCCTGTTTGCCAGTGAATCGTCGAATAGCAGCCTGATTCCGCCTAAGGTACGCGCCTGCCTCGCTGCACATACTGCATGCTACGCGTATGAGATTGAAGAGAAACATCTGGATAAAAAACGTTATGGGAGTTTTTTTAAGGATTTTTTGAATTTTGAGCGCAAGGTGGAGATCACTGGCTGGCAATTTACAGCGCTGATCATTATTCAGAACGACGTGGTGATGTATACGCTCTGGAGCGGTAAATCCAATATCCAGCAATTGGAAGATGAGAAAAATCCTCTGGGTCCTTTACAGGGCTTGGGAAGCTCTTTGATCCGGCATTGATAGACAATCCCGGATCATTGAACGGAGTCTTTTGCGTGAGCAGGCCGGTTTGATGGGGTTGGCTGCTTCCCACATCGCCTGGATAAGGGTTACGCAATAAACCAAACCCCTCAACACAGAGGCACGGAGACACAGAGGAAACTCAAAGGCAGAGAAAAGCACAGATGCTCTGATTGACTTGCCTCTTATTAGTTCATCTTCAGTAGCTCCGTGCCGGTGTTTTGAGGGGTATCTTGAGATTTTTCATCTGGCCTTCCAATTTCCAATGCCATGTCAATGACAGTCTGTAGCCCTCCGCTTTGCGTCAGTCCTAAAATACTATATAGATCGTATTTAACTTCTAGATACCTAACTCCTGCCAGATCGCATCAACGCGCGCCTTGACTTCTGACGTCATCTGGATCGTTGTCCCCCACTCGCGGCTGGTTTCACCCGGCCATTTATTGGTCGCATCCAGACCCATTTTGCTGCCCAGACCGCTGACTGGCGAGGCAAAGTCCAGATAGTCGATCGGCGTATTGTCGACGAGCGTGGTATCACGCAGAGGATCAACCCGGGTTGTTATCGCCCAGATCACTTCTTTCCAGTCACGGATATTCACGTCCTCGTCCACGACGATAATGAATTTGGTATACATAAACTGGCGTAAAAAGCTCCAGACGCCAAACATGACGCGCTTGGCATGACCTGCATAGGCTTTTTTGATCTGCACTACGGCCATGCGGTAGCTACAGCCCTCGGGTGGCAAATAGAAATCAGTGATTTCGCTGAACTGTTTTTGCAGCAAAGGGATAAAGACTTCATTGAGCGCCACACCGAGCACGGCAGGCTCATCCGGTGGCTTACCCGTATAAGTTGAGTGATAGATAGGGTCACAACGCATCGTGATGCGGTCTATCGTGAACACGGGAAAACTGTCTTGCTCATTATAGTAACCAGTGTGATCGCCGTAAGGACCTTCGAGCGCGTGCTCGTAGCCGGTCGGATGCGATTCGTCCGGATGTATATGCCCCTCCAGCACAATCTCAGCACTGGCAGGCACCCGTAATTCGCTGCCGATGGCTTTGACCAGCTCGGTACGGCTACCGCGCAAGAGTCCCGCGAATTGATATTCCGACAAGCTATCCGGCACTGGTGTGACGGCACCAAGAATAGTCGCGGGATCAGCGCCAAGTGCGACAGCAATCGGATAAGGCTGCCCTTTATTGACGATACCATGCTCACGAAAATCAAGCGCGCCGCCACGATGAGCCAGCCAGCGCATGATGACCTTGTTGCGACCTAAGACCTGCTGTCTGTAGATACCCAGATTTTGCCGCTTCTTATATGGCCCCTTGGTAATCACCAGACCCCAGGTAATTAAAGGCGCCACGTCACCCGGCCAGCAATGCTGGATCGGCAGTTTCGCCAGATCGACATCGTTGCCTTCCCAGACGATTTCCTGGCACTTCGCACCACGCACCTCTTTTGGTGCCATGTCCCATACGGCTTTGACGAGAGAACCGAGCCCGAGAATATCTTTAAAACCCTTCGGTGGTTCCGGCTCTTTTAAAGACGACAGCACATGCCCGATTTTGCGCAGCTCGCTGATATTGTCGGCGCCCATCCCCATCGCGACCCGGTGCGGCGTACCAAATAAATTGCCAAGTACCGGTATTGAATGACCAGTTGGCTTGGTAAATAAAAGCGCCGGTCCTTCTGCGCGCAAGGTGCGATCGCAGATCTCTGTCATCTCCAGATACGGTGAAACAGGCGTAACTATTTGTTTTAATTCATTTTGTTGTTGAAGTTGAGAAATAAAATCCCGTAAATCTGCATATTTCATGTTTTTTAGCTTTTTATGAGTTTGAACTTAATAAAGCAAATAAATTCGGCAAGTACTTGATTTCATTGTACTTTGCTGCGACGCAGCAGAAATTTCTAGATTTAAAAGTAATGACAACCAATTTCTATAGTATTGACTTGATATAAAACCGACCCTACAATTCGCCCAACTTGATGAAGAGGCTAGAACTCCGGCGCAGTCGAACAAAGATTGCAACGCCAAAAGGTAACATCATTCACGGGGATCGGGCCCCACATAACATTGTAAGGATTGTTTTCAAAAGGCGACTGCCTTGACCCGAAAATAGTTGTTTGTCACAAGCGAGATTACGAATCTCCCACCCTAAGTTGAGTTACATAAAGCTCAACAGACAAATAACTCCGGCGTCTTTTTGATCGCGCCAGCGACGGAGACGATGTTTCTGATTCGTAGTTTTTTATTTGCGTGTTGTTCTTTGCTGAACAGACAAGCGCTACGAAAGTTCAGGAGGTTAAATGTTTCAAGGTTTTATTTTAGCAGTACAACAAGGCAGCACTCTGCTCGCCAGCAAGACCACAGCCCTGTCCATCGCCGCACGCGATACGCGCAGCGGCTTTATGACTACCATGCACCATCTGCTGATGTTGCTGGGTATTTCTGCCATATTCGTCCTTGGCCTGATGTTTATCAAACCAGATCTGGTTGAAAAATTTAAAAAACTTTCCCCGTTTGTCACGATCGAAGAAAGCGTTGCTGAACAAGCTACACCACCAAGCCTGGCAATGTTGATGGCAACACCAGAGCAAGTTGCTCAATCAGATGCAATCAAAAATGCTGAACTGACTGAAGACGACGCCAAAATGCTGGGCAACCAGCGTCAGCAGCAATGGGTGACGAACTGGCTGGCAAAACGCTATCGCATCGCCAGCGACGCGACGAATATGCTGGTCTCGGCAAGCTACCTGACAGCGCAAGAAATCAAACTGGACCCGCTGCTGATCTTGTCTGTCATGGCAATTGAATCTGGTCTTAACCCCTTCGCTGAGAGCCCCGTAGGCGCTCAGGGCCTGATGCAAGTCATGTCCAAGGTCCACCACGACAAGTTTCAGGAAATGGGCGGCGTCAAAGCAGCGCTGAATCCAGTGGCAAATATCAAGGTCGGTGCATTGATTTTGAAAGATTATGTCTTGCGTGGAGGTTCGGTTGAAGCAGGTCTCAAACTCTACGTGGGTGCGGCGGCTTTTGAAAACGATGCAGGCTATGGCTCACGTGTGATGGCGGAATACCGTCGTCTGAAGGATGTCGCTACGGGTAAAAATGTACCAACATTCACCTCTACTCCCGTACCAGCACCTGCGCCAGCGCCACAGAATGCACCAGCACCTAAGAGTGATGCCGTGACCGAGGCAAAAGCTGCCGAATCGAAGCCTGCCCATCCGGAGCAAATTGCCAAGCTATAACCGACTTGCAGTCAGTAATTAAGCATTGCTACCAGAACTAGTATGTTTTGGTCGTGAAAAAGCCGTCAGCATCAGCAGACGGCTTTTTTTATTGTTCAACGCCAAAATCATAATCCTTCGCGACCTTCAGTACCGCCTCGCGAAAATCATGCATCAGCTCAGAGCGTTTGCCGCCGCTAGGACAAGCCAATACATACTGATGACGGATATCGCTGGAAAAAGGACGCACCACGACGCCATTTTTAAGCCAGAGCTTTGCACCAAACGGCTCAACAATCGAGACGCCCAGACCGTTCGCAACCATGGCATAGCGCGTGTGCGAGGTTTGCGTCTTGACCCGATGGATTGGACGACTTCCCGCTTCACTCAGTCTCAGGGTTTCTAATTCATAGCTCTGCGATACGATAGGAAAAAATCCAATGATGTCTTCTCCATCGAGATCCATCGGCTCAATCACTTCCTTGCTGGTTAAATGATGACCGACTGGCATCGCGCACATCACACTCGCTTCCTTGAAAATCTCTTGTTCTATCCCCGCCAGCGGCGGGAACGCCATGCAAATCGCCATATCGACTTTTTGATCCTGCAAGCGCACTAGGATTTCTGGTGCATTTGAACTATCCACAGTCACCGGCACGTCCTGATGGTATTTAAAGAACTCGCGCAGGATCAGCGGCAAGATGGAGGAGGACAAGATCGGTAAACAGGCAATCGTGATGCCCTGAGGTGCCTCATTACGAATATTGCTGGCGACCTGCGACAAACGCTCCAGTCCAAGAAAGTTTTCCTCGACAGCGCTATAAAAACGCACACCCGCCAAAGTCGGCTCCAGCCGCCCTTTGTCGCGATTAAACAACCTGAAGCCGAGCGTTTCTTCTAAATCAGCAATCAAACGACTAATCGCAGGTTGCGTGATGTTCATTTTCCGCGCGGCACCAACACTGGTGCCTGCAATCATAAGGCAACGAAAAGCTTCGATTTGTCTAAACTGGATCATCCCTTACTCCTTATTTATTCGACATTCAAATAGAGCATATCAGCATACTCACCCAAGTATTTTTCAAAAACACTATAAATTCAAGCGCGATTAAGGCATTTCAAAGTAATTTAACGGGGAGTATGCAAATAATATAACGAAACATTACTTAAAAAGTGCTCACAATGTCACCCGAGTGTTTGCTATTCAAAAAGAATCGGCAAATTAAATTCACCCTACACCTATAACAAAAATACATGAGGTATGCGAATTTGTTAGTGGACATGATATGGCATTTTTGAAATACTTCGTTACCTAATTGTTACAGGATGACAACATTAGGCAAAAGGATCCAATTTCCTGTCGCCGATTTGTTTTTAATTTCCGTAATAATTAGCCCACTGATCCACCAAGCAAGACATATCGCCCTATCAGGCTTTTGTTCCCTTTGGCAAGTTCAGTGATACCCACAAGGTGAAAAATCAGCGTGTCTTCGTCTTCCATAAGCAGATTGACTCACGCTGACTTGACTCTTCATCAGCACGACACACAGGTCACACTCCGACTGTCGATGAATCAAGTCTGCACACTATTTGTCTGTTGTTTAACAGTATGAGGGAGAATATGCTTGCTTTAGGAACTATCAAATTGAAAGGGATGGACGAAAAATTCAACCTGCTCACCGGTCTTACCCAGTCCAAAGTGAAACATCGCTATGCAGGCGATATTGAGGCTGAATCTTGTTTTGAGTGCCTGACCTTCTCTGCCACAGCGCAATCCGCCAACTTCGTCGGACTCGAATACCTGACCGGCAAGATCGGCAATCGTCACGGCGGATTTATCTTGCAACACGTCGGCAGCATTAAATCCGGCAAGTCAGAAAGCACATTGAACGTGCTGAGCGGTTCCGGTACCGGTGAGCTGGCAGGCATCAAAGGGCACGGCCGCAGCACCTGGAGCGGTATCAATGGCCAGTTGTCTCAGGTGCTGCTGGAATATACCTTTGATTAAGTCAAATTAAGTCTAATAAAACCACATAAGGCAGGCTCAGCAGCATCGCAATAAAATGAAAGGCACGTTATTTACGTCAGCGATTTTTACTACAAGTTTATACGGCTGGCCGTGATAAAAACTCTGCGATACGCCGCACGGCTTCCTGTAAATTCGCCATCGAGGTCGCATACGAGATACGGACATAGCGTCGCGCACCTGAAGTGCCAAAATCCAGACCTGGCACAATCACGACACCGGCCTCTTGCAATAAATCACGGGTAAATTTATCGGCATCAGCAGAAAAACGCGAACAATCCGCATAGACATAAAACGCGCCATCCGGCATCACGGGCACCTCAAAACCCAGAGCAGTCAAGGCGGGAACGATGTAATCGCGCCGGCGTTTAAATTCTGCTTTACGCTCTTCATAGACAGCCAGAGCTTCTGGCGAAAAACAGGCGATTGCTGCATGCTGCGCCACAGACGAAGCACATATAAACAAGTTCTGAGCAAGCTTCTCAATATGCGGCACGATACGCTCCGGCACCACCAGCCAGCCCAAACGCCATCCTGTCATATTGAAATATTTACTGAAGCTGTTGATCACCACCACATCATCATCCAGAGATAGCGCCGAAAAGGGCGCCCCCTCATAAGACAAGCCCTGATAAATTTCATCCACAATCGTAAATCCACCGCGCGCTTTAACGCTTGTGATGATGCGTGCGAGCTCGTCATGATCAATCGACGTCCCCGTCGGATTCGAGGGAGAAGCCAGCAGTACACCTCTAGTTGCCTCACTCCAGTGTTCATTCACCATTGCATCTGACAACTGGAAGCGCTGCTGAGGACCGCTCTCAATCAAACGAGCTTTCCCCTCAAATGCCGCGACAAAATGGCGGTTGCACGGATAACATGGATCTGGCATCAAAACTTCTGCCCCGGGTTCGACCAGCGCGGCGCACGCCAGCAACAATGCGGCGGACGCCCCTGCAGTCACAATGATGCGACTGGTAGGGATTACCAACCCAAACGTATCAAGATAATGCCGGGCAATCGCCTCACGCAAGGCAGGTACGCCAAGGGCAGAGGTATATTGCAAGCGCCCGTCTGCCATGGCTTTGCCAGCGGCATCAATCACAATCTGCGGCGCAGTAAAGTCCGGCTCACCGATTCCCATATGGATAATATGACGCCCTTGCGCCTCAAGATCAGCCGCCATTTTGGCTAATTCCATTACATGAAAAGGAGCGATATTATCCAAACGGGAGGCGAGATTTTTTTCCATGAGCTTAATTTTTTGTAGTTGTCATTTGACAGGTTTGCGAGATTCCACGGAAATTCAAACAATGATAAGACACAAAAAAACCGCCTCATTTCATTCAGAAATAAGACGGTTTATCGGCAAGTCATCGCATCAGAATCTGATATTCATCAGAGCTTCAATAACACGTTCATTATTTTCCGGCGCTGATTTCGGTTGTCCGCAATTTTGCGGCCAATTTATCCAGCACGCCATTCACATATTTATGTCCATCTAAACCGCCAAAGGATTTGGTCAATTCAACAGCCTCGTTGATCACGACGCGGTAAGGAATTTCGATGTGATGTTTTAATTCGTAAGCACCAATCAACAAAGCTGCGTGCTCAATTGGCGACAGCTCAGCAATCGTACGGTCGATCAGAGGCGTGATTTCTTCACGCAACTGTATTGACTGATTGATGGCGCCATGCAGCAAGGCATCAAAATGCTCACGATCCGCTTTATCAAAGCCATGCGCCTCGCGAATGTGGGCGTCGATTACACCTGAGTCTTCGTTATTCAGCAGCCACTGGTATATACCTTGTAAGGCGAATTCGCGCGCACGATGTCTGGGCGAGCGGCTTTTGCTGGGATTAGCGTGCAGGGTTTTGTTCGTCATAGTCATCTCTACTTAATTGGGTGACGCTCTTAAGCGTCGTAACCCGTATCTTCAGTTGCTTCGGCCAGTTCTTCCAGTGCCAGTGTCAGGTTTGCCATTTCAACAGCAACACGAGCAGCATCGGCACCCTTCTCCGCCATACGGACTTCGGCTTGCGCATCATTCTCTGTGGTCAAAATCGCATTCGCAATCGGGATCCCGCTATCCAAACCGACGCGTGTAATGCCGGCACCGGACTCATTGGAAACCAGCTCAAAATGATAGGTCTCACCGCGAATCACTGCACCCAGGGCAATCAGCGCATCAAACTGGTTTGTCTCGGCCAGCTTTTGCAATGCAAGCGGCACTTCCAGTGCGCCAGGCACAGTAACGTGCAAAATATCTTCGTTCAATACACCCAGACGCGTCAATTCAGCCAGACAAGCAGACAACAAGCCATTGCCCACAGTTTCGTTAAAGCGAGCCTGCACAATACCTACGCGCACACCAGCGCCGTCCAGATTTGATTCGTAATGTCCTACAGTCATGATCTTCCCTTTTTGCGCTTGTGCGCTGCTATGTCATTATTCAAGTATGGACGACAAACTGACGCCCGGGTATTTTTTACAGTAGTTCTGATTGGCTTTTTTATTTGATACCGGCGGTATCAAGGCTTGTCCATGTAACCGACCACCTCAAGGTCAAAGCCCGTCATTGAGGGCATTTTTCTCGGATTTGCCAGCAGCTTCATGCGACCAACTCCGACATCCTTCAAAATCTGTGCACCGATACCATAGTTACGTAAATCCATCCGTGCCGCACGAGATTGTGGACGTGCATCCGGGGTGTTCAATGCTTTGAATTGATCAAACATCTGCTCCGCAGTTTCTTCACAATTCAGCAAGACAATGACGCCTGCGTCAGAAGCCTGCACCGCCGCCATCGCTGCGGCAACATTCCATGAATGCGTGGTAATTTTACTTTCCAGCAGATCAAGTATCGAGACTGGCTGGTGCACCCGCACTAATGCCTCTTTATCTCGTGTAATGTGACCATGTACCAGAGCCAGATGCGCGGAACCACTTGGTTTATCACGATAGACAACAGCATTAAAGCTACCGTGGACAGTTTGCATTTCACGCTCGGCAACGCGTTCGACAATACTCTCCGTTTGACTACGGTAGTGAATCAAATCGGCGATCGTACCAATTTTCAATCCATGTTCTCTGGCAAACTCCATCAAATCCGGTAAGCGCGCCATGGTGCCATCGTCCTTCATGATCTCGCAGATCACCGCTGCCGGAGTCAAGCCAGCCAGATCCGCCAGATCACAACCTGCCTCTGTATGACCGGCACGCATCAGCACGCCGCCTTTTTGCGCCTTCAGGGGGAAGATATGACCAGGCTGAACGATGTCATTTGCCGTCATTTTTTTATCTACAGCGACTTGGATGGTACGCGCACGATCTGCTGCCGAAATACCGGTAGTTACCCCCTCGGCTGCCTCAATAGATACCGTGAAGTTAGTTCCGTAGGCGGTGCCGTTACGACTCGACATCATTGCCAGATTCAACTCATCGCACCGCTCTTCTGTCAGCGTCAGGCAAATCAGGCCGCGACCGAACTTCGCCATAAAATTAATCGCTTCCGGCGTTACAAACTCGGCAGCCAACACCAGGTCGCCCTCGTTTTCACGGTCTTCTTCATCGACCAGTATCACCATGCGACCAGCGCGCAATTCTTCAACGATTTCTTGGGTATTTGACATGCTCATGAGGATTTCCTAGACAGTGTACGGCTCGTCGCAGCTGAATTTACAGAATCTATCAACAATTCGGTATCCGTACGAAGTGCCGGACATCAATTTTAGTAGTTCTCAGTAATTCGTTATGCGACTGTATATATGTAACCCTCTATTGTAATGGATTTAGCCCGCCAGACAGAATGGCAATTGAGAATACCGGACTGTGTTTGTTAAAAATTACTTCAGTCAAATCAAAAAAATCTGCCAATTGAATAAAAAATTTACATTTACACCACGAATAAACACGAAAAAAAACCAATAGAGAAATTTGGCATAGTTCCTGCATGGCAAGTAATATCAAGACTTGTCACCTTGCGCATCCAACCTGCACATGGCGAGTTTTTTTGTGATCTGGATATTGCTAAACGGGCTTACTCGTGTCAGCATTAATATTTACACTTTGAAACATTTTGAGTGGTAATCTTAGTTTCTGGCAATGTAATGGCGCATTTTAATGGGGCATCTTTTTGTTTTCCGCATCATTTAAGTGCACAATTGATTGTGTTAGGCAACTTGGTTTTAGTTATCCGCTGTTATCTGTTGTTATCCGTTTTTCATGAGGGGCGCTATGAATAAGGTAGTACAAAACGAAATAAGAAAATTTTGTGTTCTGTTGTTCAATTTATTTTGTATCAGCATGTTAATCACCGCATGCCAGAAAACCTCACCGCCCGAAGAGGCAGCAAGTACGCCTCCCGCAGCCGCGGAACCCATCTCATCGCAACCAACAGGCTTGGTCAAAAATGCGATACGACATACCGAAGAGACCGCTGACGTCACTAAATGGATGGATCAGGCATCAACCAAAACTGCAGCCCAGATCGCGTTAGAAGAGAAGCAGGCAAAAGACGCTAAGGATGCCAAGCTAGCAGCAGAAGCCAAAGCACTGGCGGCAAAAACAGCCATCAACTCCCGCGACTCGGTAAAGGCAGCGGCAACAACGATCGCTCAGACACCCGCGGTTGTACAAAAAGCGGTCGAAGTCCCAGCAGCTGCGCCCATCGTTGCGGTTGCAGCACCTAAGCCAGCACCGGCACCGGAGCCTGTCACACTCAAACTACTGTCCAGCGTGCAACCACGTTTTCCACGAAGTGCTGAAAAACTCGGCATTACTGAGGGTACAGTCAGTGCTAGGGTTCACGTTGAAACAGATGGCAGAGTATCCAGTGTAGATATCCTTCAGTCTAAGCCAGCGAAGTACTTTCCTGCAGAGGTAGTAGCGGCAGTTACTCAATGGAAATACGCGCCAATATCCAGCCCGCAAACCAAGGTTTTAGAATTCAATTTCAAGCAGGAAAACTGATTAATCCAGGTAGTAAAATGCCGACATCATCTGGAAATCCACTCCAATAAAAAAGCCGCAGATTGCGGCTTTTTTATTTCTGAGTTTCTCATCAGGGCAGCAAAAAAACAAGCCTGTAACATCGATATCGAAGCTCACCTCATCAATGCCCGTGCCCGTCAGTATGCGCTGACGTGTCGACTGGCATACCTGCTCCATCTTTTCCTTCGAAGAAAAACGGCTTGCGGGCCTTAGGTGTCGCGCCGACTTCATTCATCGTTGCCGAGTCATACAAACGGCCATTCAGCATCACGTGAGAGATTTTGTCGGATTGACGTATATCTTTCAACACATCACCGTCGATCATCACCAGATCAGCCAGCTTACCGGATTCCAGTGAGCCGATATCTTTATCCATTCCCAGGTATTTTGCACCGTTCAGCGTCGCGACCCGGATCGCCTCAAGCGAACTCATACCGCCGCGTGCTAGCGTCCACATTTCCCAATGTGCGCCCAAGCCTTCGCGCTGACCGTGTGCACCGAGATTGACTGGCACACCTGCACGCTGCAACTCGGTCGCCGTCTTTGCGATATTAAAGACATTGAAATCTTCTTCAGGAGCCGTCTCACGCCTTACGCTGCGTGACTCAAGCACAGTACGCGGAACATAGCGCGACAGTAGAGGATGCTTCCAAACATCCGTACGCGCATACCAGTAATGCTCGCCATCCAGACCACCGTAGCCAACGATCAGAGTCGGCGTGTAGCCGACTTTCGTCTGCGACCACAACTGTTTTACATCATCATAAGCATTCGCGACCGGAATCGCATGCTCAATCCCGGTGTGACCATCAATCACCATACTCATATTGTGCTGAAACAGGGAGCCGCCTTCCGGAACGACCATCATGCCGGTCTGACGCGCCGCTTCCAAGACCTGCTGACGCTGCTCGCGGCGCGGTTGGTTATAGCTTTTCACCGAAATCGCACCTGCGGCTTTCAAGCGTTTTAGATGCGTTAAGGCATCATCAAGATTGTTGACTACGGCACTGATGTTTGCCTTGGCACCATACAAAATCGTCCCAGTAGAGAAAATTCGCGGACCGACAATTTTGCCAGCGCGCTGCAATTCACTCTGGCTAAAAATCTCTGATGTGTCGTTCGACGGATCATGCAAAGTCGTGACACCAAAGGCCAGCGAGGCGTAGTTAATCCAGCTTTGCTGAGGGATAATTTCACGCTCTCCCATACCACCATGCCAGTGCACATCCACAATGCCGGGGATAATTGTTTTACCTGCCGCGTCCATCTGCGTCGCGCCAAACGGCACTGCAATATCTGCGGCACTGCCAACGGCGATAATTCGGTTTTCTTTTATGACGATGCGACCATTATCAATGACTTCATCCCCCTTCATGGTCACGATGCGCGCACCTGAAATGACGGTCGTTGCAGTAGGCTTATTGGCTTTTTCCTGAAAACCAATTTTCAGACCGGTCTCTGCAGGCTTGCTGATTTCTTTTGGCGAACCCGGTAAAAACGTGAAAGCGTTTTTTAATTCGGTACTGAATAATTCATCGCCAAGTGCAAAATGAATCTTGCTGCTGTCACCGGACCAATGCACGTAATCACCTGCATTCACATCCAATTGCCTGACCGGCAGCCCATCCATTTTTTGGCCGATAGTCACCGGTTTTCCTGCCATCGGCAAGGGTGTGACGAATGTATGAAAACGCTCGCCAAACGCCAGCCAGTTACCATCCGGAGAAATACTGAACTCACTGGCGAATTCCCCCTTGGCGACTGCTTGCTCTTCGTTTTTATTGATATCGATCCTGACCAATGAGGTACTCCAATCGACCTCGCCAGAGCGCTGCATCCTGGACACATAAACGACATCATTATCTTTCCCAAATTGCGGCGCGGCCCCATCATCAGTAAGCAGGCGCGGTGCTGATTTGCCATCAGCGTTCACAACAAAGATACCGGTTTCCAGTCCATACCATGGCGAGGTCAGATAACCACCGCGCGACTTTTCATAGGTCACTTGCTTGCCATCGGGAGAGAATTGTGGGGACAGGTATTTTCCTGGCTTCTTTGTCAAAACGGTTTCCTGACCGCTGTGAATATCGATACTGCGTACCGATCCCAGTTTTTCATCATCCCAGGTGGTGAAGACAATGCTGCGTCCATCACGTGAAAAATGCGGAAAGAATTCAAAATGATCCTGCTGCTTCGTCAGCCGTTGCGGCATACCATTCGGCAGGTCACGGATATATAGTTGTCCCAGCGCCGAGTACACCACTTTATCGCCTTGCGGCGAGACATTCACCCATCGTAATTGATGCACATCAAATTTATCCGGTGCTACCGCGGTGTCGAACCGTAACGCAGGACGAATTTCCCTGGTGTCTTTTACGTGGAATGCGATTTCCTTCGAAGACTTGGCAAATGGATCAACACGCCAGAGCTTGCCCTTTGCCCAGACCACTAATTGCTTACTTCCGGGTAGCCAGCTAATCGACGGATACACGCCATGCACCGCCCAGGTCTCCTGCATGTCACGCTCTAACTCACTCCACGCGACCTTCTCTTCGCCAGTCTCCAGATCCTTCAAGAACAAGGTACTCTGGTTGCGCACTCTGCGCACAAACGCCAGATACTTACCATCTGGCGATGGCGTTGGACGTACAGCACCACCCGGGCCACTGACAAAAGCCTTGGTCTTACCATCTTTTAAATCTTTACGAAAAATCTGATAAATCTGTGCATTCGAGTTTTTGTTGTACTCAAATGAATTGCCCGAAGTCGTGTCCTGAGAATAATAGACGTAGCGCCCATCAGGAGAGAATGCAGGCTCCCCCAGGTCTTTCTGCCAATTGGGCTTTTCGTTCAACTGCACTCCCGCGCCGCCGCCAACGTGATACAACCAGATTTCGCCAGATCCCAGCGAACGTGTACCCGTGTAATGCTTGCGCGCAGCAATGTACTGACCGTTCGGATGCCATACTGGATTATTGAGCAAGCGGAACTCCTCTTTGGTCAGTGCATGGGCGTTTGTTCCGTCCACATTCATGATCCAGATGTTGTCGCCACCGCCAGCGTCAGACATATAAGTCAGTTGTTTGCCATCCGGCGAAAACCTTGCCTGCATTTCCCAGGCAATGCTATGAGTCAATGCCTTCGCCTCTCCCCCCTCAATGGGCAGCAGATATAAATCCCCCAAGAGATCAAAAACAATCTGCTTACCGTCCGGGCTCACATCGACACTCATCCAGGTACCTGTTCTGGTGTCAATATTGACCGTAGAACCTGTACCGGCAGGCGCATTCACATCCCATTTTTTCTTGGCATCCACGACGTCTTTACTGGCCTCTGCACCGATGCTTGCTACGCTACATAAAGTGAGGAATAAAGCGCTGCATAACTGTATTTTTTTGAGCGTTTGCATCTGATCTCCGTTAGAAATGGGGTAGTGACTTCGTTTGATATCGGTCGTTTGGCAGGCGAAGACAAATAAACACCGCGCTTACACGCACATAGTATGCAGTGACACGTATAAGCAGCTTTAAACGAATAGCGTCGTAGTATAAATCGAACCCAGATTGTTGCTTCAAGGAGGACGAAAGTCTAGTCGGAACTGCTGGAAATCAGGCTGGAGTAAATAAAAACCATAAAGTTTCGCGCCGAGCCCTTTCCACCAACGATAATTTTATTAAATCTGATAAATCTTTTTAATCTATGGTGAATTTATCGCAAATCCCTCGCAACTCTGTCCTGAATCTGCTCCTCTGAAGACCCTGCAAAAAAATCCAATCCTCCAGTTCTGCCGGCATTCCATTTAACTACGCGCAATACCGGTGTAGAGCGAACTGGTAAAGTAACGACTTATGAGCGGCATAACACCCTGCAAGCGATACACGTTCTCGCTGTTACGTCGCTGTTACGTCCCAATTCAATTCATTTTTCTGACAACCCTATGTCAAACTCAAATTTACATATGCAAAATACTCAGTTTTCTGAGCTTCAGACCTTGCCAGCATTATTTTCATGGCGCGTACAACAAACACCTGATGCCGAAGCGTATCGGCAATACGATGAGGCCAATGCGCAATGGCAAAGCTATTCATGGCAACAAACCAATGAGCGCGTAACCGGTTTTGTTAAAGCGCTTTCCGGATTAAACCTGGCATCCGGATCTCGTATAGCGATCTTGCTACCGAACGGCCTACATGCCGTGTGCATAGATCAGGCTAGTCTCGCGCTTGCGTGTGTGCCCGTACCTATGCATGCGCTCGATAACCCAGCCAGTATTGCTTACATTTTGAGCGATAGCGACGCCTCTTTTTTGATTGCAGCAAGCTATCAGCAGTGGGTAGATATTGCTTCAGTAGGTCTCGATTTACCTGCATTGCGCCAGGTCGTCGTCCTCGAAAAATCGTCGATACCTGTCTTCGTCATGTCCTCAGTTCCCGTAACAAGCTTAGACGAATGGCTGGCATCCGGCAGCAATAACACCGCCTTAGTGCAAACGCCGGTGGCGAATGAGCTTGCCGCACTTGTGTACACATCCGGCACCACAGGTAAGCCAAAAGGCGTGATGCTGACCCACACAAACGTGATGTCAAATGTCAAAGCTGTCGTACAGCGTGTAGCACCGGTCATCACCGATGTTTTCCTCTCCTTTTTGCCGCTCTCTCACACCTTTGAGCGAACAGCAGGTTACTATCTGCCCATCGCTGCCGGCGCCTGTGTAGCATTTTCGCGTTCGACCAAACAACTGCCACAGGACTTGCTTGAAGTACGCCCGACTATCCTGATTTCCGTACCGAGAATTTACGAACGCGTCTTCAGTGCGATACAAAATAAGCTCGCTTTATCAAAGCTACAATCCTGGTTATTCAATACCGCAATGAGCGTAGGCTGGCGCAGGTTTTGTCGCGCTCAGGGCCGCTTATCGGATGGTTCGCTCAATGCCGCGATCGATGCCTCTGCCTGGATGATCTTCGACAAATTGATTGCGCAAAAATTACAAATGCAGTTCGGTGGACGCCTGCGGGTTGCCGTGAGTGGGGGTGCAGCATTATCATCGGTGATCTCACATTGCTTCCTCGGACTAGGTATTCCGATTGTCCAAGGATATGGCATGACTGAGACTGCACCGGTAGTCGCGTTTAATGCTCCGAACGACAACGACCCGGCAACAGTTGGACGCCCTGTTGCGGAGGTAGAAGTCAGAATCGGTGACAACGCCGAGCTTTTGGTGAGGGGCCCCAATGTCATGCGTGGTTACTGGAAGCGCGATGAAGACACCACCAAAGCCTTCATCGATGGCTGGCTGCGCACAGGAGATCAAGCAGCCATAGAATCTGGACGCGTACGCATTTTGGGACGCGTGAAAGAAATCATCGTGACCTCCACTGGCGAAAAAATCGCTCCGGTCGATCTGGAACTAGCAGTCACCAACGACTCTGTGTTTGAGCAAGCTTATGCCTTTGGAGAAAATCATCCCTTCATCAGTTGCGCCGTCGTTCTCAATCGGCGTTACTGGATCGAATTAGCAAACTCGTCAGGCCTCAATCCTGACGACAGCGAGAGCCTGCGATCACCTAAGGCTGTTGATGCGGTAGTCAAGCGCATACGTGGATTGACAGAGTCCTTCCCTTACTACGCTCAACCCAAAGCAGTCATTCTGAGTCTGGAACCATGGACCATAGAAAACACCCTGATCACGCCAACGCTCAAACTAAAACGTAATAACCTGGCGAATCATTTTGAGGAAAGTATCAAAGATATTTACTCGCGAAAAATTAAGTAATTAATCCCCCACTATCGTCGATCAAAAAAGATCGTTTCAACCTCCTCATTGCACTGAAACGATCCATTTAACTTAAAAAACTCGAATTTTTTTTCTTATGTGGCTTAACGCACATAAGCGGGTCAAAAAAACAGATATAAATAGTAACTTGCTTAAATTAGTCAGGCATTTAAAAAAATTATTGTTTTTGCAGAACTCATAACCGCACAGGAAGAAAAAAATGAATAAAACTATTTTTGCATTGACGCTACCATTTGCTATTTTTGTGTCTACAGTGTCGGCACAAACCGCACCCGCAAGCACGCCAGCAGCCTCAACTGGAAAGACCAGAGCTGAGGTCAAAGAGGAAATCAAAGCAGCACGAAAATCTGGAGAACTGGATAAGAATCAAGACTTGGATCCTATTCCAACAAAAACAGATAAAACGACTGGAAAAACACGTGCAGAGGTCAAAGCAGAAGCCCGCACTGCTGTAAAGAGCGGCACAGCGACCAAGAATCTGGATCTCGATCCGATTCCTACGAAAACAGACAAAAATGCCGGAAAAACGCGAGCTGAAGTCAAAGAGGAGATCAAAGCCGCAAGAAAGTCCGGAGAATTAAATAAGAATCTTGATTTGACCGATACGCCGCAAAAGGCAAAATGATTTGAAATTTTTCCTGGATTTTTAGATTCTTTTACTCGCAGGCACTTTACCAATTTAAGTAGCTTACGAAAAAATTGCCCTTACGCTGACGAAGTACTTGCGCCAACCACCTCACAATCAGGAAATGTCTGTGGCGTGGAAATGTTACTGAGAATCACGCACCTATCAACAGGCATTAACGGTCAATAAAAGTCCAGGTATCCGCTCCGTCGAAGTAGCGCACCTGGATCGACTCTTGAAGGCGGGGTGCAAAATTACTCAAATTCACACCATGCCTGTCCCCGAGCACTCCCCCGATAGGCTCCCAATGCGTTGGGCAGCCACAGATTTTGCATCGAACGGTTCTTAAGGTCTTGTCCCCCAGACGTAGTCAGTTGTATTTTCGGGATGTCCCTCAATTCTCACTGCACCGAACGGATAGTAGGCCCAGAGACCACCTAGACGTCGACATAAAGAACAGTTGCATTTTATTGCCGTTTCCGGCAACGAAGGCAAGGTCAGACGCACTGCACCGCAGTGACAAGAACCTAGCAGGATTGATGTTTCTTCAGTCATATTCAACTCCTGATGAATTTCACCTAATTCGAGGGGGGAGCGTCGAATAGAGAAACTAACTAATTGATTTAACGTGTTTTTTTAATTCAAAAAATAGACACCCCCACACTGATACTCGTAACATAAAAACTATCTAGTTTTTCGCTACCTTTTTTAACCATTTAATAACGGACTCGTTTCGCATTTATTGCGTCAATTAATTTGTTTGAATCAATGCACTTTACGTACCGGAATGAAATAAGCGATCTATTATAGTTTCTCTCAAGCTATTTATATTTCAATGTGACGGGCTGCAGCGTACCCATACGCGGAGGTCGACCAAAATCCAGTCTACGGCTGCTTTTAGAGTACCGCTGACATAGCCCTTTTTTTACATCTGATCGGTTTCACCATAGCTGCCTTTGAGGTAAGTTTATTAGCGGCGAGAAAGATTCAACAATTAAATATCTACTGAATTAGTGGCGTCCGTACAGGCTCAATCCTGAGTAAACATCCTCTGACGCTAGTCCGCGATCAGTTGACGGCAATGAGTTTGATGTCGAGCGTTATCTTGGGTAGTTATGAAGACGGCAGGTTTGCGCGGAGCTGTAGCATTGTCACTGTCAGGCAACGACGCAGACGGCTAAAGGTTTGTATTCGTGACCTTAGAAGACGAGGCCGCTACTGACCGTGTCATTTGCTATTCGGATCGGGTTGGAAGACCGCGTACGATACCGCTTGATTCAACCATTCTAGGAGCCTACGGCAAGCGGCAAAATCAACATAATTGCACCATTTGGTCGATATGTATTTAGTTGATTTCTCGCCGATGATTGCTTCACTGTAGGTATCCAGCGGAAACCTTCATTAACTGTTCGTTTTGACGGCATGATGATCTTACTACTCCAGTACTTTTTAGTACTCGATGTAAATCAATATCGTGGCATCTCGTCCGGCAAATAAACTCTCGCGTGGTATTGCTATGAAGGTCGTAGCTTCAATAAAAGTACTATTTGTGTTGAGTAGAACATACGAAATACTTCATATGAGTCATTCAGCACATAAGAAAAAATTTCATGAAAGAACCGACAGAAAAATGAAAGCCATTGTTAAATGCACGCAACGTTTTTCGAAATTTTTAGTTTGAGAGATGAGGGATAGATTATTATTTTCAACAAGCTTATTTAAGTAGCAAAATGGGTAGTGCCATGAGCCAAACTATTTAATTAATAAAAAATGTGAGTGCCATCATTAAATTTTTTATTGACAACTAATATTTGTTTAAATCTTCAGAACGATTTTTCGAAAAGGCAACGGGAGAAAATCAATATGCAAAATCTGATCTACCAGATTAAGCAACTTGAACAAGAAAATGCTGAACTAAGGCGCGCCCAAACATCAACTCAGACTAATCAAGCCTATTTCGAATATTTTTCCCAGCAATTGAAGACCGCTTGCATCATTTTAAACGAGCATGGCTTGATACTGCATGCCAATCAATCAGTCGCAGACTTGCTTGGCACAAGTATAGAAACCCTTTTAGGAATACCGCTGGATGCGTTCATTTTTGAAGATCAAAGTATATTTGCTGCACAGGTAGCTGGACTATTCGAGCCCGGGCGGGAATCTACATGTGACATCCGGGTAAAAGGAACTGATGGCAAATTGACGCTGTTACGTCTGGCTATTGTTTTAATTCAAATTAACGATCGGCAAACTTATGTAGGCATACAATTTTCGGATATATCGAGGCAACAAGGGAAGCAAAATAGCGTAGCGACAGAAGAACATTTCACTAATATGGTTGCCGAAAACGTTCCGGCTCTGGTTGCTTACTGGAATACCGGGTTACGCTGTACATATGCAAATAGTCAGTATTTGAACTGGTTCGGTCGCTCAACCGCACAAATGTGTGGGATACATATGGAAGAGCTACTAGGAAAAGAGTTGTTTGCAAAGAATTTCCAGTATATCAAAGCAGTTTTGAATGGTGTAGATCAGCAATTCGAACGAACTTTGACTAAAACTAACGGTGAAATTAGCTACGCATGGGCGCAATACATCGCGCATAAGATTGATGGGGTTGTACAAGGTTTTTTTGTGCTGGTAACGGACATCAGCTCACTCAAACATGCACAAAATGCACTGAGTGAAATTGAGACAAAAAATCGTGCATTAGTGAATGCGATTCCTGATTTAATATTTCTCATCGACCGTCATGGCCAGTACCTTGAGGCTCACATACCCGATACTGGCAAGATGCCACAGAGTAGAGAAGAATTATTAAAACTTAAAGTGTCGGATGTTTTGCCACATAAAATAGCTACTCTGTATCTCGACGCGATAAAACAAGCTTTAGACAGCGGTAAGCTGCAGGAATTTCGCTATGCTGTCACGCAAAAAGATCGCTCAGAAATGCAATTTGAAGTGAGGCTAACACCTTGTAACTATGATTCGGTAATTGCCATCATTCGAGATATCACCGAAAGCGAACGCGAACGACGCGAACATGAGTTGCAATTATCAGATCGCCTTCAAGTACGTGAAAATGACGTGCGAGCAATCCAATTGAGTCTAACCATGGCCAACGATATTGCAAATATCGGAACGTGGATTCGAGATCTCAGAACAGAAGAATTATGGGCGTCGACAGAATGGCGCAGACTGTTTGGATATCGTCAGGACGAAGCCTTAAGTCTTGACATGGTGATCGAGCGCATCCACCCGGCAGACCGTCGTCATCTTAAGAATATCACTAGTGATTATGTGAATAATAGGCAGCCTCGATTTCAGGCAGAAATCAGGGTTGTCTTGCCAGATTTAACAGAACGATGGTTGGCGGTAGTCTGGCAGATAGAGTTTGATGAGAGTGATGTTCCACTGCTGACCCGCGGTGTAGCTGTAGATATATCAATGCGAAAAAGAGTGGAGCTTGAGTTAGTGCAAAAGCGTATCGAAGTAATGCACCTTGCGCGTGTTGCAACGATGGGGGAGTTGTCCGGCGCACTTGCGCATGAATTAAATCAACCTTTGACAGCGATATTGAGCAATGCTCAAGCAGCACAGCGATTCTTGGTCCGCCCAGATTTAGACATTCAAGAAATAGCCGAAATATTGCAAGATATTGTTGATGAAGACAAACGCGCAGGTGAAATCATCCGCCGACTACGCCGCTTATTTGAAAAACAAAGTCATGAAAATCAGACTGTAGATGTCAATCAACTCGCTCTGGAAGCTATACGTATCATGCGCAATGACATGATCAATCAGGGCATCACTTTGTTAAGTGAGTTGCAGGACGATTTACCGACGATTATTGCTGACCCCGTGCAGTTGCAGCAAGTCCTGATCAATCTCATCATGAATGCTGGCGAAGTGATTACTGGGCTAGATAGTAATCAGCGAATTATTGAAATAAATACCCAATTAACCCAAGATAACCGCGTTGAAGTTAGTGTCAATGATTATGGTCCCGGCGTGCCTGAAGTCTTGAGGAGCAAAATTTTCGAGGCTTTTTATACGAGCAAAGAAAATGGCATGGGGCTTGGTTTATCAATTTGCAAAAGTATTATTGAAGCCAACGGCGGCCAACTGTGGTGTGAAAATCATAGCTCGCACCCAAGTACAGGTGCGAGTTTTCGCTTTCGTTTGCCGATAAATCAAGAGTTGACTTCGTGACAGATTCAGCCAGCATTTTTTTTGTCGATGACCAGCCAGCTTTGCTCAAGGCAATGTCGCGTTTGCTTAGGTCTGCCGGTCTAAACGCGATCACCTATGAATCAGCACATGCGTTCCTCGATAGCGGCAATTTTAATAAAGCAGGATGTCTGGTACTCGATTTGGCCATGCCAGGCATGAACGGAATGGCTCTTCAAAATAAATTGAAGGAAATAGGTAGTGATTTGCCAATAATTTTTTTGACGGGCCACGGCAGTATCGATGCGGGTGTGCTCGCAATGAAGTCAGGCGCACAGGATTTTTTAACCAAACCGGTTGATGGCGATAAATTGTTAGCTGCGTTGAAAGGTGCATGCGAACGAAATCGGCTCGTTCGTCGGGATAAAGCAGAGAAAAACGCAATACAAACCCGACTAGATAGCCTAACACCGCGTGAACTTGAAGTTTTGCACTTGATCGTTGAAGGCAAACTCAACAAGCAAGTCGCGGCAGAACTCGGTACCGTTGAAAAGACGATTAAGGCTCATAGGGCTAAAGTGATGAGTAAAATGGGCGTGCCTACATTCGCCGCGCTCATCCATCTACTGCAAAAACTGAAAGATTAACGAGGATAGTTCTAGGCTGAAATTACGCCCACCTTCTCCACATCGTTTTACAAAACCTCACCTCTTATTGGACTAAGGTCCAATATCGAAATAATATTTCCGGAAATAAACTGCTTCTCATGGGAAATACATCTACATGGATTGCAGTAATCGACGACGACGAAGGAATACGTCGGGCACTCCTACGTTTATTGCGCTCCGCCGGAATGGAAGCGCATGCATTCTCTTCTGGAAAAAAGTTTTTGACCAGCCGTTGCTTAAACCGGCCTGCGTGTATTTTAATCGACCTACAAATGCCAGAGATATCTGGCTTCGAGGTAATTGAAAAACTACAAGTGTTTGATCCTGAGTTACCAGTCATTGTCTTGACTGGACAAGATGTTAGCGAGGAGCAGAAGAAAGATAGATTAGGGCGCGTATTGCGTATCTTGCATAAGCCCGTCCACGACATTGAACTTTTTAACACTATCTCACTAGCTTTGAATACCAAACCAACAGATAGCCAGACAATTTACAAAGATCGCTAACCAGCATTGGACTTCCCCTAATTTCGTAGACAACTCTTAACTTCCAAATTGTTGTTGCTCGAAAGCTAGGGGACTCATCTGATTCAAATGACTATGTCGCCGTTTGCGATTGTAGAACACTTCGATGTAATCAA